>LUJO01000048.1 GCA_001689405.1 Candidatus Homeothermus arabinoxylanisolvens | reverse complement strand
GGGTCCCTTTTCAAATGTTAGATGCATGCGGCATGCGTCTGCTTTATTTTAATAAACTATTTCTGTTATGAGTACTAAACCTCAACAACCGGCGGAATCTCCCGTAACTGCATCGGGACGAAAAAAGGTGGTGTCTACCGCCAAAGGGTCGATAACCATGGTTGCCATGGCTATCCTGATCATCACGTCGATACTTAGCCTGCGAGGCTTGCCTTCCGAGGCCAAGTTCGGCATACAGTCCATATTCTATTATGTGTTTGCCGCAATAGTGTTTCTGTTGCCTTTCTCGCTTGTATGTGCCGAGCTTGCCTCTACTTATACTAAGGCCGGCGGACTTTACCGTTGGATATCGGAGGCGTTCGGGCCGAGATGGGGATGGACGGCGATGTATCTTGAGTGGCAGACGATCATAATATGGTTTCCTACAGTGCTTATGTTTGGAGCCGCATCGCTCGCCTACATATTCTGGCCCGAGAGCTTTGACGCCAAACTCGCTTCCAACAAGTTGTACACGCTTATCATAGCGCTCCTCATATACTGGGGTGTGACGCTCAACTCTTTCCGGGGCATGAAGGCGGCCAATAAAGTCAGCACACTCGGCGGTCTGTGCGGCACTATAATACCGGGAGCCATTCTTATCGTGCTCGGTGTGGTATATGTATGCATGGGCAAGACAATCGAGCTTACTCCTATGCCGTTTTTCCCTGACTTTTCCAACCTCAACACTATCGTGCTCGCCGCCTCGATATTCCTCTTTTACGGCGGTATGGAGATACAGGCCGTACATATCAACGACATGCGCAACCCGGCACGCGATTTTCCACGTTCGGTATTCCTCTCTATTGTGGTCATAGTGCTTGTATATGCCATAGGCACTCTTATTATAGGTCTTGTCATACCTTCGCAGCAGATCAATCTGCTTCAGTCGTTGCTCGTGGCCTATAATAAGTTCTGGGAGAGTTTTGGCCTGCGTTGGGCCGGTAATCTTATAGCACTCCTCATTATGGTAGGCGTTATAGGACAGGTCAGTGCTCTTGTAAACGGACCGTCGACCGGTCTTATGGCCGTCGCACAGTCGGGCTATCTGCCACGTGGCCTTCAGAAAGTCAACGACAAGGGTGTTAACAAGCCCATACTTATCGTGGCCGGAGTATTTGTATCAGTACTTACGCTTATACTTCTGGTACTGCCTACCGTGGAGTCGGCTTATCAGATTATGTCGCAGATGGCTACGATAATATATCTTATAATGGTGCTTATGATATACGGAGCCTTTATCAGATTGCGTCGCACGCAGCCCAACAAGAAGCGCGGTTTCAAAGTGCCGTTTGGAAAACTCGGCGAGTGGCTTGTTTGCGGTCTCGGCATCATCGGTGCTATGGCGGCTCTTCTGTTGAGTTATCTTCCGCCGTCGCAGATACAGACCGGCAGCCCGGTTATTTATATCGGTATACTTTTGCTTGGTGTAGGCATATTTGTTGCGTTGCCTCTTGTGGTGTATGCCATACGAAAGCCGTCGTGGCGTAATCCGCAGTCGCATTTCTATCCCTTTGACTGGCAGATAGAGGGCCGTAAGCCTTCGGAAGTCTCAAAATGGGCGGTTGGCTACGAGCCTACCGAGGATGAGGTTGAAAAGGCCGAGGATATGGCTGTATGCAACCACGGAAAAGGTAAGTGCTGACAGTACATTGTAATCATTAAAAATGGCGACTTTCCGGAAACGGTACATCAGTTTCCGGAAGGTTGTTTATTTATATGCTCACGTTTGAAATAGTTTTCAAAAAAGATGTTGTGGTTTCGAAATATAAATGTATCTTTGCGAAACGAAACTTATTTACCCGATTAATCTAAAATTTAATATATGAAGAAAGTGCTTAACTTAATTGCGGGACTATTGGTGCTGTGTATGCCTGCTGCGGGTCAAACCCTTCTCTCTCCTGACGGGAATCTGTCAATGACATTTTCGTTGACCGATAACGGCACTCCCCGATACTCCCTTGACTATAAGTCAAAGCCGGTAGTCAAGCCGAGCAGCCTCGGTTTCAAGCTGAAGAAGGGCGGCGACCTGAAAGACGGTTTTGAGATAGTGTCAGTCGACACCGCTTCGGTCGATACCACATGGCGTCCGGTGTGGGGTGAGGAGGCCGAGATACGCGACAATCACCGTGAAATGCTTGTCAATCTGCGTCAGAAGTCGACCAAACGTCTTATGTCGGTACGGTTCCGCTTGTTTGACGACGGTCTCGGTTTCCGCTATGAATTTCCCATGCAGAAGAAGTTGAGCTACTTTGTCATTACCGATGAGCTGACGGAGTTTGCCATGGCGGGTGACCATGAGGCCTACTGGATACCTGCCGATTACGATACTCAGGAGTACGAGTATACACGTAGCCGCCTGTCGGAGATCGCTTCACTCGCCGACAGCGTTAACGGACCCACTTACATATGGGTTGACCGTCCGTCAGACAAGGCCGTGCAGACTTCGCTGCAGATGAAGACCGACGACGGTCTGTACATAAACATACACGAGGCGGCTTTGGTCGACTATCCTTGCATGCACCTTGAGCTGGATGACAGCAACTTGGTGTTCAAGGCGCTCCTTACTCCCGATCCCGCCGGCGATAAGGCCTATATGCAGACCGATTGTGTGACGCCGTGGCGTACAGTGATTGTCAGCGACGATGCCCGCGACATACTTGCCTCGCGTATAACTCTCAACCTTAACGAACCGTGTAAAATAGAGGACACATCATGGATAAAGACCTGCAAGTACATAGGTATATGGTGGGAGATGATAAACCGCAAGAGCAAGTGGAGCTATACAAATGACCTGCCTAACATACATCTTGACAAAGTCGACTATAATAAGGTGAAGCCTCACGGACAGCATGGCGCCACTACCGATAAGGTGAAGCGCTATATCGATTTTGCCGCCGAGCACGGATTTGACGGTGTTCTTGTGGAGGGTTGGAATGTCGGTTGGGAAGACTGGTCCAACAAGATGAAAGACGAGGTGTTTGACTTCGTCACTCCTTATCCCGACTTCGACCTGCCGGAGATACGCGATTATGCCAAGTCAAAGGGTGTGAAGATGATAATGCATCATGAGACTTCAAGTTCCGTGCGCAACTACGAGCGCCGTATGGACGAAGCTTACAAGTTTATGAAGGACAACGGCTACGATGCGGTAAAGAGCGGTTACGTAGGTAAGATCATTCCGGCCGGAAGCAATCATTTCAGCCAGTGGCTTGTAAACCATTATCTTTATGCCGTGAAAAAGGCGGCCGATTATAAAATCATGGTCAATGCCCACGAGGCTGTGCGTCCTACCGGATTGTGCCGCACATGGCCAAACCTGATCGGCAATGAGTCGGCCCGTGGTTCGGAGTATCAGGCATTCGGAGGCAGCAAGCCGAGCCATACCACCATTCTGCCTTTTACCCGTCTTATCGGTGGCCCGATGGACTATACTCCCGGTCTGTTTGAAAACAATATATCAAAGTATAATCCGAAAAACAAGTCATGGGTCAATACTACACTCACCAATCAGCTGTCGCTGTATGTGACTATGTCGAGCCCGCTTCAGATGGCGGCCGACCTGCCTGAAACCTATGAACGTTTTATGGATGCGTTTCAGTTTATAAAGGATGTGGCTCTCGACTGGGACAAGAGCTACTATCTTGAGGCCGAACCTATGGAGTATCTGACCGTGGCCCGCAAGGCCAAAGGCGAGAATAAATGGTTTGTCGGGGGTACAAACGGTGCAGATGCCCGCGTATCGGAGCTCTCTTTCGATTTCCTCCCCGCCGGCAAGTACAAAGCTACGATATATCGTGACGGAAAAGATGCTCATTACCGCAACAATCCCCAATCCTATATCATAGAGGAAAAGACTGTGACGCCTAAGTCGCGCATAAAGATACCCGAAGCTCCGGGTGGCGGTTATGCCGTATCTATCGTTCCGATGAAGTAATATATGCGAATTGCATATAAATAAGGTTAGATAAGTTGGTATAAATAAAAACATGCGACTTCACCATTGAAGCCGCATGTTTTTATTTTGGTGGACAACCGCCTTGCTGTTAGCCGGCAATCAGCTTCAGCAGCTGTGCTGTAGCGTTTTTCGTGTCGACCTTTGTGATTATGTGGGTGATACGATGGTCTGCGTCGGTAATAAATGTCGTACGCACTGTGCCCATGTATTCGCGTCCGGCCATCTTTTTCTTCTGCCATACACCGAATGCCTGATTGACCGTTGTGTCGGGGTCGCTTAGCAGTATGAACGGCAACGAGTACTTGTCGGCAAACTTCACATGGCTTGCCGTGGAGTCCTTGCTGATGCCTATTATTTCGTAGCCGAGTGCTTTAAGTTCGCCATATCCGTCGCGAATGGAGCATGCCTCGGCCGTGCATCCCGGAGTGTTGTCTTTGGGATAAAAATATATTATCAGCGGTTTGCCGGCGAAGTCAGAGGCTTTCACCTCTTGTCCGTCGACATTCAATCCGAGTACTTCGGGTATTTTTTCACCTGTCTCCATTGCAGTCGGTTTATACGGTAAGTATCTCTTTCTCTTTTGCGGCAAAGAGTTCGTCGATTTTTTTCAGATATTTGTCATGAAGCTTCTGAGCCGTGCCTTCGGCATCCTTCTCTACGTCTTCGGGCATACCCTGCTTTATAGCCTTTTTCAGGCCTTCTATAGCGTCGCGGCGGGCATTGCGCACCGATACTTTGGCATTTTCAGCCTCTGCTTTCGACTGCTTTACAAGCTGTTTGCGTCGCTCTTCGGTCAGCGGCGGTATGGATATGCGTATGATCTCGCCGTTGTTTTCGGGAGTTATACCGAGTTCCGAATTTATGATGGCTTTCTCGATTTCCTTGAACATGGCCTTTTCCCACGGCGTAATGGTGATTGTACGCGCATCGGGTACACTTACGTTGGCTACATTGGAGATAGGTACGGCGCTGCCGTAATATTCGACACGTATGCCGTCGAGTATTTTCGGATTTGCCTTGCCTGCACGTATGTGAGCGAGTGATTCGTCAAGATACGCTACCGCCATCTCCATTTTTTCTTCGGCGGGGTCAAGATAAGTTTTAACGTCAGTCATAATGGTATATATTTTGATTTATTAATAAACAAGAGTACCTATGGGTTCACCGGCAAGTACTTTTTTCAGGTTGCCGGGTGTGTCCATGTCAAATACTATGATAGGCAGACGGTTCTCCTTGCAGAGTGCCGTGGCTGTTAGGTCCATGACTTTCAGTCCGCGTGTGTATACCTCATCATAGGTTATTTCCGAGAATTTTGTAGCTGTAGGATCCTTTTCCGGGTCGGCGGTGTATATGCCGTCGACACGGGTTCCCTTCAGCATGACGTCGGCTTCCACTTCGATGCCGCGCAGGGCCGAGCCTGTATCAGTGGTAAAGAACGGATTGCCCGTGCCGCCTGATATTATGGCTACCTTGCCCTCCTTCATGGCGTCGATGGCACGCCATTTGCTGTAATGCTCTCCGATGGGAAACATGTTTATAGCCGTAAATACTTTTGCCGGCTGCCCCGCAGCTTCAAGCGCGGAGCTGAGAGCGAGCGAGTTTATGACAGTGGCCAGCATGCCCATCTGGTCGCCTTTCACCCGGTCGAATCCTTTTGAGGCTCCGCTAAGTCCGCGGAATATGTTGCCTCCGCCGATGACGATGGCTACCTGCACTCCGGAGGCTGCGACCTCTTTTATCTGTGCGGCATATTCGTTTAGACGTACGGTGTCGATTCCGTAACCTTGCGCCCCCATGAGCGACTCTCCGCTTAGTTTCAGCAAAATGCGATTATAATTTGTTCTCATGTCGATACATTATATATTATAATTGTTTATCTTTACAAAGATAATGCAACAGAAGCGAAAAATGCAATTAAGCCATGCGGAAAAATTTATTTAGCGGAGAAAATAAGCGTATCATATATGTTGTCACGGTCTTGGCGGCATTTATGTTTTCACTCGTATCGCACGCCACAGTGGCTTCGCGCGATTATAAAACGGTAGCCACCAAGGCGGCGCGGTTTTTTAAATACAAGGACTGGCCCAACGCGGCAGCCATGTATGAGCTTATGCTTGAAGACAGCGCCAAAGTGGTCGACACATATTGCCACGCCATTGTCACGGCGGCCATGAGAGAATTGCCCGATTATGAGATTTCGCTTCTTGAACGTGCACAGCAGCAGCTTATACCTGTCGACTCCATATACTCAGGAGTGCGGCGCGTGAGTTTTGCCATGGGCCAGACCTCGCTGTATGAGAATTTTCTTATGCTTGTAATGGACAGGCAGCCGTGGCTTAAGCGCAGTATAGAAAAACAATTGCTCAATTACTATGTGTTTCGGCGCAACGGTCCGAAGATGGTCGAGTACAGCCGCATCATGCTTACCGGCGCTCCCGACAACCGGCAGTATCTCGCTTATTTGGCCGACGGATACATGCTTGAGGGCGATGAAACACGCGGTATAGACGTATACCGTAAATTGCTGTCGCTGTATCCCGACGATTACGATACGTTGCTTATTCTTGGCAATTACTACTACATGAAAGGTGAAAAAGAGCCGGCCCTCCATTATCTCGGACAGGCCGACTCTATAAAGTCCACTCCTTATGTGAAGGATATTATTTTGCGCCTTTTACCGCCTCGCAAGCATCGCCGTTAGGCTGAGCGTGCTATTGGCGGGTAGCTTCATATATGAGCTTGGGTATGTCGGTATTGTTGTTCGCGCCGCTGAACTTACCGGCGCCGGCGCCTATGGCAAATACCGGTACGGGATTGGCGGTATGGCTGCTGCTGATAAAGGCTGTGCCTACCTGCTTGTTGTATATCTTGAATACCTCCGTGACAAATGCATTGTATACATTATATAATGCTCTCTCGCTTAGTGCCGTGCGGTCGATAAATGTGCGGTTGAACGTACCGTGCAGACTTTCGGTCGTTTTTTCATCGACGGGTATGGCGGTCCAGAAACCGAGTTTGTCAGAGAGCAGCGACTTCATCTCCTCCCATGTTATGGGCTTGTTGTTTTCGAGCAGGTCGCGGCAGTAGTCGGTAAGCCGGTCTTTGCTTATGCGTTGGTTGTCGATAAGTGCGAGTCCGCCTTTGGTTTTGCGTGACAGGGCCATGCCGCCGGTGTCATGGTCGGCCGTCACTACTATGAGAGTCTCGTCGGGGTGCTGGAGGTAGAAGTCGTAGGCTACTTTTATGGCATCTTGAAAGTTGAGTATCTCTTTTATCACGCCGCCGGGGTCATTGGCGTGGGCGGCATGGTCTATGTTGCCCCCCTCGATCATCATGAAGAAACGGTCGGGCGAGCGACGGCTTACCTGTGCGAGACCGGCGCGTGTAAGTTCCGGCAGTGTCATGGCTCCGGGTATGGAGTCGATTGTATAGCCGATGTCATTATTATTGCTCCGTGCCTCTTCGGGACTTAATATCATAAGGCGCTCGGCGTCGATGTTCTCGTGGCCCTCTGTACCGTACAGTATCTTTATGCCAGACTTGTCAAGCATCTCTGCCACTGCGTTAGGACGGCCTTCGCTGTCTTTTAGCCCGCGCAGCGAGGCTCCGCCCATGAATTCGTAACCTGACTTCACGGCATCTTCATCTATACCGTCCAACATTCCTCGGTCAAGACGGTTGGCATAGAATGCAGCCGGTGTGGCGTCGTCGGGAGCCACTGACGAGAGTATGCCTACTCCCCAGCCCTCATCTTTGAGTGTGCGTGCTATTGACTTATAGTGGGTGGTCGAGTCAGGCGCTATGGCTACCATGTAGTTGTTGGTCTTGAAGCCTGTGGACAGTGCGGTGCCCGCGGCTGCCGAGTCGGTCACGGGCGACGAAGCCGAGTATGTCCATGCCTGTGATGCCACGGGAAACTGCATCATAAGCAGCGGCTCTTCATTGCCGAGCACCATGCGGTTGTAGTACTGGGTGGCATTGACATGACCCATGCCCATGCCGTCGCCTATGAAGTAAAAGACATATCTGGCTTTCGCTCCGGCTATGGCGGCCGTAGTTATAAGCAGTGCAAGAAGTGTTAATCGGTAATATCTCATAAAAGTTATAGTTAAAAAGGATTATCCAATGTCATTGATACGCAGCATTGCGTCCATGATGCGGCGGTCATTGCTAAGGCGCGGAACCTTGCGCTGGCCTCCGAGTTTTCCCGTAGAGGCGAGCCATTCGTCAAATACCCCGTGCCGACCCTTGACTATGTTGAGCCGGTCAAGAAACAGATTGCCGGCGCGTTTTGCCTGATAGTCTGAGTTTTCACGACAGAGATTGCGGTCGAGCGCGTCGGCGAAGGCCTCGATGTCGTCAGGTTCCCGGCTGAATTCTATAAGCCACTCATGGCGTCCGCGCGACTTGTCGCCAGCATATACCGGCGCCGCGGTATAGTTGGTTATGGCGCAGTCCGTCTCGCGGCATGTCGCGGCTATGGCTGCATCGGCGTTGTACACCATAAGTTCTTCGCCGAAAGCGTTGATGTAGTGCTTGGTGCGCCCCGAGATGATTATTTTTAGCGGATTTACCGAAGTTACGGTCACGGTGTCGCCCAGCGCGTAACGCCATAGTCCGTTACATGAGGTTATGATCATGGCGTATGTCTCTCCCTCCTTCACCTCCCATGCCGCAAGCGCATGTGGATGCGGGTCGCCGTCCTCGTCGACAGGAATGAATTCGTAGAATACCCCTATGTCAAGCAGAAGAAGCAGCGACGGGTCTTCGATTGCGGACTGTACCGCAAAAAAACCTTCCGAGGCGTTGTAGGTCTCAAGGTAACGCATGCGCGACGGGTCGGTTATGCGTGCATATTGTTCTCTGTATGGCTTGAACGATATGCCGCCGTGGAAAAACACCTCAAGGTGCGGCCATACGTCATGGATAGTCGAGGCTCCGGCCGCCTTTATGACCTCTTTAAGTACGGTCAGAAACCATGACGGCACTCCCGATATGTTGGTTATGTCGCTGTTTATCGATGCTTTGACGAGAGCCGGAAGTTTCTGTCGCCAGTCCTCCATGAGGGCTATGCGTTTTGACGGCACTCTCACAAGGTTGACAAGCGGGTTGATGGCGTCGATAAGATTGGCTGACAGATCGCCCACTTTTATGCCTGCGGGAAGTGTCAGCTCGTTGGCGAAGCTGCCGCCGAGTATGAAGCCCTTGCCGTCAAACATGCGGCTGTCGGGATATAGATGCAGATAAGAGCTCACGACATCGCTGCCCCCCTGATAGTGGTTGCGGCGCAGTGAGTCGGCTGTGACGGGAATGTATTTGCTCTTTCCGTCAGAGGTGCCCGACGACTGGGCGAAGCGCTTTGTCGTCCCGGGCCACAGTATGTCCTTCTCTCCGGCTATCATGCGCTCTACCAGCGGCCTTATGTCGGCATATCCGCTTACGGGCACGCGACTCCTGTAGTCATCGTAGCTGTCGATGCTTCCATAGCCGGCACGCTCTCCTACGAGGGTGCGCCGACCGTTTTTCAACAGCATGCCGAGTTGCGCCGACTGTGCGTCGCGTGCATGCAGTGTGGCATATGTCATTGCGTCGATCCGCTTTACGAAATGCGGTCTGACAAGCGAAGTTAAATTCATTGACTAATTTTAATCGTAGTTCAACAAAGTTACACTAAATTTGTTGAAAAATTAAGAATATAACATTAATTAAAGACAGATGAAAAAGGCCTTTCTATTGGGAATTATGCTTACGGTACTATCGGTCAGCATGGTGTCGTGCGATGACGAGGACTACGACCCTATAAACGCTCCTTTTCTTGGTAAATGGGTTCAGGATGACGGTCGGAGCACCTTTGTTTTTGACAGTGACGGCTGGGGCAGTTACAGCGACTTCAACGGCACCTACGATTTCACGTGGGACTGGAATGATTATGAAGTGGACATTTACTTCCAGAACGGCGATGAATGGAATTATGGCTGGGATATGGACGGCCCCGTCAATCTGATTCTGTATGATGACTATACGGGAGCGGAATTGTATTATACGCGTTTTTAGAGCGTATCGGGTATATCTTTTCTGAAAGCGGTGCGGCGACGGTGTTGACGACGGTCAAAAAACTTCCACTGTTGCTGCACGTTTTCGTTTTCGGCAAGTTCCGGATTGCTCTCGGCCCAGCGATAGCCGTTTTTAATATATACCGGCAGCAGGTCGGTAAACAGAAGTGCGTTCACTCCCTTGCTCTGGTATTCGGGTTTTACGGCCACGAGGAGCAGGTCTACTACATCATTGGGGCGGTAGAGCGCTTTAAGCAGATGGGTCCATCCTAACGGAAACAGGCGTCCGCGCGACTTCTGCAGAGCCCGCGACAGCGACGGAATGGATATGCCTACTCCCACGAGCTTGTCATCGGAGTCAACTATGACACATACATTCTCAAGCCGAAGGATGGGCAGATATATGCTTATGTAGTAGTCAATCTGCCGTTTTGTCAGAGGTGAGTAGCCGTACAGGCTGTCATAGGCCTCGTTGATGAGTTCAAACAGAGCCTGTCCGTACTGTTCCTTGAGCTTTTTCGAGCTTGTGAACTTTATTGTGCGAAGACCGTACTTGCGTCTTACTATGTCGCCTACGCGCTGAAGCTGGTCGGGTACTTTGTCGGGCACGGTCATGCGGTATTCCACCCACTCGGCGTCGCTTCTGAAGCCGAGGCGTTCCATATGGCGGGGATAGTAAGGATAGTTGTATATCGTGGCCATCGTGCCGAGTTCGTCGAAGCCGTATGTCAGCATGCCTTCGTGGTCCATGTCGCTGAAGCCCATGGGCCCGACTATGGAGGTAAGTCCCTGCGACTTTCCCCATCGCATGAGTTCGTTGAACAGCGCGTCGACCACTTCGTCATCGTCTATGAAGTCCATGAAGCCGAAGCGCAGGTCGTGCGATCCGGTGCGGTCATTGACGACCGAGTTGACGATACCGGTTATGCGTCCTACGGGCTTACCGTCGCGATAAGCCATCCAAGACTTGGCCGTGCAGTAGTCAAATGCCGGATTCTTGTCGGGCGACAGTGTGTCGATCTCGTCGTAGATAAGCGGCGGCACGAAGCAGTCATTGCCTTTATACAGGTCTATGCCAAACTTCACATACTCTTTGAGCTGCGATCGGGTAGGGTCGATTTCTCTTATTTCAACTGACATTGCGATTGCTATTTTACGTTTTCTATCGATGGTCGGCTATCGGTTGCCTGTGTCGGATGACGGGTGTTCAGCCAAGCGAGCAGAACGATCATCAATGAAAGAAAAACAATCAGTAGGATATATAGTTGATTGCTTGAGCGATGTTCGAGTGCGAGGTGCAGGTCCTGAACGTCGCGGTAACGCTTGTCAGGGTCCGGATCCATGCATTTTTTCGCCACTTTGCGGAGCAGCGTGTTTTTACCCTCCACATGGTCGAGAGCTTCGTTTAGTACGAGTCCGTAGTTGTATATGTCTTCCGACATGTCGGCCGGCTCCATATGCTTCAGCTGGTCGAAGCCTACGTCTATCAGCTTCAGGTTGCCTACATTTTCAGTGAAAATTATAGTCTCGGGGCGTATCGGATGATGTACTATATGGTTGGTCTGAATGTAGTCGATTGCGTCGAGGAGGTCGTGACGGAGTTTTTGTATTATCTCTGGAGTCACTTTGTTTTCGTCCATCAACTTACGGAGCGAGTCGCCGTATACGTCGTCGGTAATGATACATTTGCCCAGTCCGGGTATCTCCTCGAAGTCGTTGATCATGACTATGTGGGGATGGGCAAGGTTGTAACGTACTTCAAACTCTTTTTCAATCATCGCGTTAAAGTCGGGATGGTCGGCATACTCCGGCTTCAGGGTCTTGAGCATGACCCATTTCCCGTATTTCTTGGCCGTATATACGAGGTAGTATTCCTCCTCCCATTCGGGAAGAAGCGTTATCTCGGTCCATTTTTCGCTTGACGGTTGCGGGGCGGCTTCGTTTTTTGTCATCGGTTGAAACGTTGTTTGAACGGCAAAAATACAAAAGTTTTTTATTAATTGTCGGTTATCGGTGTCTACTTTTAATTACTGAATAACTATTTTACGAAATTTTATGACAGACTGCTATGAAAAATGCCCGATGAGTGAAATTTTTATATGCAGCACGGAGCACGACAATGCTGCCGTGCTCCGTGTCATATATTCGGTAGCGCCATGTCATGCGCCGCTATCTTGTCATATCAGTATTGCTCCTTGTCGTTGGGGAAGTCGCGGGTCTTCACGTCATCGATGTAGTGGGCCACGGCATCGTTGATGACTGTCGACAGGTCGGCGTAACGACGCAAGAAACGCGGTGAGAAACCTTTGTTGATGCCGAGCATATCGTGCATGACGAGTACTTGGCCGTCGACACCGCCTCCGGCTCCTATGCCGATTACGGGAATGGACACCTCGGCTGCTACGCGGGTGGCAAGCTGTGCGGGTATCTTTTCAAGGACGAGGGCGAAGCAGCCTATCTCTTCGAGCAACTTGGCGTCGGCTACGAGTTTCTCGGCTTCGGCTTCCTCTTTGGCACGCACTGCGTAGGTGCCGAACTTGTTGATGGACTGCGGGGTGAGTCCGAGGTGGCCCATGACGGGAATGCCGGCGCAGAGCACGCGCTCTATTGACTCGCGTATTTCCGCACCTCCCTCCATTTTAACGGCCTCGGCATGGCTCTCTTTCATGATTCTGATAGCCGATGCAAGGGCCTCCTTGCTGTTGCCCTGATAGCTGCCGAACGGCAGGTCTACGACAACAAGCGCTCTTTTGACGCCTTTCACCACCGATTTGGCATGATATATCATCTGGTCGAGGGTGATAGGCAGGGTGGTTATGTTGCCCGCCATGACATTTGAGGCGGAGTCGCCTACGAGTATCACGTCCATGCCGGCTTCGTCGATGAGCTTTGCCATTGAAAAGTCATAGGCTGTAAGCATGGCTATCTTTTCGCCGCGCGCTTTCATTTCGCTAAGGCGATGAGTGGTCACTTTGCGTTGGTCTTCTGTGTAAGTTGACATTTTGTTAATCGTTTATAAAGACGCGCAAAGTTACCTCTTATCTTATTGACAAGCAAATATAACTGTTTTTTATTGGGCAAGTACAAAATAATAATGCAAAAACTTGCATTATTGCAATTGTTGAAGTATTTTTGCAATGTAAAACCACCTCAATTATGGAAACATCACACTCTCAGGATGCAATAATAAGCCGTATAAGGCATATTATGCAGCTAAAGCACCTTTCGCAGTCGCAGCTCGCGAAAACCATAGGCATAGACGCCTCCAATGTGTCAAAGTATCTTAGCGGCCGGTTGCCTGTAAGCGAGGCTCTGCTCAACCGCATAGTCGTGAACCTCAATGTGTCGAAGGACTGGTTGCGCGACGGAAAGGGGCTGCCGTTTGACAAAGTGTCGCGGGCTATAGCCGTGTCGTCGGGTGAGGTTGTCGTGTCGTGTATCAACGAGGGCATCCCGGTCTACGATATCGATGTGGCGGCAGGGTGTACCGAGATGTCGCGTGCGTTTACCGAGGAAAATGTCATTGGCCGTCTGAATTTCCCTAACCTTAATCCTGACTGGATAGTGGTGAGGGCCAAGGGCGACTCGATGATGCCGAAGATCAACAATGGCGGTTACGTGGCTTTCCTGCCTCAGAGCGACCTGCAGAACATATTATGGGGGCAGATATATGTCGTGGTGATGGAAAACCGCAGAGTGGTGAAGTATGTGCGCCGTCATCAGGAGGACCCGTCAAAAGTGGTGTTGCGCAGTGAAAACCGCAACTATGACGATATGGATGTGGCGCTCGGTGATATATGCGCTCTTTATGTAGTAGAACGTATTATTAATATTCAGGATTGCGTCTGACCGATAAAGTATACCGATATGGGAAAAAACAAGTTGAAGAAATTTAGCGACATGGAGTCGATGGAGTGCGTCTTTCAGTATCCGTTCAGCGTGTTGAAAGAGCGCGGGTTTCCCATGAAAGGCCGTTGGAACTCCGATTATTTTCACAATGACAATCCTATAATACTCGAGCTCGGCTGCGGCAAGGGTGAATATACGGTAGGACTGGCCGCCCGCTTCCCCGATAAGAATTTTATAGGCATAGATATAAAGGGCGCCCGCATGTGGTCGGGTGCTTGTCAGGTGCGCGACCGCAAAATGGGCAACGCCGCTTTTCTGCGTACGAGTATAGAGCTTTTGCCATACTTTTTCGCTGCCGGTGAGGTCGACGAGATATGGATTACATTTCCCGACCCGCAGATGAAGAAGGTCAACAAGCGTCTTACGGGCACGCGGTTTCTTCGCCTTTACCGTGAGGTGCTCAAAGACGGCGGCAGGGTGCATCTGAAGACCGACAGCCCGTTTTTATATACTTATACGGGCATTATGGCCCGGCACAATTCGTTGCCGCTTATTGCCGACACGTGCGACCTGTATGGCGATCCGCAGGGTGTCGACGATATACTCGGCATACGTACTTTTTATGAACAGCAGTGGCTTGACCGAGGGCTGACCATAAAATACATATCATGGACTCTGCCCGCGCAGGGCGAACTCTCCGAGCCTGAAGTGGAGATTGAGCCTGATACATACCGAAGTTTCTCGCGCGGCGAACTTCAGTGTCCCGAACTTTGTAACCCGCAGGTGCGTATTAAAAACAATGACAAACAATAAATGTAATAAAATGGATCCGATTTATCCGAAACTTATACTTGACGCGCTCGCTACCGTGCGCTATCCCGGAAACGGGAAAAACATTGTCGAACTTGGCATGGTTGAGGACGATATACGTATTGACGGCAATACGGTTAGTTTCTCGCTGATATTTGACAAACCCACCGACCCTTTTGTAAAGTCGATTGTGAAGGCGGCCGAGACCGCCATAACCACTTTCATATCGCCCGAGGTGGATGTGAAAGACCGTATCGCTGTAAAATTCCGCAACAGCGGGCCCGCTCCTAAACCCGAAAATCCGCTTCCCGGTGTGAAAAACATAGTGGGTGTGTCGTCGGGTAAGGGTGGTGTCGGCAAGTCGACTGTGGCAAGTAATCTTGCCGTGGCTCTCGCACGGCTCGGTTACAAGGTCGGGCTTCTCGACGCCGATATTTTCGGCCCGTCGGTGCCCAAGATGTTTGGTATCGAGGATGAGCCGCTTTATATGGAGAAAGTGGATGGTCAGGATTATATTGTGCCTATCGAGCGCTACGGCGTGAAGTTGTTGTCGATAGGCCTTCTTATGGAGCGCGATGCGCCCGTACTGTGGCGCGGAGCCATGGCATCGCGTGCGCTTAATCAGCTTATAACGCAGGGCAACTGGGGCGATCTTGATTATTTCCTTATCGACATGCCTCCCGGCACGAGCGACATCCATCTTACTTTGGTGCAGACCCTTGCCATAACCGGAGTGATTATTGTCAGCACGCCGCAGGAAGTGGCTCTGGCCGATGCCCGAAAGGGAATAGGCATGTTCACCGATGAAAAGGTCAATGTGCCTGTACTCGGTATAGTGGAGAACATGGCTTGGTTTACTCCGGCCGCTCATCCCGACGAGCGTTACTACATATTTGGCCGTGACGGAGCCGTTGAGCTTGCCCGCAAGCTGAAAGTAAAACTGCTCGCACAGATACCCATCGTCGGCTCCATATGTGAAGGTGGTGATTGCGGTGAGCCTATAGCCGTCAAAGAGTCTATCACAGGTGAGGCATTTATGGAACTCGGCCGTGCCGTAGTAGAAGCCGTCGATGAGCGCAATGCTTCGCTCCCGGCCTCCTCAAAGGTCGAGACCCACTCATGACCTCAGGCCCGGACATCGCGTTTTTGGAAAGACTTTGAGTTTCTTACGCATCTTGACAACTCTACCAACGATTCTACTGTGCTTACTCGTTTCGTTCAGGGTGATTTAAGAAGCCGTTAATGCAATTCTATCGGGCGATTCGATTGAATATAATCCACAGTTTCAACAAATAATGTATCTTGACTATGATTAGCAAGGACGAAATACAGAAGATGCTGCTTGACTTGGAGAGTGACCGGGTCGAGAGGACTGTTTCAACGACGAATACCGATAAATTCGGGCACGCTATTTGTGCGTTTGCCAATGATTTGGCTGATCATCGCAAGCCGGGCTATCTGATTCTTGGAGCGGATGATGACGGCTATGTGCAACCAATCAATATTACGGATGAATTGCTGAAGAATATTGCAGCCATCCGAACAGATGGCAACATACAGCCGCAACCGTCGATGACAGTTGAGAAAGTTGAACTTGATGGCGGCACGGTTGTTGTTGTCGAGGTGCAACCAGCTGTATTCCCTCCGGTGAAATATAAAGGTCGTATATGGGTTCGTGTCGGCCCTCGCAAGGGTGTGGCTAATGAAACTGACGAGAAAAGGCTTATTGAGAAGCGAGCTTGTCATGTTTCAACTTTCGATGCACTGCCTTGTCTCGGCTCGACTCTCGATGATATTGACGTGGCTCTTTTTCGACAAACATATCTTCCACAGGCTATACCTATGGATGTAATAGAAGACGATAAGCGAGATGTAAAACTTCAGATGCAGTCGCTTGGATTCTATGACATGAAGCATGACTGCCCGACATACGCCGGAATTATTCTTTTCGGCAAAAATGTGGAGCATACGTTCAATATGTGCGTTTCAAAGGTACAGGGCGAGCCGGAGACGTGTTGCGAGAATACAAGTTCAGTGGGAATCTTATGAAGATTCTTTATCAGCTTGACACATTTGTTGATACTACAATAACCAACCGTCGTCCTGTTCCTGTGTCTGCGCTCCGCGAAGAAACTGTCACCGACTATCCGCATTGGGCTATCCGTGAGCTATTGATGAACGCTATATGTCACCGTGACTATGAGGGTAACGGACCTATACAGTTTTACCAGTATGATGACCATATAGAAATTCTGAATCCGGGAGGATTGTATGGTAAAGCCAATGCAACCAATTTCCCTTGGGTCAATGACTATCGTAACGGAGTTGTGGCAGAAGCGATGAAAGTGCTTGGCTTTGTCAACCGTTTCAGTCGTGGAGTCCTTCGGGTTGAGGACGAACTGAAAGCCAACAATAATGGCGAGCCTGATTTCAAACTACATCTTGAAACGGCTTTTCTTGTTGTTGTCAGACTGTCAAAAAATGCAACTACAGAGGGCGTTAATTCTGATTCAAGTTTTATACCGTCAAAAGATGACGGTATAAATGACGGTATAAATGACGGTATAAACAAGAATTTGGCAATTACAAATCTCCATAAATCAGTATATCAGACTGTATGTATGAAGCCGACAATCAAATATACAGAACTGGCTGATAATATCGGAGTATCAGAGTCTTCAATAACCAGAGCTATACGGGAATTGAAAGAATATGGCTACATTACTCGGAAAGGCGCAAGAAAATCAGGCGAGTGGATTATACTGAAAAGGCTTGAATAGGATTATCACAGTTGTGTGCTATGAACAATTTATAGCCAAAATACTGTCATGCCTTGAGTATATACTGTCTCCCTGTTCGTATTGTCGTTAGAATATGTCGTATTATTATAATAAAAGCATGGATGCTTTTCGCGTCCATGCTTTTATTTATGGGTAGAAAGGTTGGTTATCCTTACTTTCCGAGAGCCTCTTTTACCTTGTCGGCTGCGCTTTGAGCTGCGTCAGCTGCCTTGGCTTTGGTATCATCAACTGCTTTGGCGGCTGCATCCTTGACATCTGAAGCCTTGTCGCTTACGGCATCCTTTACGTCTGCGGCTTTGGCGGCTATGGAGTCACCGGCAACTTCGGCCGCGTCCTTTACATTGCCCACTACGGAGTCGGCTGCGTTTTTGATCTTATCCATAACGGGTGTGGCTGACGGATCCTTTGCCGCTATAACCGGAGCTACTTCTTGTAGATAAACCTGTGCTGCGCTGTCTTTGCCTTCTTTAATTAACTTTTCGGCATAGGCCTGAGCCTGTTGCACGTAGACTTTCAAGCTGTCGGGATTAGTACAGCTTTCTATTTTTGCCTTAAGATCGGCACCTTCATCTTTGGCCTTTTCAGTCGTTGAGCACGCAGCCATGACAATAGTAGCGACAACCGCTACAGAGAGAAATAACTTCTTCATAAGTTTAAAAAAATAAAAATACCATTTAAGACTATAACACATAAACTTGGAAATGTTTCATATCATAGTAAAAAAATACATATTTTATTCAAACACCCCCTTAAAATATGTTCTTAATCAGCTTTTGGCTGAAACTGACCAAAAAGTGTTGCAATTATAAAAAATATGTTATACATTTGCCTGTGAACGATTGAATAAAAGTTTTCAAACATAATCACATCCCTGTATACACTTTACAACATGTTATGGAGGACCTTGTCGAGAGACACGGCCCTCTGATTTTATCCGCTCTGATGAAAAAGCCGGTTGCGTCAGTCTTTTTTTCAGCCGGTCTTGTAATTAACGTATCATAATAAAAAATCAGCGGCCCTCCGTGGAGGACCGCTGACGTTTATGAAAAAATGCGGTTTATTAACCGTTTACTTTCTTCATGTGAGCGATGAGGTCGAGAACCTTGTTAGAGTAACCGATCTCGTTGTCGTACCAAGATACAACCTTAACGAAAGTCGGAGTCAACTGGATACCGGCCTTTGCGTCGAAGATAGAAGTGCGGGGATCGCCGAGGAAGTCGCTCGATACAACTGCATCTTCAGTGTAGCCGAGGATACCCTTGAGTTCGCCTTCAGAAGCTTCCTTCATAGCGGCGCAGATTTCGTCGTAAGTAGCGGGCTTTGCGAGGTTAACGGTAAGGTCAACAACTGATACGTCAAGAGTGGGGACACGCATAGACATACCGGTAAGTTTGCCGTTGAGTTCGGGGATAACTTTACCTACAGCCTTGGCAGCACCTGTAGAAGAGGGGATGATGTTGCCTGAAGCGGCACGGCCACCACGCCAGTCCTTCATTGAGGGACCGTCAACAGTCTTCTGAGTAGCGGTAGTAGAGTGAACGGTAGTCATAAGACCTTCTACAACACCGAACTTGTCGTTAAGAACCTTGGTGATAGGAGCCAAGCAGTTGGTGGTGCAAGAAGCGTTTGATACGAACTGAGTGCCCTTTACATATTTGTCAAGGTTTACACCGCATACAAACATGGGGGTGTCGTCCTTCGAGGGAGCTGACATAACTACATACTTGGCACCGGCTTCGATGTGGGCCTGTGCTTTTTCCTTAGTAAGGAAAAGACCGGTTGACTCAACAACGTACTCTGCACCTACTGCGCCCCAGTTGATTTCTTTCGGGTCGCGGCATGCGGTAACGCGGATTTCCTTGCCGTTTACGATAAGGAGGCTCTTCTCCATGCAGTAGTCAACAGTGCCGTCAAATTTGCCGTGCATTGTGTCATACTTAAGCATGTAAGCCATGTAGTCAACGGGAAGAAGGTCGTTGATAGCGACAACTTCGATGTCATCTCTCTTGGTGGAAGCACGGAATACGAAACGTCCGATGCGGCCAAAACCATTAATACCTACTTTAGTCATAGTTTTAATTAATTATTGGGTTATGTTAATCATCTACCTTTTGAGGCATACAAAATTACTACTTTTTTTTCAATAAACTTGTAATGCACATAAAATAAAGGAAAAAATTCTTTAATTTTGCGTGAAAATGCATCGTTAAGCGTTTTATAGAAAATAATAATTGACTATGGGTAAGTTTTTAGAAGACTTCAAAGCATTTGCCATGAAGGGCAATGTGGTGGACATGGCGGTCGGCGTTATCGTCGGCGGCGCGTTTGGTAAGATAGTATCGTCGCTTGTCAACGATATAATCATGCCGGTTATCTCGGTTTGCACGGGTGGCCTGTCGTTCAAAGACATGAAGTATATCATCACGCCGGCTCAGGCTGCTGTCGAAGGGGTGAGTCCCGAAGTGGCCGAGGTTGCCGTAAATTATGGTATGTTCATCCAGAACATAGTCGATTTCCTCATCATAGCTTTGAGTATATTTGTGGCGCTTCGTGTGGTCATGAAGTTTAAAAAGCAGGAAGAAGAGGCTCCTGCCGCTCCTCCCGAACCTACAAAAGAGGAAGTGCTTCTTACCGAGATACGCGACCTTCTTAAGGAGAAGAAGTGATCCGGCCGGCTTCTGTTGTCGTAAAAATTTCAGTTTAAAAAAGATATCATAATGTCAAAAGTCATAATTATAGGAGCGGGCGGTGTCGGCACCGTTGTCGCTCATAAGTGTGCGCAGAATCCCGAGGTCTTTACTGAGATAGTGCTGGCCTCACGCACCCAAAGCAAGTGTGACGCCATTGCCAAGGCCATCGGTGCCCCCAATATCACCACCGACCGCGTTGATGCTGACAGCGTGGAGGAGCTTGTGGCTTTGTTCCGCCGTCATAACCCCGACTTGGTTATCAATGTGGCTCTGCCTTATCAGGACCTCACGATAATGGACGCATGTCTTGAGTGTGGGGCCAACTATCTTGACACCGCCAACTATGAGCCGAAAGACGAGGCTCACTTCGAGTACTCGTGGCAGTGGGCTTACCGTGAGCGTTTCGAGAAGGCCGGTCTTACCGCCATACTCGGTTGCGGATTCGACCCCGGAGTGTCGGGCGTGTTTACCGCATATGCCGCCAAGCATTATTTTTCTGAGATGGAGTATCTCGACATAGTCGACTGCAACGCCGGCGACCACGGCAAGGCATTTGCCACCAACTTCAATCCCGAAATCAACATCCGCGAGATTACCCAGAACGGCCGTTACTATCAGGAGGGCAAATGGGTGGTGACCAAGCCGCTTGAGATTCACGCTCCGCTCAATTATCCCAACATAGGTCCGCGTGATTCCTATCTGCTTTATCACGAGGAGCTTGAGTCGTTGGTCGTAAACTTCCCGACAATCAAGCGCGCACGTTTCTGGATGACTTTCGGACAGGAGTATCTGACTCACTTGCGTGTCATACAGAACATAGGTATGGCCCGCATAGACGAAGTCGACTACAACGGCACCAAGATCATACCTCTGCAGTTCCTGAAAGCCGTACTGCCCAACCCGCAGGACCTCGGCGAGAACTATCACGGCGAGACCTCGATAGGATGCCGCATTTCGGGCAAGGACAAGGAGGGCAAGGACCTCACATACTATATATATAATAACTGCAGTCATGAGGCGGCCTATAAGGAGACAGGCATGCAGGCTGTAAGCTACACGACCGGTGTGCCCGCTATGGCCGGAGCTATGGTGTTCCTTACAGGAAAGTGGGTTAAGCCCGGTGTACACAATGTCGAGGAGTTTGATCCCGATCCGTTCCTCGAAGTCATTGCCGCACAGGGGCTGCCGTGGCACGAAGTCTTCAACGGCGACCTCGAGGTAGACAAAATCTGACCAAATATAACCGAATGACCAGTATTTAGCCGCTCGTCAGCTGAATAATACAATAAAATCCGGATATCCGTTGCTTTTATGCCTCGCTATCCGGATTTTTTTGTATCTTAACCGAAAATTAAAGATACCGGATTGCCATGGACACAGCCATTACAGCATCACGTGATATAAGAGTATTTCTTTCGTCAACTTTTGCCGATATGCAAGGCGAGCGTGACTATCTTGTCAAAAAAATTTTCCCGGCGATAAAACGAGAGTGCTTGAGGCGCAACGTAGAGTTTACCGTACTTGACCTTCGTTGGGGCATAACCGAGGAGGAAGCCAAATCGGGACGTGTCATGGAGATATGCATGGATGAGATTTCGCGCACACGTCCTTTCTTCATCGGTCTTATAGGCGGTCGCTACGGATGGATACCTGAAAATGACGGCAGTGCAGTCAATGAGCGCCTGTTGCAACGCTATCCGCATATACGTGCGGGTATAAGTGCCGGTAAAAGCATAACCGAGATGGAGATGCAGTACGGAGTGCTCGATTATCCCGAAAAGACTTATTCCCACTTCTTCATACGTTCACTGCGTACAGTGCCTAAACGGTTCCGTGACAAACGCGGATCTGCAGCGGCCGAGAAGCGTGAGCGGCTTAAAGATACCGTGCGCAACGCGGCTGCCGAAGGCCGTTGCTCGGTGTCTGATTATTCCTCCCTGAAAGAACTCGGACGTAAAGTGACCGAGGCGCTGATGGCAACTGTCGATGCTCTTTATCCGGTCGATGAAAAGCTGTCACACATGGATTTTGTCATGAGCGCCCATGACAATGCCGTCGACCGTTTGCGACGTGTCTACGTCCCTCGTGAGTCCGATATTGACTATGACCGTATGGCTGACATGAACTCTTTGCTGACTCTCGACTTTGAGAGCGGTTGGGGAAAATCGGCGTGGATAGCCAATACATGGCCCGACAAGAGGATAAAACTTTCCGGAGGTAAGGAGCTTCTGGTAATACACACAATGATAGGGGGTGAGATTGACTCTGCCGAAATGTGCAGACGTGCCCTTGCCTACGAGCTTGGACGGCGTTTTGCCGGCATAAAAGTTCCTGACCTTAATCTTCCACGCGAAAAAAAGGTTGACTTGAAAAGCGTGATTAAGCAACTTCCCCCTGATAAAAACGATTTTATATGGATACTTGATGGTGTCGACAAGATAACCGTCGATGCCGACCGTCAGCTTATATGGTGTAAAGAGTTGTTTCCGTCGGCTATACCCCATTTGATGGTGACAGGCTCGGACAGAGAACAGCTCCGACATATTAATACTGAATTGATAAATGACAATATTGACGTTCAGGACATTTTTTTACATCCGCTTGGAGAATCACAGAAAATGGCGTTGACTGCCGCGTATCTTCGCAATTTCGCCAAAGGGCTTACCGCTTCGCAACGTGCTTCGATAGCCAACGATCCCGAGATGTCATCCCCGGGAGCCTTACGCATTTTCCTGAATGAATTGTTGCAATACGGCGTATATGAAAACCTCGACGGGTTCATGGCCGGTTATCTTGACGCCCCCGACATGCCCTCATTTATTGACAAGGTATTGAGTCGTATAGATAGCGATTTTGATTCTCGGTTGGTTGCTAAGCTATTCAATATGTTGATGCTTAGCCGATACGGATTATACGAAGACGATATTATGTCAAGTCTCGGACTGAAGCCGGTGGAGTGGGCCGCTATTTATGATGCCGTAAGCGACTTTATTGAGCTTAAACAGGGCCGCATCTCGATAATTGCCGGAATGAAAGCCGATGTGATAGCATCGCACTATCCGCTGGTCGACAAGGAGATAAGACAATTGCGCAACACGATTTTACGGCTTTCGCAGGCTCGGTATAAGATTGACATGAAGGGTGCTGTCAAAAGCATGGATTGGTCTGACAGACTGATATATGGAATGACGTATGTATTATTGCGCAGTAGAAAAATCGACATTAAGGATACTTCGCTTATGCAGCGCATTTCCATGGAACTTGCCGAAATTTTCATACAGTTAATCGGTCTTAAGCGATACAATAAGGCCCTTTCCTGTCTCAAACATTTTCGGATGATATGTTTCCAAGAATATCAGGTTGACGTAATTAAGGAGATGCGTAGCCTTAACGAGGCTAATATCAGCCTTTCCGGATTGTTTGACACTTTTGATGTGATATGTTCGAGTTGGATTGATAAGTCTATCTTGGGTTTCCATCGACAAATTATTGAAGTTTACGGACAGCCGGGGGACTTTCAACGGTGTCGCCGTAAAATAAAGTGTGCTCCTTTAGCTCGGAAGACACGTCAACGCTTGCTCGATTTTTGGGATAATAAGAATGTGGAGAGAAAATTCATTGATTTATGGGATGAAAAAGGCGATGTCATAGACTATATATATGATATGGTGATGAATATCAATGATCTGTTTACCTCCACGACAGGGATGTCAGATATTAATGCCAAGATATTGCGTACATTGGACCGCGAGTTGCAGAAAGAAGATGCCGATGAAGAAATTAATATTCACATGTATCTTATTGCCGCGATTAGTGCGGCCCGTATGGACAATGGCGGCGATGTCGCGGCAAAGTATCTTGACCTTATTAACAAGAACAATACTTCAAGATTGCCGGTCATAGCATTTGCCAATATTTATGCCGATTGTCTTATTGATGACCGCAGAAGTCGGTTCGATGATGATTTTGATGACTTCAGTGATTTATTGTCAGATAGTGTAGCCACGAGTATGGGTATAAAATTGTTGCAGAAATGGGCTGAAGCGTTGAAAGCGGGTCTCGATAAAGATAATGATGCTGTAAGAAAACTGGTTGTTGAGTGTATTGACGGAGAGCGTGCAGGCGTTATACCGCAAAATACGGCCTATAATATCGGCTTTATTCTATATAACGTAAAGTTTTATGATTGCGCTCTTGTTGCGTTTGAAACATATTTCGAAGCTGGCGCCGAGGTTCCTGTACATAAACTTACTCATTCTTATTGGGGGGCGGAAGCGGCGTTTAAAGGCGAGCGGTATGACCGTGCGGCCTCTTTGTATGAGACATCGCTTGAGCTGTTGCGGGCCAATAAGGATATCACTTCGTGGAGTGAAGGCTCTTTGTTGCGCGACTTATCGCTTGCATGCATGAAATGCGGTCGTCACGATGACGCTATCCGGTATGCTGCCGAGCGCATAGGCTTGCATGACGCTAAAAATACGCCTGCAAGTACCATGTCGCAGCTTTATAACACGCTTGGAGTGAGATATTCCGCTAAGGTATGGACTGTTGGGGGTGATGAGCGTACCGATATCAGAAACGAGGTCCTGTCCTGTTTTCAAAAGGCTTCGGAGTATGCTCCTGATGATCGGATTATAAGGCTTAACATAGCGTCAATACGCAACAATCTGTATATTGACGGGCATCTGACCGATGACGAAATGCGTCGCTCTATTGCCGAAGTTGAGAAAATATATAATGTTGCCGGAGCCGATGGTGACGATGAGGCATATAAGGCTGCCGCTCCGATTCTTGCTACCGCATATAATGCTTTCGGGGAGTGGAATAAACTGGTAACATTGCTTGATGCCAATTCTTCATTAAATCTGTTGAATGAGAAAGAACGTCACAGAGCATATATATTATGTCGTATACCGGAAAAGCGTTCGTACGTAGTGGAAAAGTACATAAACGTACTGATTGCTTACGGTATCAATCGGTATATAGATGAAATAATTGAGCGCATCAGTGATTTTGACATTGTAGATGATGTCATAAATTCTGTTCCATGGCAATTCGAATCATTCGCTTATTACGAAAACTGTATATCGGCGTTGCATTACATAGGCCGTCATCTCGATTACACACCGGCTTTGGAACGTTCACATGCATTGCTTGTCGTTTATATGAAGGTGCGCGATTCAATAACCGAGCGATTCGAGAATATTGCCTTGAATTATTGCAAGGCCGAAGGCCGCCAGTATGACGACGGTGATATAAAAAACGGTATCGAGCGTCTGCGCCGCATTTATATCAATGAGGTGGGCTCGGCCGAAGAACTTGAACTCAAGGAATTGCGATACATATCATTAAGCGGTCTGAGAGATAAGAAAAAGATGTCGGAATTCATAGATACCATCAGTTCAAGTCCATATTGTGACAACGTAGTCGAAACCATACTTAGCAGGGTGTATGAGGATAAAGATGAATGGTCGCATGTGACTGAATTTATTGTCCCGCTTATACCGCTGCTTAAAGAAGGTACGGCTTCGGAAAGTACCCGCGAACTGGTGAAATATCTTCTTGACGAAGTATCACAGGATGAAAAATGCAAAAACATGTCGTCGGAACTGGTGGACATATATCGCGATCTTGGTATGAGCCTGAACAGCACACTGGTAATAAATCATCTCTGTGCAGTGGAGGATGCGGAGGGTATTGAAGCCGCTATAAAATTATGTGAGGAACGCTATATCGACTCGGTTAACGGGCTTGATCTTTATTATGCGGTTGCATTGCGCAGAATCGGGCAGAATGACCGCGCTATGAAAGTGGTTGACCTATATACTGACATCAGCGATGATAATCAGCCTTTCTGGATCGCTGAAAAGATACGGCTGTGCCGCAATACAGGGCTGTTTAATGATGCCTTGACCTACTATAGGCGTCTTGTTAAAATTGAGGGCGCTCTTGAACGTACCGGTATAAATCTTTGGATGGTGGCATCGGTTCTTACTTATGCCGGTTGCCATGAAGAGGCGCTGGCCGTGCTCGAAAAAGAGATGGGGCAGTACGATTATTACGACGCCACAGAAGATGACAATGACTCTTTTGATGATTTTGAAAAACTGCTTGAGGATTTCGAAAATGACAGTGACACAAATCCCTTGCGTGATATATTCCCGGCTAAAGATGAATTAAGCTTCTTTTTCTCGATACTGTTGAAGAGTGTCATATATTTCCGTATGGGCAATGAGCGTCTTGGATATGAGATTTTCAAAAAATGGGAGGAGAAAGCCGCTCGGTTTGAGTCTTCCGGTCATGAGGAAGTGCCTTTGCTTGCGCTTCGTGAGATAGAGCTTGCCCGACTTGAAAAACGTAAGGGCAATCAAGATGCAGCTACGCGCCATGTCGAGCATGCTCGTATTCTCATATCGCATAATACTCAACTCTCATTCCCTTCTGCAGTTCTTGATGAATATCTGCGCGAATGAGCGATATTGGACTATCGGTTGTCGGAGCGGAAGGAGGATGCCGGGAGTCCCCAGAAGTTGAAGAGTGAGCCGTCGACGTAGTCCTTGAAGCCGTAGCGTACGGCTACAGGCCGGGGCACTTCTGGGCTGGAGACTACTACGGTCTGTCTGCCGTTGCCGATGTATGCCTCGGCCGGATGAAACACATAGTCGTCGCCCGCTACTTCAAATCCGGTGAGCGGCTTATGAAATGAGGTAAGGCCTTTGCCCACTCCGTCAAAGTTCACAATTATCTTGTTGCCGTCGGTTACGGCCGATTTGTACACGGGGCCAGAAGCGGGGAAGCCTTCCAGACCATATGTGTCAGACAGTGCCAAGTAAGCGAAGCGGTTGCCTACAGTCAGCTTTTCCATGGGGTGTATGCTTACGGGGTCGCCTATGTCAAGCAACACTATCATGCCCGACGAAGGGATGAGTCCGGTGCATTTCAGCTGCGCTTCGCGCAGGTAGGCCGAGTTCTCGCCTTTGCCTTCGCCCTTGTTGTAGTTGTACGGAGCTATCTGTGCGTAGTAAAACGGGAATTCGCCCATATCCCAGCGTTTGCGCCAGTCGGCCACCATAGCGGGCAGCAGCTTTATGTAGTGGTCGGGTGCGTCCACGTTGGCCTCGCCCTGATACCATAAGCATCCTTTTATGCCGTAGCCGAGTACCGGAGCCAGCATGCCGTTGTACAGTATGGACTCGTCGTGCACTTCCGGCACTCCTTGATAGGGTGCCACGCTCTCCGCGCTCATCCATGCCTCGACTCTTGACCCTCCGTAGCTTGTGTGGATTATCCCTACAGGTACGTGCAACACGTCATAAAGCTTTCGGGCAAAGAAGTAAGCGGCGGCTGAAAACTCGGGCACAGTTGCAGGAGATGCTTCCTCCCATTGTCCCGTGCAGTCATATTGCGGCTCTGAAATCAGCTTGTGGCCTACCGTAAACATCCTTATGTCGGGATTTTCGGAAGTCACCGTCGCTTCCAGCGCTCCTATGACCGGGTCGCCGTATTGTCCGTCGACACGCATGTCCATGTTGGACTGCCCCGAGCATAACCATACTTCGCCAAGCAGTACATCGTCGATGGTCGTAGTCGTGCCGTCGCTGATGCTGATCGTATACGGACCTCCGTATTCGCCGGTGGTTATTTTGAGTCGCCAGTCGCCTTTCCGGTCAGGCTTGACGGTGTAGGTGCTGTCGTTCCACGATGTTTTTAATTCGATGGTTTTGCCTTTTGTGTCGGTGCTTCCCCACAGAGCCACGCGGCTCTGCTGCTGTAGTACCATGCCGTCGGAAAATATGGCCGGCAATTTTACTTTGGCCGATGTCTGCGCCGGCATAAGAGCAAGCAGTCCGGCGGCAGCGGCTATTTTTAAAATGTTGTTCATGTTTGTATTATTTGGCAGTGATAAGTTCATTTATGATATTGACGAGCAGTCGGCCGGCAATTGGATCAGTGGCCGCTTTTTCCGTGCACATGGTCGACACTACGGCGTCGCCTTTGCCGTCATGGATGCCGAGCAGGGTAAGGCCGCGCATCGACTCGATGCGTTCGAGTCTGTCCTCCGGTCTGCCGCCGTCGATATAGGCGTGGATTTTCATCTGGCTTGCCAGTTCGGTGACATTGTCGTGGCGCACTGCTTTCAGCGCGGCGTTGCACACAAGCGGTATCTCGCGGCGGTTGTTGTTGAAGTAGCGCAGGTCGAGCACATCTATGCCGTCAAATACTCCGGCGTCGGGGCGCTCCATGACCGCGATGTCGCCTTCGGTAGGTATGATCCACCCGGTTATATACTCCGGATAAACTTTCATGGCCGCCTCCTTGCTGTCAATGAAGAGCAGACGTCCGCCGGCCGCCTGATATGACCGGAGCATGGCCGCTTCGTAATCGCTACACTCCGTAAGCCCCGAAACTATGCATAGTGCGGCACGGTTTTTGGCTTTTACAAGTTCACTTACGGAGGCGACAGTCTCGGTCTTTGCACCGAGGAAGTCGAGGGCCTTTTTCATGCCGTTGCGGTCAAGGATGTATATGCGGTTGCGGCGGTCGGTCAGTACTTTGCCTTTGTTCCAGTCTTTTCGGGCGAGCAGAAGGTCATATTCGTTTTCAGAGAGTATCGTATCGTTACCTGCGAGTTTCAGTCTTAGCTTTGACTTTACTTTGTCGGCCGGCAACTCGCTTGGCAGTGTTATGTCGGGCTCTATGAAGTGGCGTCCGTAGTAGGGCACTTCAGGAAAGACTTCGTTGCCCGAGGCGAGTATGTTGCCGTCATTATCGGTGATGTCCCACATGAGTTTGGTTGCAGGAAGGTCCTGTCCGTGCTCGTCGTCATTTACAACGTATACGCGCACAGGCAGTTTCTCGCCGGCGTAGAGGTTGCGGCCCCAAAGTTCGGCGCTGACAAGCACGGGCTGCAGTGCGCGCTTGAGCGCATGGTAGGTAGGCCACGGGGTTATGGCTTTGTGGTCGTAGCACTGACGGAACCATGTCATGTAGGCGAAGTGCATTATGCCCGATACCTGATCGCCGGTACGGCGCAGCGCTTCGGCCAGTTCGCCGGTGATAAATGACTGTACTTTAAGGAAGGAGGCGGGGTCGGCCCAGTCATATGCTTCGTAACCGATAAGCGTATAGGGATTCTGATGAATAAGCTGGTATGAGCGGGTGGGGTGACCTGTTTCGCCGTTTGGATAACCGGTGCTCATCTCCTGACTTATGAGCGGTCGTCCCGGGGTCTTGAATTGCTTCTGAAACTCTCCGTTGAAGAAGCGGAAGAGCGAGAAGTCGTACCAGTTGTAATAAGCGTGGTTGTCATCTATGTCGCCGTCATCGACTGTGGCCATGAAGTCGGCTCCGAAGCGGTTGAGTCCGTTGCGGCGTATGTAGTTGGAGTCGAAACTGACGGGGCGCGTCGGGTCGAGTGCGCGCATTCGTTTTACCACATCCGAGATTATGCGGAATTTCTGCATGGCTCGCTCCTTGTCGGCATCAAGGTCGTAGAACTTCATTTCGTTGTTGACGGTCCATAGCACCAGTGACGGGTGATTTTTGTACTTGTTCATTACTTTAAGCCATTCGTCGGCCCATAATTCGAGAACACCTTTGTCTGGTATCGGTGTGGAGTGGATCATGAGCCATGACCATGTGCCCTCGAAGCTGACGGCTATGCCGTTGCGGTCGGCGGCGGCCATCCACATTTCGTTCCACGGAGTTGTGTGGGTTCGGGTAGAGTTGACGTTGCCTTCGCGCATGAGTTGCATGAATGTGTCGGCCAGTTTCTCGTCGTTGGGGCATATGGCAAACGGTATGTGGTTGCCTCCGCGCAACCAGTAGCGCCGTCCGTTGAGATACAGGAAGCCGTCATTGCGTGCCTCGAAGGTGCGGAAGCCCGATGTTATGGTCGTGCGGTCTATCTCCTTGCTTCGTCCGTCAGATACAAGACTGAACGTGAAGTCATAAAGATTCGGAGTGGCAGGTTCCCACAGTTTCGGATTCAGACCGTCGACGCGGTATGTGTATGTGGCGTTCTGTCCTGCGCCGAGTGAAAGCCCGGAGTGCAGTGTCGCGCTGTACAGGGTGTCACGGCTTTGCCGGTCTACAATATCTGCCCTGACAGCAAATTTACGCTTCCCTTTCATACTGCTGTTTTTGACGGTTATGTCAAATTCCGCTCCGTCAAGAGCCGGTTTAATAAATACATCTTCTACTTTAAGCGGGTCGCTTATAGTTAGTTTGACCGGTTGCCATATGCCCGCCGGATTGTCGCCATAGAAGCCGTGGGGTATGTCGGTCAGCACCGCCTTGTTGGCTTGCGTGTCGTCTTTGTTGTCCTCCACATCCTTGCGTACCGATGAGTAGTAGTTCTCCATCGCGTCACTTGTCTGCGCGGCCGCGTCATTTATGTCGCGGGTCACTTTTACGGCGATGAGGTTGCGGCCCGGATGTAGATATCGGGTGGCGTCCAATACGATTTCGCCGAACATACCCACGTGTGTGGCTGCCTGTTGGCCGTTTATGTATATTTCAGCGGTTTTGGATATCGCATCGAAGGTCAGGGTCATCTGTCGTCCTTTCACGTCGGCCGGGAGTTCGAGCCATTGGCGGTACCATGCGGCCCCGGTTTTGCGGTAGTCGAATGTGTAGTTCTCGCAGCGGTCGGTCTCGCGTTGGTAGTATGTGTCGCTGACTCCTTTGTGCTGCTGTCCGCGCGGCGAGGGCATTGTCTCTCCGTGAAGCCATATGCGTATCGGATTCCAGAAGTTCGGCACCGTCATCACATGCCAGTCGCTGTCATCGGCTGCATCTAACATTTGAAAAGGGACC
>LUJO01000047.1 GCA_001689405.1 Candidatus Homeothermus arabinoxylanisolvens | reverse complement strand
ACAATCTCGGTATCCGGAATTTTCTTTATAAACCTAATCGTGTCAAGAATCTGTAAAAGATAGATATTGTCTTTGGTGATTGCATTGGGCTGATGCACGAAGCGAATCGAGTATATGCCTCTTTTTGTGGCATTATGCCTCTTATTTGTGCCTAACATTATCACACTCGCCACCTGTGTAGTCAACGCCATATCATTCCAGATGGAATATCCGGTCAGATAACCAATAGGTCTGCCGTCTTTATCATAAATGAGATCCTTGACAATCTCCTGCAAATTCGGCTTCAACGTTCCAAAAATAGACTTCTTAGGTTTATAGAACTTACCTTTTGAAAGTTTCTGAATCAGCCCTTTGCCGACCATGCGTGACAATTTGACCCGGATGTTTTCCCACCATTCGGCAGGAAGTCCGAGGTCTTCGATGGAGAAAACAGTTCCATCGTCAATTAGATTGACCTTATTCTCTATCTGTTGAGCTACTGTCATGCTCTATCGTTTTAGATTTCAACTGCAAAGGTAATAAAAATGTTCGGTTTTCTGCGCACGAAACCGAACATTTTGAGCGGATAGATTTTTTATGGGAATGGCTGCAATAGATGATTTTGTTCGGTTTTCTGCGCACGAAACCGAACATTTTGAGCGGATAGATTTTTTATGGGAATGGCTGCAATAGATGATTTTGTTCGGTTTTTACGCGCAAAAACCGAACATATTCGCCAGCATCTCGTCTGAGATTCAGCTTAGTAGTAAGGCATTCCGGCATCAGATAGCACGTTAGTGCTTAGAGAGAACGGCACATGGGGTCAAGAATATTCAGTTCAAGTTCAGGCTCTATTTTGGAGTCAATAAAAATCGTCAAGCTCTTTTGATATTACGATATTGTATTTGGCATTCTTTACGCCACCTTTTGAAAAACTCCTCGTGCCGGAGCCGAGAGAAATCTTTGTGAGGTCAAGATTGTCGAACCACCCATATTGGGTTTTCTCGGCCATATATAGGAAAAGCCGCTTTACTTTCACAGAGGTACATCTCTCCAAAAGTCTCTGAACCAATTCATGTCTTAGTGTCGTAAGCATCTCCATAAGATAATATACATCCATTATATCATAGTGGGAATGAGTCAGCACCAGGCATTCCATGATTGCTCTTTCCGGAGACGATATATTCAGAATCAGATTTCCATATTCAATATGCTCTATGCCAATATCACCGAATACTTTCGTTGATACCTCGACAAGCGTCATGTCAAGATCAACCGCACCTATCCATTTCGGCAGTCGTGGGCGTATGGGTGAAAACACAATGACTTTGGGCTTGCCCATGGGAACATAGTGGGAGTATCCTCTTAATTCCAACGCTGATGAAGCTCCGATGTGATAAGTCAGATTGCTCTGCGACTGGTAAGAAGCGAGTATGCCGTATAGGGTTGGATTATCTCCGACAAAGCAATATACCCCGGTTGATATACGACGCAGCCATCCCGACTTTGTATAATCGGAAATTTCACTTCTGCTGATTCCGGACTTTTCGAACCACGAAGTCAGCATTATACCGTCGAAAGGTATCTGTTGGCGTATATGATTTATCTTTGTTCCCATTTTGCAAGGTTTATCATTGCAAATTTAGCACTAAAATAAATCTGCTCCAAATGTATTTTCTAAAACAACCTTATTTAATATCGTGGCCGGCAAGAGGTCGGACGGACATCTCAATCAGTTGCTATCTGAAGAATCGGGGTGCCCAGAGCATTTTCGATTGATGTGATGGTATCTATCGTGAAGTTGTGTGTTCCTCTCATCCACTTGCTGATTTCAGATTCTTTCTTGCCGAGCATACTGGCGAGGTCTTTTTGTTTAAGCCCCTTTTCCTCCAATATACTATGAATCCTGTCCACTATAAGGAAAGTCAGGTCAACGCGCCTACGGACTTCGGGCGAAACTATAGCCCGGCGAGCCCCTATGATGCTATTTCTTTTCATCGCGGATAAAATTTAGGTTGAAGCACTGTCGAGTAATCTATGAGGTCACGCCCGTTTCGCCCGGCGAAAGAGAGCTTGATACGCCGTTTGGGATGAGATGCGTCCATTATTGTGCTGCTATTTCAATCAGGTCAGAATGCCCTGCTGTCGCATAGTTAAGACTTTTTCGCTGATAGTCAAGTCAGAGGGCTCGTTTTAACCATTCTTATGCAGAATATTAAAATAATCAGCGAAGTGCAAAAGCCGGTTCAAGTATCTCGATTTCGAGTGCTCTTTCTATTTTGGCAATTGTCTCTATTGACAGATTTTCCGTCCCTTTCAAGACACGAGATATGTATTGCTGGGAACAACCCATACGTTGTGCAAGCGACTTTTGTGTCAGACCGAGTTCTTCCATCTTATCGAGCATCATCAACGCGATTCTCTGCGAGTATCTCAACCAAGACTTATTAGCCATACGCCATTCGGCATTCTCGCGCCACTTTGAAGGTGTCTCGCTTCTGTGCTCATTGAGCTTACTTATCGTTTCTTCTTTTGTCTTCATATCGACCTCTTTTTTTTAATCCAGTTCACGAAGGTAGTCAGTGAACGAATCCATATCTGATATTTCGTTCTCTATCATAAATCTCCTTACTTTCTCCATGCGCGCGAGTTCGACCAACGTATGTTCGCGTTCCTGCATGGTGCGAGTTAGTTTGATTGCCCCACCGGTTATCACATATATACCCGGCTCCAGCTTGATTGCATAAATTCGCAGCCAAGAGGCATGTCGAGGAGTATTGCGCAGACGAGCCTTCTCTTTTCCAAGTAACATTTCAGAGGTACGGCTATTCTCCAAAGGCCTGAAAATCTCATCGAGATTGGCATCCGGAGAAATATCCATTATAAGACACTGCAATCTTTCACTGTCCTCAATGGTGTCGTATATGGCTTGATTCACGTCTGTTATTTTGAAATAAGAAGCCAAGTCGCCAATGTTCTGCTTGAAAAATGTGCGTAGCCACGCAACATCATTCCATTGGTCAAGAATGGTGTCAAGAACGTTATCAAGGCAGTTGTCGTATCTTACTGCCCATAAATTGCCATTGTCTGTAATTTGGTCAAATTCCATGTCTTTTTATTTTCTGCAAAGATAAGAACTTTTTCTTATATATACAACTTAAAGGTTGTATTGTTCGTGTGCAGTGTGCAACGAATGAGCGTCCGTAACGGTCTTTTTTCTGTCCGATGACGGTCCTGAGTCGTCATTTTTAGGCACTAAAAAAACCGCAGAATACATTGATATTCTGCGGTTTAGTCTTGTTTAGACTTTTATTGGCCGGAATCTGTCCGACCCGCTAAGTGGAGCTGGAGGGGATTGAACCCTCGTCCAAACGTGGAACTAATGAGCTTTCTACATGCTTAGTCTTGACTTGATTGTAGGACGCCGGCAGGATCAAGACCACCAACCGTCGCCTTAGCCTTTAAGATTTCGGAAGTCGCGCAAGGCTCTTGACTTCCTATTTCCGATTTATCTGCACCGCCTTGTCGATCCGTCTCGGAAAAAGGACAATCGGGCGATGTCTTGTCTCCACCACTGTGGCGGAGATTAAGCTAATCTACTGTACTTCGATTAAGCAGCAAGAGCGTAGTTATTTTCGCCATTTAAAATTGCGATGTCCCAGATTAAAGAGCGTAGCCATCATTGCTCTGCATGCTTACACACCACTTCTACACGCTGTCAAAGCCGGTCAGCCCCATATAAGTGTGATAAGTGTGCAAATTTAAGAAAAATATCCGGCATCGGCAATACAAAATCGTCAATGCCGGATTCTTTTAACCTATTTTACCTAACCTATCTATCGTTTTGCCGTATATTTTTCGGGCAACACCGGCATCGCGCCATTCTGCGTACACACGTATGCCGATACCTCGACCGCCACGCGGTGGGCCTCAGCCACATCGCAACCTTTGAGCAACGACGATATAAATGCGGCGGTGAATGAGTCGCCGGCCCCTACCGTATCGGCTACCTTGACCGCGGGCGTCGGCTGAAACGACACGTTGCCCGGTGTGAATACATAACTGCCGTTTATGCCACAGGTAAGTATGAGCATCTTAAGGTTGTACTTACCGAGAAGTATCCAACATTTGTCTTGAAGGTCTATGCCGGGATAGCCGAACATACGGCTTACAGTCACGAGCTCTTCGTCATTGATTTTAAGAATGTTGCAGCGCTTCATGGAGTTGCAGAGTATATCCTTGTTGTAAAATCCCTGACGGAGATTGACATCAAACACCACCAATGACTCATCGGTCTGCGGCATAGCGTCGAGGAAGCGGTTGATTGTGCTGCGCGACACAACATTGCGCTGAGCCAACGAGCCGAAGCACACAGCCTTGGTCTTTTCAGCGAGCGCCTCAAGACGTACCGTATAAGGTATGTTGTCCCATGCTACATTTTCTTTAATTTCATACTGTGGCACACCGGCCTGATCGATCTCGACCTGCACCGTACCGGTAGGATAAGGCACTTTCTCTATAAGATGCTTCAGACCCTTTGAGGTGAAATTTTCAATAATTTCCTCGCCCAAGTTGTCGTCACCGACAGCACTCACCACACAACTCGGCAAACCGAATTGCGATACATGGTAAGCGAAATTGGCAGGAGCGCCACCTATCTTTTTACCTTCGGGAAGTACGTCCCATAACGCCTCACCCATTCCTACTACTACGTCGTTCATGATTATATGACAAAAAGTTAAGTTATGATATTGTTTTAATTTTAAAAGTATAATAGAGCAAATAGGCGACACCTACAGTCATGACGGCCACCGCTCCGGCCTGACCTACGGCATCGGCGGCATAGCCCATGGCCAGAGGAAATACCGTACCACCGAACAGCCCCATGATCATAAGGCCCGACACTTCATTCTTCTCGTTGGGCGAATACAATAGCGCCTGCGAAAATACCACAGAAAATATATTGGAATTACCGAAACCTATCAGGCCTATGCCAATATACAGAGGCAATAACGATTCGCCGATGAAAAGTATCGCCATACCGGCAAGCATCATCATTACACTAAGTCCAAAGAACAGCTTCGGCGACATCGAGCGCAGTATAAACGCACCGAGAAAGCACCCTACAGTACGGAATATGAAATACACTCCGGTAGCGAAACCCGCCTCTTCAAGAGGCAGCGAAAGGCGCTCCATGATTATCTTGGGTGCGGTGGTGTTGGTACCCACATCGATGCCCACATGACACATTATGCCGATAAAACACAGCAGTATGAAGGGACGGCCGAGCAGTTTCATACACTCCACAGGACCCGAAGCCTTGTCGGGGCGCTCCTCATCGATAGGAGTTGCAGCAAGCAGCGATATAGAAAGGAAACTCACTATGGCGTATATGACAAACAAAGCTCGCCAACCGAGGCCGAAAGTAGGAAACACGGTAGTCGCACCCCACGCGGCTATAACGGGAGCAAGAAATGAGGCAATCGCCTTGACAAACTGCCCGAAAGTGAGCGTGGAAGCCAATTTGTCGCCACTGATAAGATTGGTGACAAGCGGGTTGAGCGAGGTCTGCATTATGGCATTACCTATACCGAGGAGCGAGAATGACAGCAGCATCACGATATAGCTGTCGCCAAACACAGGGATGAAAAGCGATGCGGCAGTGACCACGAGGCTTATAAGCACGGTCTTTTTACGTCCTATCTTGTTCATCAGTATGCCTGTAGGCACTGAAAATATCAGGAACCAGAAAAACACGAGCGACGGAAACAGATTGGCCTGCGAGTCGGTAAGGCCGAGGTCTTTCTGAACATAATTGGAGGCGGTACCCACGAGATCGACAAATCCCATTACAAAAAAACATAGCATTACGGGCACGATCTGCAGCACAAACGATTTACGGTTTGTCACGAGTGACTGTGTTACATCCATGATTTTATGATTTTAACTATTTTACGTTCAATGAATATATTTCGAGATTGCTCAGACGGGCGGTTCCACCCTCTGACGCAACTGTAAACGAAGAATACGGCTTATCGGGAAAGACGAGATTGGTCATCACGAAACGTCCGTCATTGCCGAACACTTCGATGCTCGAACGATCGACAAAAATGCGAAGCGTTAACTTACCGTCAACTTCGTGGGTGGGCGCTACCGTCACAGCCGGGAAACTCTCACTAAAGCCTGTCATACCGCTTTCGGTACGGTCAAATGACAAAGTCCGGGCCTTGACGTCATACTTCATCACTACCTTATTGCCGCTATTGTTTGACAACGTCAATTTAACCTCGTCAGCTTTACGCGCATCCACATCAAGCAGTATCTCGCATATGCCGTCATTGGCGGCCGGCAAGGCATATGTACGGCCTTTCTTGCCTACAGTAGCCTTTGCTGTCTTCTGAGTAAGTTTATCTCTAAGCGATGTAAGTTCGGGCGACGGAGCGCATGAGGCATAAATCTCGCCGTCAGCCGCACGAAACAGCCCCATCTCACGCGGCAGCGTATTGGCACTGCGAAACTGCATGGTAGGCACATCGGCCGCATACTGCCAGTTGCTCATCCACCCTATGACCGTGCGGCGATTGTCAGGTGCGTTGCTCCAGCTCACGGTAGCATAATGGTCCTTGCCGTAGTCGAGCCATTTCGTAGGCACGTTGCCGGCTGCATCCTTATCGGCGGTAAAAGTTTTACCGTCAAAGTCACCTATGAAATATTGAGTGCCGCTGCCCCCGAAAGGTCCGTCGGGATTGATATTGCATATAAGCACCCATTTGGCCTCATCAGTGCCGTCTACAGGCAGTCTGAACAGATCGGGGCACTCCCATACTCCTCCTTGTGCGCCAAGACCTTTGCCGAAAGAGCCTGTAAGCGTCCAGTCCTTCATGTCAGGCGAAGTAAAGAACAGCATCTCATGATCAAGGGCGTGAGCAAGCACGAGATTCCATTCACCGGTCTCGTCATTCCAAAAGACCTTGGGATCACGGGCCTCGCTCTCAAGCGTTATCACCGGATTGCCGGGATATTTTACAAACGTAGCCCCGTTGTCACCGCTATGGGCAAGGCTCTGTATCTGGCTTGTGGCCGCCGATGTATATAAGGCCACCACCGCATCATCGCCAAATCCCGACGTATTGTCTTTATCCACGGCGCAACTGCCGCTGAATATATATCCAAGTCCGTCGGGCGTGACAGCCACAGGCATATGTTCCCAATTTACAAGGTCCGATGACACGGAGTGCCCCCAGCTAAGATTCTGCCACTTTGACCCGTAAGGATTGTACTGATAATACAGATGCCAGCGGCCATCCTTATAGAACATGCCGTTAGGATCGTTCATCCAGCCATACGAAGGCGTATGATGAAAAGCCGGACGATACTTCTCGCGATTGGACACATCGAATGTATCGACAAGCGCCATACCCTTCCAGCAGGCATCATCCTTAGCCTCGCGTATAGACCCTCTGCCCTGAGGCGTCACGACATCAAGCAGCACGTTGCGTCCTTTGTAAGGCGACATATCGAAAGGCACCGTATAATCTGTTTTCGACTTGGCGAGACGTACATATATGGTCTCTGCTATATTACCGTCAACCAGAATATTTATTTTGGCATCGTCGGCGGTTTCCTGAACCGGCAGCGACAGATACCTGCCCTCACCCGTCACTCTAACAAGCGTGTTGTTCACTCCGAGGTGGTTTACCTCCACCCCTCCGGCGGCTGAAGCCGGGGCCGGTATCGACAGCACAGTCGCCGACATCACCACAGCCATTAAGCATTTCGTTAATCTCATCATCTTGTCTATTATTTGATTTACTTGATATCTGAACTGAAAAACAATCTTTTTTACCTCAAAAAAATATCCTTACCCCCACACGGCACAGTCAACAGTTCCGTCCGGTATTGCAAAGCTACTATAATAGCCGGCATATTGTGTATTAAAAATCGTGTATTAGCTGTCAATTATGTTGTATCGTCTTATTTTTAATACTTTACACACTCTTTTTCATATGATTATGATTAAATTTGCGAAACCTTAAACATTAAATGGCAAAAAAATGAAATATCAATCATTTTCATACTGCTTATTGCTGGCCGTACTACTGACCTTATCAGGCTGTTCAGAAGAGAAAGTATACCGCATAGGGGTGTCGCAGTGCAGTCAGGACGACTGGCGTACTAAAATGAACGACGAGATACATCGCGAAATCATGTTTCATGAAGACGCCGTCGTGGAGATACGCTCTGCCGACGACAACAACCTCAAGCAGATAGAAGACATACGATATTTTGCCGACAACGGATTTGACATAATAGTAGTAGCGCCTAACGAGGCCGCGGCGCTAACCCCCGTAATAAAGGAGGTATACGAAAGCGGCATACCAGTCATAACATTTGACCGCGACATAATAGGCGACACATATACCGCCCGCATAGGCGTAGACAACGAAGGACTCGGACGGTCGGCCGCACACTACGCGCTGCATCTGCTCGGCGAAGGAGCCAATGCCATCGAAATCTACGGCCTGCGCGGCTCCACACCCGCCGAAGAACGGCACAAGGGCTTTGTCAAAGAATTTACCAAAGGCCACGGTACACTGCTGGCAAGCGTTGCGGCCGACTGGAACAAGGAGGATGCCGTACCCGTAGTTGATTCATTATTAAATATATATGGCGATGTCGACCTTATATATGCCCACAATGACCGTATGGCCATCGGCGCCGCCGAGGTTGCCCGACGCACAGGACGCAACGACATAAAGATAATAGGCATCGACGCCGCTCCCGAAATCGGCATTCAGGCTGTAGCCGACAGCCTCATCGATGCCACGTTTTTTTATCCGACCGAAGGCCACCGCCTCATACAGACAGCCTTGGCCATACTGAAAGGAGAGCCATACCAGCGTGAAACCCGGCTTCCGCTATCGTCGGCCGTCGATCTTTCAAACGCCGACATCCTGCTTATGCAAAACGAGACACTGAAGAATGAGACCGACAAGATAAAAGTGCTTAAAGCACAAATAGATGACTACTGGGCGCAACACTCCTCGCAGACCTCATTGTTCTATGCGAGCATAGCCATCATAATACTGCTTTTCGGAGTGGCTTTTCTTCTGCTGCGCGCCTACTGGCAGCACAGCCGCCACCAGAAAACCCTTATGGCCAAGAACAGGCTGCTCGAAGAGGAACGCGACAAACAGAAATCGCTCAACACACAGCTTGAGGAGGCCACACAGTCCAAACTTATGTTTTTCACCAACGTGTCGCACGACCTGCGCACACCGCTGACACTTATAGCCGAACCGGTATCGCAACTCGCGACAGCCGAGAATCTTACCGCCGGGCAACATACGCTCATAAAAATAGCTGACAAGAACGTAAAGATACTGCGCCGTCTAATAAACCAGATTCTCGACTTCCGCAAGTATGAAAACGGCAAACTGGACCTCCACCTGACCGAAATAGACTTCAGCAAAGCCATACGTGACTGGATGGAGTCGTTCTACACCATAGCGCGCAAACGCGACATCAAGCTGTCATTGATTGTCCCTGAAAAAGACACATCTACCGTAGCCATCGATGCCGAAAAACTCGAACGGGTGGTGTTCAACCTCGTATCAAACGCATTCAAGTACACCCCCGACAACGGCACGATCACCGTATCATATGACAACGACGGCAGCTGTATGACACTCAAGGTGGCCGACACCGGCAAGGGCATAAGCCAGCGCGACCTCGGCAACATATTTGACCGCTTCTATCAGGTAGACCGCGTGCACCCCAACGGCTCCGGCATAGGACTTTCACTCGTGAAGGCTTTTGTAGAACTGCACGGCGGAAGCATTTCGGTAGAAAGCGCTCTTGACAAAGGCTCCACGTTCACCGTTGTGCTGCCTGTAAGACACATTGCCGACACATCGGCCGACGTCGAGAAAAACATAAGCGGACAGGAAGTAGAGGCCGAGCTTGACAACATAGACGGCAATCTGACGTTTGACGACGACAAGCCCGTAGTGCTTGTGATAGATGACAACAAAGACATTCAGCGGCTTGTGGGCCAATTGCTCGATGAGAGCTACAACATAATCACCGCATCCAACGGACCGGAAGGCATAACAAAGTCAGCCAAATACATACCCGACCTTATAATCTGCGACGTGATGATGCCGGTGATGGACGGGCTCGAATGTTGCAAACGCATCAAAAACGAGATGTCGACGTCTCACATACCCGTACTTATGCTCACCGCCTGCTCGATGGACGAGCAACGCATACAAGGCTACGACAGCGGAGCCGACGGATACCTGTCCAAACCGTTCAGCGGTGCAGTGCTGAAGTCGCGGTGCTCAAGCCTGATAGCCAACCGCAAGCGCATAAAAGAGCTGTGGCAAAACCCGTTGCCCGCTCAGGCCGACAAACACGCCGCTACCGACAAGCCTAAGCCGTCGGGCGACATTGACAACGAGTTTTACGCCCGCTTCATCGAGATATTCAATGCCGAGATGGGCAATGCCGACCTGAATGTCGACAGCATGGCCTCCAAAATGGGGCTTGAGCGCTCACAGTTCTACAGAAAGATAAAGGCGCTCACCAACTACTCGCCGGTAGAGCTTATACGCCGGTTACGCCTGCGCCGCAGCCGTACACTGATAACCTCCTCCGACAAGACCATAAGCGAGATAGCGTATGAGACCGGCTTCTCCACCCCGGCCTATTTCACGAAATGCTATCGCGACGCCTATGGAGAGACTCCAACTGAAACCCGCAGTAAACTGACAAAATAAACCGGCCCTTCTACCGCGAAAAATGTTGTAAACCCTGCCAAAATCGTGCATTGCACGGATTTTTATATCCGATGCAACATCCGTGACACACCGTGCATATGCCACCCGATAATTTTGCGGTAGAAATTTTAACAAAATCGTATCACAAACATGAAAAGACCAATCCTCAGTGCAATTTTGCTGTTCATCACGGCAATTGCGGCACAGGCACAGAACATCACAGTGCACGGGACAGTAATTTCAGCTACCGACTCGGAACCGCTGATAGGAGCAAGCGTGATTCCTTCTATAAAGGGAATTGCCGGAACCGCTACCGACATCGACGGAAACTTCGAGATAATCGTACCTGAAGACTGCGACCTTACAATCTCTTACGTGGGCTTCCAGTCCAAAACCGTAAAAGCACAGGAGCAACTGCAAGTCATCCTTGCCGAGAACTCCGAACTCCTCGATGAAGTAGTCGTGGTCGGCTACTCGTCCGAGAAAAAATCGGACCTTACCGGCTCCGTATCGGTAGTAAGGATGAAAGATGTAGCCGACACCCCGACGGGCAACGTCATACAGTCGCTGCAAGGGCGTGTGGCCGGCATGACAATAACTACCGACGGTACTCCCGGCGGACTGAGCACAGGCACATCGATACGCGGCGCATCATCGTTCCGCAGCGACGCCAACGGCCCCCTATACGTAATAGACGGTGTCATGACACGTGAAAATCCGGGTACCATACTCAACAGCAATGACGTAGAGTCAATACAGGTCCTTAAAGACGCAGCCTCGGCTTCAATATACGGAGCACAGGCAGCCAACGGTGTCATAATAATAACCACCAAACGCGCCAAGGCGGGCGAAGCACGGGTGACCTTTGACGCCACCCTCACCCTTCAGACATACAACAGCGGCCTTGACCTCCTCGACGCCTACCAGTGGGGCGATGTATATTGGTCAGCCTACAAATACTCCCATAACGGGGCCACCCCGTCATCGTCGGTATACGGCACCGGAGCCACCGCACAACTGCAGACCTACAAAAACCTCAACGGCGTCGACGTACTGCCGCAGTCAACCGACTGGGAAAAGGAGATACACCGCACCGCCCTTATGCAGACCTACAGCATAGGACTTTCCAAAGGCGCCGACAACGGGGCTTCGTCACTTTCGCTCAGCTGGCTTGACCATGAAGGTATCGTAAAGGGGTCTGACTTCAAGAGAGTGAACGCACGCTTCAGCTCCGACTACGGCTTCATCAACAACCGACTGAAAGCCGGCGGCAATATAGCCGTAAACTGGTGGCGCGCCCACTATATGCCCGACGAAGCCGAGGAAAATGCCGTAAAACAACATCCCGCCAAAGCCGTATATGACGTAGACGGCGTATACAATGACCAGATCAACGACATACTCGGCGACGCGCCCAACATGATGCGCCTCATCGAGAACAACTCCAACAACAAGCATGAGTACTGGCGAGTATTCGGCAACGCCTACCTGCAGGTCGAGCCGATAAAGAACCTTGTCATAAAAACCAACTTCGGTATCAACTACTATAACGAGACCAACAAGACCTTTGAGCCGAAATGGCTTCGTGACAGCACCAACAAACTTACCCAGTCAACCGGCAAGAATGTCGATTGGGTATGGACCAACACCGCTCAGTACAACATAGACTTCGGCAAAAACTCCATCATGGCTCTCGCCGGCGTCGAGGCAAAACGCTACCACAACGAAAGTTTCTTCGGCTACGGTACAGGCCTTGAGATCGAAGACCCCAACTACATTTATCTCGGCAACGTCACCGCCGGCAAGAACGTAGATGCCGGAGCATCAAACTACTCCATGTTCTCGGGCTTCGGAAAGCTCAACTACACCTTCGACAACAAGTACCTGATGTCGATGACCATACGCCGCGACGCCTCGTCACGACTGTCCAAGGACCACAACTACGACTGGTTCCCCTCCGTATCGGCCGGCTGGCGCATATCGCAGGAAAACTTCATGGAGCCGACACGTTCATGGCTTTCCGACCTCAAACTGCGCGGATCGTGGGGTATAAACGGCAACGACCTCATAGACAACGAAGCCTTCTATGCCAAGTATCTTATGAGCCTCAACCGTGGCTCCTACAACATGAACGGCGACGGAAAGAAGTTATCGCCCGGAGCATACCGCATACGCACCACCAATCCCGACCTCAAATGGGAACGCACTTATCAGACCAACTTCGGTATCGACGCCGGCTTCCTCAACAATCGTCTTACCGTATCGCTCGATTACTTCTATAAAGAGACAAAGGACATGCTTGTAGAGAAGCCCTACATAGCCACGATAGGCGAAGGCGGCTACTGCTGGTACAACGGCGGAGAGATGACCAACCGAGGCTTTGAAGGACAGATAAACTGGCGCACAAATGTCAGCAAGGATTTCAGCTATGACATAGGCTTCAACTTCACCGTGTCAAAAAACAAAGTCACCAACCTGCTCGATGACATATATTACTCCTACGGAGGCGGTTATGCCGGCCACTCCCTTGTAGGACAGTCGCTGGGCTCATGGATGGGCTTCAAGACCGACGGCGTATTCCATACACAGGCCGAGGTCGACGAGTACATGCAGAAGTATAAGGTCGAATTCGGACATCCTGCAGTGGGCCGCATTAAGTATGTCGACGCCGACGGCGACGGCAAAATCAACTACAACGACCGCACATGGCTCGGATGCGACCTGCCCAAAGCACAGTTCGGACTGAATCTCGGCGCCAACTGGCGCGGCTTCGACATGAGCATGTTCTTCTCGGCCATCATACGCGACGCATTCAACAACTCGAAGTATTATACCGACCTCTTCCAGTGCTGGAACGGCAACCACGGCGCCAAGCTTGTGGACGCGGCCCTCGCATATGATAAATTCCTCACTACCGGATATTATGACTGCGACACCCCCGCACCTACAACCGACAACTCCAACAACGAGCACGAAGTATCACAGTTCCATATCGAGGACGGCTCATTCCTGCGGCTCAAGACACTCACCGTAGGCTACACATTGCCTGAACCGATCCGCAACAAATTAAAACTCACCAATGCACGAGTTTATTTCCAAGCACAGAATCTGTTTACCGTAACCGACTATTCCGGTGCCGACCCCGAAGGTCTGGGTTATCCTTACGCACTGCCCCGTCAGTATACGTTCGGCATACAGTTCGGCTTCTGACCAATCATTATCTAACCAAGAAACAGACAAACAAATGAAACTACGAAATATAATACTGACCATAGGCTGCGTGGCCGCCATGACCGGCTGCAGCGACGACTTCCTCGAAAACAAACCGCAGGGCAGCCTGTCTGACGGCATCATGACCTCTCCCGAAGCCATAGACCTGCTCGTCAACGCCGCCTACGCCTCACTAAGCGGCTTCACCAACGAACAGGGCGATCCGTGGGTACGTCCGACAACCAACTGGAGTTACGGCGAAGTCCGCGCCGACAACGCATACAAAGGCGGCGGCGGTGAAGGCGACCTCTGGGACATACATGCTATGGAGACATTTCAGGTGCAGTCCAACAACGGCAACCTCGACGGAAAATGGTTCAACCTATACAGCCAGATATCGCGATGCAATGCGGCCCTGCGGGTTCTGAACAACGTCGATGAAGAGTCGGTACCTGAAAAGAAGTCACGCATAGCCGAAATGAAAGTGCTGCGCTCGCACTTCTACTTCGAACTTGTGCGCCTGTTCAACAAAGTGCCATACATGGACGAGAACCTGCCCGCCACAGAGTACGTGAACGTAGGCAACAATGAATATACGCGTGACCAGCACCTCGGCCGCATAGCTCAGGAGCTTCTTGACGCCGCCGGCGACCTGCCCGACCGTCAGAGCGAAACAGGACGTATAAACCGCAATATAGCTCTGGCCTACGCAGCCAAAGTAAAACTGTATCAGGCTTACGAGCAGGATGAACAGACCCATGCTGTGATAAACGTCAACAAGAACCTCATGCGTGAGGTGGTGACACTGATAGATCAGGTAAAGGGCTATGACCTGCTTCCCGACTTTCAAGGTCTTGATCTTGTAGCGAATGAAAACGGAGTTGAATCGGTATTTGCCGTTCAGTACTCAATGAACGACGGCTCCGACGACGCCGGCCGTGTAAACTGGAGCAACCTGCTCAACTCGCCCGGAGGCAACAGCCCCTACCATGGCGATGGATTCTTCCTCCCCTCACAGGACCTTATAAACGCTTATCAGACCGATGCATCCGGACTGCCTGTGTTTGATTACCAAAGCCGGCCCGACTATGGTGTGGTGACATTTGTCGACGATGACCACCAGACACTGTCCAACACGACACCCAACGTTGACCCGCGCCTTGATTTCGTAACAGGACGTCCCACCATCACCTATAAGACTTACAAGACCACTCCGTGCCAGTCATGGGTGCGCGACCGCGGTGTCTACGGCCACAACTGCGCAAAACGCTTCTGGGTATCGCCCGAGTCATCCGACATGTATCAGGGCTGGCCGTGGGGAGCCTCACAGCTCAACTGGCAGATAATACGCTACGCCGATCTTCTTCTGTACAAGGCCGAAGCCCTCATCGAGCTCGGCGACGACCTCGACGAAGCCCGCGCGATAATAAACCGCATACGCGAACGAGCCATGAACAGCGCCTACGTCAAGGACTTCAACGACCCGTCAAAAAATGCCGCCAACTACAAGATAGGCCTCTATCCTGCCACCGGATGGACTCAGGACTACGCACGCAAGGCCCTGCGCACCGAGATGCGTCTTGAAAAAGCGCTTGAAGGCGAACGCTACTTCGACCTTGTACGCTGGGGCATAGCCAAAGAGACCATGACGGCCTACTTCAATGCCGAAAAATCGAAGCGCATCTACTATCAGGACGCCACTTTCGACAACGGCGAGGAGTACTACCCCATACCTGTGGCCCAATACAATTTCTCCCTCGGGAAATACGTACAGAACCCCGGCTACCCCGCATTCTGACAATAACGGCAAGACTATATTCTGTGGAGAGCCGGCGTAACAACCGGCTCTCCACATTTTTATACACTAATCATTCGGGGCTACAGGCGAGGTTGTCAAACTACCAATGCCGTTACGCCGATACCACGGCGTCCGTATTCCAACCCGTCAACGGGGTTCCAGAGCCGACCCTGCAATTACAGCAGCATCGAGGCTACGCGGTGGAGCGCGGCTATAAAAGCGTCGCACTCCTCTTTGGTGTTGTAGAGAGCGAACGAGGCGCGGACAGTGCCCTCGATGCCGAGACGGCGCATAAGCGGTTCGGCACAATGATGGCCGGTACGAACGGCTATGCCGAGTTTGTCAAGCAACATGCCGGTATCGTAGTGGTGGGCGTTACCGATAAGAAACGATATTATGGCATCCTTGCCCGGCGCCGTACCGAATATGCGCATTCCGTCAATCGCCATCATGCGCTCCGTGGTATACTCAAGCAACTCCCGCTCATGGGCGGCTATGCGCTCCATGCCTACACGGTTTATATAATCGATTGCGGTGCGAAGAGCCGATATGCCTACAAAGTCGGGAGTACCCGCTTCAAACTTGAACGGAAGCTCGGCAAAGGTAGTGTGTTCAAACGTGACATTGCCTATCATCTCCCCGCCTCCCTGATACGGCGGCATCTTTTCGAGCAGCTCCTTCTTACCGTAAAGTACGCCTACTCCGGTGGGGCCATACATCTTATGAGACGAGAATGCATAGAAGTCACAGTCCAGAGCACTGACGTCGACACGCTGATGAGCCACAGCCTGCGCACCGTCGACAAGCACAGGCACGCCGTGGCTGTGGGCCTCGGCTACAATAGCCTTTACCGGATTGACAGTGCCGAGCACGTTGCTCACATGGGTCACCGCCACAAAAGCGGTATGCTCGTTGAACAGCCTGCGGTAAGCGTCCATGTCAAGCACTCCGGAGTCATCCATAGGTATGACCTTTATCGTGATGCGCTTGCGGCGCTGCAGCAGCTGCCACGGCACTATGTTGGAGTGGTGTTCCATGACACTGAGTATAATCTCGTCGCCGTCATGCAGCATGTCGCCCCAAGACGAAGCTACAAGATTTATAGCCTCGGTGGTGCCGCGGGTAAATATAATCTCCTGTGTCGACGATGCGTTTATGTACTCCTTCACGGAGCGACGCGCCACCTCCTGAAGCTCGGTCATCTCCTGCGAAAGCAGGTGCACGCCACGATGCACATTGGCCTTTGTATTGTAATATGCCCTGACTATATCGTCGACCACACACGAGGGGGTCTGCGATGTGGCGGTATTGTCAAGATATATGAGCGGATGCTTGTAGACCATCCTGTCAAGAGCGGGAAAGTCACGCCGCAGAGCCGCTACGTCATAAGTCTCTTTCATTGTTCACACCCGGTAAGCTGTTATTGTATAGGAGCCGCGTCAATGCATGCTCCGGAGCAGTCGCCGCAGAATGACGACTGACCGTGGAAACGTTTTTCCACAAGCATGCGCAGACGCTCGCGCAAGCCGTCCAGGCGCACCGTATCGACCACCTCGGCCATGAAAGCCTCCATAAGCATGGTGCGCGCGGTCTTCTCCGATATGCCTCTTGAGCGCATGTAGAACAGAGCGTCCTGATCAAGCTGTCCGGTAGTGGCTCCGTGACTGCACTTAACGTCATCGCAGTAGATAAGCAGCTGCGGCTTGGTGTGCATGCGGGCGGCTGACGAAGCGAGCAGGTTGCGGTCGCTCTGATAGGCTTCCGTAAAACATGCGCCTTCGTCGACACGTATACATCCTTCAAAAGCACCGGTCGACTCGTCGTCGAGCACATACTTGAACAGCTGGCGGCTGTGGCAGTGCGTGCCGGTATGCACTACAACAGAGCTGTTGTCGATATGCTGATGGCCCGAACCGATAGCCATTCCGGCAAGCAGAGTATCGGACCCGTCGCCTGTTATGTCGATGAAATAATCGTTGCGGGTAGTGCCGCAGGTAAGCGTCATGCCATTGACAAGTAGCGAAGAGCCGCTGTCCTGACGGGCGAATATCTGCGAATGACGCACGGTATTTTCCGATGACTCCTCAAGGTCATAATAATCAAGACGGCTGTCGCGGCCAAGCACAATCTCGGCCACCTGCAACGACAGATAACGCTGTCCGCTGTCCTGAGTGTGGTCGCATCCGAGCAACTGCACCGAAGCGCCGTCGCCGACTACGACAAGCATGCGCCGGGCAACCATCAGCGGAGCCGGCGAGCTGAATATATTGACAAGCTGAAGCGGTTTTTCAACCGTAACCCCGGCAGGCACATAGACAAATACTCCGTCCTGCGCCAAAAGCGTGTTGAGAGCGGCGGGTACGTTATCAGCCGAGGCAATGTGTCCGTAATAAGGGCTCACAAGCTTCGGATACTGCTCGGCAGCCTTTTTCAAAGACATGTACAACACTCCGTCGGGCAACTTTTCATGCAGGTTCTTTGACTCATGAAACTCATCGTTAACCACCACACCGAGCAGAGTGCTCATGTTAGGCACGCCGCAACGGAATGATGCCGCCACATTGACCGGAATACCCACACGATTGAAGTTAAGTCCGTAATCGGCCGCCAGCATAGCGTCGACCGACGTCTTCTCATAACCTTCGTCGCCGAGTACGGGCAGATGGCGTCCGTCAAGCGAAGCAAGGGCACGCGGCCGCGCGGCGTTCATGACCGGCGCCGAATGCGCGTCGATGGCCTCGCTGTTTTCGCGGTATATATCTATATATTGTTCAAGACTGTTCATAACGTCAGTTTTCATTGTTTTGCTTGATCCAGTCATAGCCCTTTTCCTCCAGTTCAAGAGCGAGCTCGGGACCGCCGGTCTTTACAATGCGTCCTTTGTAAAGCACATGCACGTAGTCGGGCTTTATATAGTCGAGAAGACGCTGGTAGTGGGTTATGACTATAGTGGCGTTGCGGTCAGTCTTAAGTTTGTTGACACCGCCGGCCACTATGCGCAGAGCGTCTATGTCAAGACCGGAGTCGGTCTCGTCAAGTATTGACAGGCGCGGTTCAAGCACGGCCATCTGGAATATCTCGTTGCGTTTTTTCTCACCGCCCGAAAAGCCCTCGTTCACCGAACGCGAGGCAAGTTTGTTGTCAAGTTCGACAATGGCGCGTTTCTGGCGCATCAGCTTCAGGAAGTCGCTGGCCGACAGAGGAGCCTCGTCAAAATACTTGCGTTTCTCGTTGACGGCGGCACGCATGAAGTTGACCATCGACACACCGGGTATCTCCACCGGGTACTGAAATGACAGGAACAGCCCCTCATGGCTGCGGTCCTCGGGCGACAGTTCGAGCAGTCTTGTACCGTGAAAGTCAACCTCACCGGCTGTCACCGAGTAGCCGGGAGCGCCGGCGAGCACCATTGACAGCGTCGATTTACCCGATCCGTTAGGACCCATTATAGCGTGAACTTCGCCTTCGCGCACCTGAAGGTCGATACCTTTCAAAATCTCTTTACCGTCGACCGAAGCATGGAGGTCGCGTATGTCAAGCAATATATTGTTATCCATCTGGGTTATTATTTATACGTTGTGAGAAGTATGTTATCCTACCGAGCCTTCGAGGGTGACCTGAAGCAGGCGCTGCGCCTCGACTGCAAACTCCATTGGGAGCTTGTTCATGACCTCCTTGGCATATCCGTTGACGATAAGGCCTATGGCGTCTTCGGTAGGTATACCGCGCTGATTGCAGTAAAATATCTGGTCCTCGCTTATCTTCGATGTCGTAGCCTCATGCTCGACAACAGCGGTATCGTTAAGTACATCGATGTAGGGGAATGTATGAGCACCGCAAGTCGAGCTGAGCAACAGGCTGTCGCACTGTGTATAGTTGCGGCAACCGTCGGCTTTCGGCACTACCTTGACAAGTCCGCGGTAGGAGTTCTGACTGTGTCCTGCCGATATGCCTTTGCTTACTATCGTCGAGCGTGAATTGCGTCCTACATGTATCATTTTCGTACCGGTGTCGGCCTGCTGATAGTTTTTAGTGACCGCCACGGAGTAAAACTCTCCTACCGAACCTTCGCCCTGAAGTATGCAGCTCGGGTATTTCCATGTTATGGCGGAGCCTGTCTCCACCTGCGTCCATGACAGCTTGGAGTAGTCGCCCCGGCACAGACCGCGCTTGGTGACAAAGTTGTATACGCCTCCGTTGCCGTCCTTGTCGCCGGCATACCAGTTCTGTACCGTGGAGTACTTGACTTCGGCACGGTCCTCGACCACAATCTCCACAATGGCCGCATGAAGCTGGTTCTCGTCACGCATAGGAGCGGTGCATCCTTCAAGATAACTTACATAGGCGTCATCATCGGCCACGATAAGAGTACGCTCAAACTGGCCGGTACCCGCTGCATTAATACGGAAATATGTCGACAGCTCCATAGGACACCGTACCCCCTTGGGTATATAGACAAAGGACCCGTCGGAAAAGACCGCCGAGTTCAGTGCGGCAAAGAAGTTGTCGCGGTAGCTTACAACCGATCCGAGATAACGGCGCACCAGATCGGGATAGTCCTTTACCGCTTCAGAGAACGAGCAGAATATGACACCGAGCTCGGCCAGCTTCTCTTTATGGGTAGTCTTCACCGACACGGAGTCCATGACCGCGTCGACAGCCATTCCGGCAAATGCCTTCTGCTCTTCAAGCGGTATGCCGAGCTTGTCAAATGTCTCAAGGAGTTGCGGGTCAACCTCATCGAGGCTCTTTGGACCCTCTTTCTTCTTCGGAGCGGCATAATAGCTTATGGCCTGATAGTCAATGGGCGGAATGTCGAGGTGCGCCCAGTCGGGCATTTTAAGAGTAAGCCAGTGACGATAAGCCTTGAGCCTGAACTCAAGCAGCCACTCCGGCTCATGCTTCTTGGCCGATATAAGTCTGATGACATCCTCGCTAAGCCCCTGCGGTATGACGTCGGTATCTATATCGGTTACAAAACCGTACTTATACTCACTGCCGGTGACGTCGTTTATTATGTCGTCGCCGGGAAGCTGTTGTCTTTTATCTTGATTGTCTTCAGTCATTTCCTTTTTGTTATGTCTGTATCCGGTATTAACAACTACCGGTTTTGTAAAGTTGCGCCGTTAAAGTATATTGGCTACCTCGCCGCTTATATGATCGGAGACCACACCGAAAAGCTCCGGAGCCAACCTTATCACGAAGTTAAACAATTTGCCGCCCATGAGAGCCGACGAGGAGAACACAGGACTTTCAGGAGCTATGATGTGCCATAGATTGAGCAGTATACTGGCTATCAGCAACCACTTGAACACACTGAATACGGCGCCTAACAGATGGTCAAGCCATCCTACCATAAGCGCATGTGTAAGTTTATGGGCAAGCAGAGCCAGCGCCCCGACAGAGAAATATACTACCAGATAGATAATTATCGCGGCTACGACAACGGCCACGTTTACATCGGTAAATGTCGACGGAAACCAGCCGATAAGCACCTCGGCGAAGTCGCGGGAAAACAGGCGACACGCTATTATGCCCAATATCAGACCGCCCAATGAAGCTATCTGACGCACAAGCCCTTTATAAAGCCCGTAAGCGACAGCTATGCCGATGACAGCCAGCAGAAAAATGTCAATTGCGTTCACGACGTGATATTATGATTTTAACGAGTGCAAAATTACTAATTTTTCGTCATATCGCTACTCGGCTTACACATTAATATTATATAAGCCGGCACATAGCCATAAAAAACGGGAGTGTACCGAACAAATCGTTCCGATACACTCCCGCAAGTTGAATGTTTCAGCTACTGCCACACCGAAGTGTCGGCGTTAGGGTTGGTCATCAGCTGCGGCGGCACGGGCGCATCGTCACAGTTATATACCAGAGCTGTCAACGAAAGCGGACCTTGGGCTCCCGTTATATGTACGGCCTCGATATCGGCCGTTGCCGACGGTCCCGTATAGAACGAGCCGTACTGATGGTCGCGGAGCTTGATGTTGGCGTAAGTCTCGTGCATGCCACCCAATATGCGCCTGCTGTCGAGAAACACAAATAACCGGCGCGATAACAAAGCACATGCGGCATGCCCCAGACTTGCGTCTGTAACCCATATAGACCCCATCTCACCTACCCCGAGCTCACCTTCGGTGACACACGTCTCTATACGGTGGGCATTGTGCAGATCGGTAAGTTCCGACTCGCCGATATTGCCCGTGACTCCTTCGGCCGAAGAGTAGATTATATTCTTGGAGGCATCCATTTCAGGCTGCTTGCCGAGCCACTCCACAGCGTCGGCACGAGTTCTGAACTTCACCGCCTTTCCGTCGAAACCGAGCAAATGGCTGATAAAATTTTCAGTCGGATCACCGGGATATCCGTACATCGGCACATCGGGCAGCGGATGCAATTTGGGTTTACCGGCTCTTATTCGAGCGAGTATCTGATCTTTTACTTCTTGCTGATCCATATCGTAGACACTTATTTATTGTTTATTATCGGAGGAGCCGGCAGCATCCTCTTCGGGCTTTATAACACGTTTGTAATACTGACGGAATGTCTCCTGCGGCGGCTCGGGATCCTTGTGCTCCTTAGCCCACGGATTGACTGACGATTCCGCTATCGACTCGGGTATGTTGCGGAGTGCCCATAACCCCATTTTCTCCGCGATGGCAAGATTGGTGCTGCTTTTAAGCAACGGATCGGCCAAGTCCTCTTCAAGATTATGCGACAGCTGGCCATAACCGTGTCTTACCACTTCCGAACGCCAGTAAAACACGAGTTCGGGTATAGGCACCTTCACCGGGCATACATCGCCGCAAGAGCCGCAATGGGTACAGGAGTAAGGCAGTCGGGCATATTTGTACAGGTCGTAACTCGGTTCAAGCACAATGCCTATCGGCCCCATGTATATGGCGTCGTAACTTATTCCGGAAGTGCGGCGAAATACCGGGCAGGTATTCATACACGCCCCACACCGTATGCACTTCAGCACCGGCCAGTACTCCTTGGCCGCCAAGCGCTCGCTACGTCCGTTGTCGAGGATAATGAGGTGCATCTCCTGCCCTTTTCTCGGGCCGTGGTAGTGCGAGGTGTACTGTGTCATGTCAAGGCCCAGAGCGCTGCGCGACAACAGGCGTATGAAGAGCGGCAGATCGCTTTGACGCGGTATGAGCTTCTCAAGACCCATCGTAGCCACATACAGCGGCGGCAGATTAGCGCTTATGTCGGCATTTCCCTCGTTTGTACACACCACGATACCTCCGGTCTCGGCTATGCCGAAATTCACGCCCGACATGCCGGCATCGACCTTTATATACCGCTTGCGCATGTCGGCACGCATCACACTGTTAAGGTAATGCGGGTCGTCGATATCCTTGTCAGAGCCGAGCGTGCGGGCAAAAAGGTCGGCCACATCGCTGCGAAGCTTGTGTATGGCCGGCATGACGATATGCGACGGCCGCTGATTATCGAGTTGCTGTATTCTTTCACCCAGATCGGCCTCGTTGATTTCGATACCGTGTTTACCCATGAACTCGCGCATTCCGCACTCGTCCATGGTCATTGACTTGCCTTTCGTGACAACTTTCACGTTATGGTCGCGAAATATCTTGAGTATTATCTCATTATGCTCCTCGGCGTTCCGGGCCCAGTGTACGTGAATACCGTTGGCCTCCGCATTGGCGGCAAACTGTTCAAGATACTTGTCGAGATTGGAAAGCGTATGAAGCTTGATTTGCGATGCCAGATCTCGCATTTCTTCCCATTCGGGTATGGACGCCGCTACTTTGTCGCGTCGCATGCGGGCCGCCCACAAGCAACGGTCATGCATCTCGCGGTGATCACGTTTGGCTATATACTCGGCTCCGAGTTTAACTTGATTTACCTGTTTCATGGCTTTGCATCTCCATTTAAAATTTCCGTAATATAAAACATTTTCAGGTCAAGACCGATCTTGCGCGCCACGGTCTGCTGATGTATCATACATGACATGTCCTGCGAGGTCACATACTTGAATCCGTTTCGCGCATAGTCGCTGACCTTGTCGCGGCCCTGCTGTCCGGAGCACTCCGGATCCCAGATGGCATATGTGCCTCCGAAGCCGCAACATTCATCGCGTCTTGTGGCATAACCCACCTCAATGCCATCCACAAGTTTCAGTAGATCGGCACATTTGTCAAACGGCTTGATCATAAGTTCGGAGGGCCGTGCCTCGTTCAGATAACGCAGCGAGTGGCAGCCGTTGTGCAGCGCCACACGGTACGGGAAACTCGGTTTGCCCGGCAGCTCGGTTATCTTCAATATGTCATGTAAAAACTCTACGGGGTCATGTACCGTACTGCGGAAGTGTACAACCTCCGGCGTCTGTTCCACCCCGTTGAAATGATCGCGAAACTGGTCGGTGCATATGCCCGACGGCACAACCACGTAGTCATACCCTTTGTCGGTAACGTAAGGAGCAAGACCCTTCTCAAGGGTACATGAATGCTTGATGTAGCCCATATCGAGTTCAGGCAAGCCGCAACAGGCTCCCCCCTCGATAAATTCCACATCAAGGCCCAATTTTTTCAGGAGTCCGTAAGTGGAGATGGCTGCCTGCGGATGTATCGCATCGATATAGCAAGGCACGAAAAAACCGATCTTCATAATCAATATAATTTTTTAGTTACAGGGCATATTTTCACCCAATACATAAATAGGCATAAGTCAATGTATACATCAGTCACCGTTGCCGCCGGATACTGAAGTAATGCGTCATATCTTAAACATTTATAATTTATGCTTTGTTTTATTAAGCATAAAATATTTCCTCAACATATCCGACTTGTCGGAATGTCAGGACGCATACGGAGTCTTTAAATAATTATTAATAAATTCTACTCACGATGGACACTCCAAACCTGCAATTTGAAAAGGACTATTCATCGCCGCTAATCTCAAGGTGGTGGATACTTGTTCTCGCGTTTGTTCTTATCTATGGTTTTGCCGTACTGATAACAGTGACATACAAAGCGTATGACGACAAACCGCCGATACCCGAAACCGTTACCGACAGCGACGGCAATCTGCTGTTTACCGGCAACGACATACGGGAAGGCCAGTCCATATTCCTACGTTACGGGCTCCACGACAACGGCTCGGTGTGGGGACACGGCGCATATCTCGGTCCCGACTTCTCGGCCGACTATCTGCATCAGGTAGCCGAAGCCACAAAGGCGCTGAATCCCGGCAAGTCGGCCCAAGAACTCAATAAAATCGCCAAGGCCAACCGCTACGACGCATCGACCGGGCGTCTTGTCATGGACGATGCACAGGCAGCGGTTTTCGCAGAGGCTCCCGACTACTGGAAGAAATATCTCAGCGACCCGTCAAACAACGGCGGTCTGCAGCATAATCTCATCACCGACCCTGCGGAGCTTCACAAGCTAAGCTCATTCTTTGCGTGGTCGGCATGGGCATGTTCGGCCAACCGCCCCGGCGAGGACTATTCCTACACCAACAACTTCCCCTATGAACCGGCCATAGGTCAGGGGCCTTCCGACCCGCTCATAGTATGGAGTGTGGCATCGCTTCTATTTCTGCTCGTCGGCATCGGAGCGTGCATGTGGTTTGCCGGACGCAACAAGGAGGCCGACTGGAAAGCCGCATCACCGGCATTCCCGATAATGACCGCCGACGGCAACCAGCCGGCATCGGTAAGAGGACTGCTGAAATTTGTAGTCATTGTAGGTTTATTGCTGCTCGGCCAGACTCTGGTGGGCGGGGCCGTGGCGCATTACCGCGCCGATCCGGGCTCGTTCTACGGTCTTGACCTGTCATCGATATTCCCCAGCCAGCTTGTAAGAACATGGCACATACAGCTTGCCATACTCTGGATTGCCACGGGCTTCGTTATCGGTGGTCTTATCATATCGCGTATTTTCGGCGGCAAGGAGTGGAAAGGGCTCATGCAGATGACGTATTTCCTGTTCGGAGCATTCGGAGTGGTCATATTCGGCTCGCTTCTGGCCGAATGGGCCGGCCTCGCAGGATGGTGGGGCAACGGCGACGGCTCCTTCTGGCTCGGCAGTCAGGGATGGGAATATATCGAAATGGGCCGCGGATTTCAGCTGCTCATGATCGTAGGCTTCCTTGTATGGGCCTATGTATTGATACGCAACACAATGCCGGCGCTGAAAGTGCCGGGCAAGAGATTTCTCGGATGGCTGTTCCTTATATTTGCAATCTGTGTTCCCGTATTTTACATCCCGGCCATATTCTTCGACGACATGACCAATTACACGGTGGTCGACACATGGCGCTTCTGGGTCATACATCTGTGGGTGGAAGGCTTCTTCGAGGCATTCGCCACCACGATGGTAGCCATGGTATTTGTGGAGATGGGTATTGTAAGCCGCGAAAGGGCTTCAAAGATAATAATTCTCGAAGCCATACTTACATTCATGGGAGGCATAATCGGCACAGGACACCACTGGTATTTCGAGGGACAGAGCACATTCAACATGGCAGTGTCATCATGCTTCTCCGCCATGGAGGTAGTGCCTCTTGTACTTCTATGTCTTGAAGGATGGCGTTTTTACCGCGCTTCACGCACGGGAGGCGAGCCGGGACTTGCACAGCAGCACAAGTGGATATTCAATTTCTTTATGTCGGTAGGCTTCTGGAACTTCATAGGAGCCGGTGTATTCGGCTTCCTGATCAACATGCCTATAGTAAGCTATTTTGAAATCGGCACATACCTCACGCCCAACCACGGCCATGCGGCAATGTTCGGTGTATTCGGCTTCCTGTCATTGGGAATGTGCGTCTACGCCATGCGCAAAAATACGGATGACGCCCAGTGGGCAAAAATCAAGCCGTGGATCAAATGCTCGTTCTGGGGCTTCAACATAGGACTCGCCATGATGATTGCCCTCAGTCTGCTTCCGTCAGGATTCATACAGCTCTGGGACGTCATACACAACGGATACTGGCATGCTCGCTCCATCGAATTCGTAACAGGCGACGCCATGAGCACCACGGGCTGGATGCGTATGCCGGGCGATGTAGTGTTCATACTGTTCGGAGCCGTGCCGTTCTTCATCGGAGCATGCAAGGCATGGTGGCTCAACTGGGAGAAACGTCACTCACTAAAAGCCGAGTGACACACGAGCGCATAAGACTCTTATAAACAACACAATCAGCCGTTTTACAATTTGTGAGGCGGCTGATTGTGCTGTTATATACTGATGTTTAGTGTCAGAGCAGAAGCGCCACCTCCTTGAAGGCATAGGTACGTGAGTGGCCTTCGGTATCGAGCAAGGTCATGTGGCCTGTAGGGGCTATACCCTCGATTATGGCATGGAACTCCTCACCGGTGGCTGTGTCACGATAACCCGATCCCTCGCGCCGATAAAGCGAAGCCATATAATCGGCATGACGCTCCGCCACAGGCTGTTCAAGACGCGACAGTACGGCATCCACGACACGGCAAAGCAAACCGGCGAGGTCATACCGGCGTCCGGTAAGCATGACAAGCGACACCGGATTGGGGGCATCGCTGTAAAATGACGGCTGATTGACATTCAACCCTATACCGGCTATTGAATAGCCGATAAGCGGGCCGGTAAGGCTGTTTTCAATAAGTATGCCGCATATCTTGCGGTCATCGACATATATGTCGTTGGGCCACTTTATAGCTACCTTATTACCCGGGAGCAACGGGCTTAGCACGTCAGTTATACCGAGCGCCACCGCTTCCGATATGTAGAACTGGTCACGGGCCGGCACACACTCGGGCTTTATAAAAAGTGAGAACGTAAGATTCTCACCCGGCGCGGCTTCCCAAGAATTACCGCGCTGACCTCGACCGGCAGTCTGCCGGTCGGTCACTATCACGGTGCCGTGTCGCAGCTCAGCCGCTATTGAAGCCATACATGAGTTTGTCGAACGGCACTCGTCAAGTCTTATCACATCATAATTTCGTTCATCCATTGCCCGATTTTGTCACAAGTATCTTATCTATATAGGTCATGTCCATATCCACTACCTCAAACTTAAAGCCGTACCAAGTCACCGACTCGCCCTCCTCGGGCATCTTGCGCATGAGTTCAAGCAGGAGGCCGCCTACCGTCGAGTAGCCCGCAGGTACGTAGAGGTCGCCGCAGTCAAAGTAGTCAAGGAAGTCATATAACGGACACTGTCCCGACACGAGCCAACCCTGACCGTCGGCTCTCGGAATAATGAATTGGGCATCGGCCGACTCCGGCGCCGTGCCCACAAGTCCGTCAAGTATGTCATTAAGGGTCAATACACCCTGCATCATACCGAACTCGTCGCACACAATCAGGCAATGCTCATGCTTCTCCTTCAGCTTGGCCAAAGCATCGTAGGCCGTCATGCTCTCCGGTATAAAAGTGCCTGCCACAACAACATCGGCAAGCCTGAAGCCGGGGTCATCGAGCTTAAGTATAAGGTCTTTGAGCGAAACCACGCCCTTGACATCCTCATGGTCGCCGTCAAGCACCGGATAGGAGTCATGCAGTTCATCGGCAAGCACCTCCTTTACCTGCGCGGCCGTCATGTCTATGTCGACAGTGACTATCTCCTTGCGGCATGTCATGATTGAAGCCACACGCAAGTCACCCATGACGAGCGCACGGTTCATTATCTCCTTTTCCACCTCTTTCACCTCACCCGAAGCGGCTCCGTCTTTGATTATGGACTTCACGTCGCTCTCGGTGACCTTGTTGTCATCGCAGCGTATGTTGAAAAGTCGTACTACCAGACCGGTAGAAGCGGAAAGCAGCCATACGACCGGTATGGTAATGCGCGACAGCAGCCACATAGGCCGCGCCACCAGCTTGGCCACCCTGTCGGAAGCGCTCAGAGCTATGCGCTTAGGCACCAGCTCGCCCACAACAATCGACAGATAGGTTACGACAACCACAATAAGCACCTGCGCCACCGGCAACGCATAAGCCGGAGCTACGCCCCAGCCGATGAGGACCGAGCCGAAAGCCTTTGCGAAAGAGGCTCCGGAATAAAGACCTGTAAGTATACCTATAAGCGTTATGCCTATCTGTATCGTGGACAGAAAACAATCGGGATCATTGGCTATGCGAAGAGCGGTCTTGGCTGCGCCGTCGCCGGCATCGGCTTCCCGTGACAGACGCGATTTACGAGCCGATATCAATGCCGTCTCCGACATCGAGAAAAGACCGTTGAGCAATATAAGCCCCACGATTATCAACAGTTCATTCATATAGTTTCAGCAGTGACATTATACATATATATAGCCATGGCCAATATTGCCAGACCAAGCACTATGTATAATAAACGCGCCAAGGGGCGCCGTAGTTTTCCGGTAAGTATACGCACATTGACACTGTTGAAAAACCAGTCCCAGCCGGCAATACCCGCCGCAATTGAAAACACGCCGCAGACCGTGAACAGAACCACGAGCACAAGAGTGGCTACGCGCAAGGTCATGCTTCCGTGCTATCGGTTACCGTAAGCCGACGGCGCCCGTCGGGAAGTTCCTCGATATCCACGCGCACCGTATCGTCGGGCAGTATGTCGGCTATACGTTCGGGCCACTCGATGAAGCACAGCGCTCCGGAGTCGAGATAGTCCTCCACTCCTATGTCAAAAGCCTCTTCAAGCGACTCAAGCCTATACAGGTCGAAATGATATATCAGCTCTGCGGTAGTGTCGGAGCGATATTCATTTATAATAGCAAACGAGGGACTGCTCGTAGGGTCATCCTCAACACCGAGTTCACGCGACAGGGCATTGATAAAAGTGGTCTTGCCCGCTCCCATATCGCCGTAGAAAGCAAAGACCGTAGAGTCGCCCATAAGGCCGATAAACTGCCGTGCCGCATCGGCAAGGCTGTCAATAGAATCGATTGTAATAGTATTTATTGCCATATCTAATATAATGTTGTTTATTTTGCGGTAAGAGTGACTATAGGCACCAGCATCTCCTCAAGCGATATGCCTCCGTGCTGAAATGTGCCGGTATAATACTGGACGTAATTATTATAATTGTTGGGATAAGCGAAAAAATCGTGTCCCGAAGCAAAAATATAGTAAGACGACAGATTGGGCGAAGGCAGTCCGAACCTTGCCGGATATTTTATCTCATACACCTGCCGCGGATTGCATGTCATGTTACGGCCCACCTTGTAGCGCAGCCCCGGGCCTGTGTCTTTGTCAGCCACAATCTTCACGGGATTGTCGACCTGAACGGTGCCATGATCGGTAGTGAGAACTATGTGGAAGCCCTTCTCTCCTATGCGTCTGAACAATTCCATGGCGAAGGAGTGGCGAAACCACGACTCCGTAAGCGACAGATAAGCGCTGTTGTCGGCTGCAAGCTCGCGTATCATCTTGGACTCTGTGCGTGCATGCGACAGCATGTCGATGAAGTTAAGCACCACCACATTGAGCCGGTTGGCACACAGACTGTCGAGGTCGCGCACAAGCCGGTCGCCTGACGCGGAGTCATTTATCTTACGGTACGAGCTGCGTATGTCGCGGCGCGAGCGTTGAAGCAAAGCCTCAAGCAGAGTCTCTTCATGAAGGTTCTTACCTTCATCGGCGCCCTCGTCGACCCACATGTCGGGATACATGCGCGCTATGTCGGCAGGCATAAGCCCAGAAAAGAGAGCGTTGCGGGCATACTGTGTGGCCGTAGGCAGTATCGACGTATACATACTCTCGTCAAATACAAACGTATCGGCGAGCAACGGCTTTATAACCCGCCACTGGTCGAGACGGAAATTGTCGATAAGCACGACAAACAGTTTGTGGCCGGCATCAAGAAGCGGGAACACATACTTCGGAAATATGTCGGGACTCATGAGCGGAGCACCGTCGCCTCCGCCTATCCATGATCCGTAATGTGTCTTGACAAAGCGTGAAAAGGCCATGTCCGCCTCATGCCACTGCATATGCAGCATGCCGTCCATATCGGTATCGGCCGACGCAAGTTCACGCGCCCAATATACAAGCCGGTCATACAGCGCGTACCAGTCGTCAATCGTGGCGCACGCATCGGTCATGGCCGAAATCTCGGCAAAGTCGCGGCGATAGTCGTCGGCGGTACGTCGGCTTACAAGGTCGCCCGAGTGAAGCAGCTTCTTTATGGACAGCAATATCTGCTTGGGATTGACTGGTTTTATCAGATAATCGGCTATTTTGTTGCCGATGGCCTGATTCATTATGTCCTCCTCCTCACTCTTTGTTATCAGCATGACAGGTATGTGCGGCGCTATGCGCTTTATGGCGTTCAGGGTCTCAAGCCCCGACAGTCCGGGCATGTTTTCATCGAGAATTATAAGGTCGAAGTGGCGCTGACGCACAAGCTCGATTGCATCGCGGCCGTTGTTTACGGTCGTGACGTCATACCCTTTGTCTCGGATAAAAAGTATGTGAGGCTTCAGCAGATCTATTTCATCATCAGCCCAAAGTATACTGTATCGGCTCATACTCATTTACAAATTTACGGAACCGGACCCGCTACGACCGGACTTTCGGCACTGCGCTCGTCAACATACCGGAAGTAATCGTCAAATGACCGGCCCTCGTTAACAAGCCTGTTGAAATCATCGACACTTATCATAACAGGCTTCACCTGTCCGGGCAACTTCAACTGTGGATCGCTATCCAACATGCTGCGGTAACGGGCAAGTTCGTCAAAGTTAGCAAATCCCTTTACAACAAGCAACCCGAGCCGCCCGAAATTCATAGGTTCGAGGTCAAAATCACTGACAACGAAAGTACTGAAATTATGACGTGCTATGTCATAAAGCAGCTGATTGCCCGACACCTCGTCGGCAGGATAGACCAGCACCATAAGGTGAGGAGTGTCGCGGTCAAGAGCAAACACCACCGAATCAGAGACCGCTGCCGCAGAATCAGAGGCGAGCCGGGTAGTCCACACCGGTCCTCGCGCATTGTCGCCCCCCACATTCAGCCGGCGCCCTTCCGACAACCCTTTAAGATATGATGAGGCAACGGGCGTAAGCTCCGTGTCGGGATAACGTTTAAGCAATGTCTCAAGAATCGACCTGAAGCGGTCGGCATCGCCTTCAGTGACATAAGAAAGGGCTTCAAGAAACATAAACTTGGGCATAAGGCCGCATGTAGGCGACAATCGGCTTACGGTATCGCAGACCGCATGCAGGTCGGCATTGCGGTTCTCGATGTATGCCGCATAGGCCTGCCCGTACAGGCGCTCCTCCTCGGCCGCCATGCGTCGCTTATTCTCGATAAAGTCAGGGTCGCTCAAAGCCTCACCCTCGGGAGAATCGGGGAAATGATCAAGTATGAGCCGCCGGTAATGTCCGGCCGTGACCACATCGCCGTCACGCATGTACATAAGATACATATTATAATATATGTCGAGGCGGTATACATTGTCAGGATAGCGGTTAAGCAGCCGCAACCATTCCGAGGCGGCGTCGGAGTATGCTCCGAGGTCATCTTTCAGTATAAGCCCTATGTTATACATGCCGTCGCATATAATGTCGACCGCCACAGTTCGCCGGGCAGGTGTTGCCGGTATGCGGCTAAGATAATACTCAGGGCTGTACAGGTCAGACTCCATGTCCTTTACATCGACGGCATTGTCGCCGTCATGCGTATCGGGCAGAGAGTCGGCCGGCAAGTCATCGTATGCCGACGCAAGGCCCGAAACACTTTTGTCACGACGCCGCCAGTCATCTTCAAGAGGGCGTGCCCCCCACCGGCGCATGAAGGCATCACGACCGGCACTGCGCACCGCATTGTTATAAAAATACCACGAGTCATCGGTATTCAGTTCAAATGCCACAGGCGCCGAAGCCTGTCCTACAACGACGTCGGTCGGATTGTCGCCTCCCTGCGAAGCAAGATACTCCTCACGCCGGAGGCGCTCCGCCTCTTCCCTGTCAGCCCGCCTGCGGTCGGCAATCAATCGGTTCACAATGTCCATACGCTCGCGTTCGCTCATGTCAGCCAATCGCAGAAGCGAGTCATTGAGCCTGACATTACGCGCATACACTGCAAGGCGGTCAAGTACGTCGCTGCGCCGCTTTATACTATCGTAACCGGGGTAATCGGGAGACAACATCGGCAAAGCCCCGGCATAACAGAGCTGCGCCGCCTCATAATCGCGGCGGTCAAAATATATGGCGCCGAGGGCAAGCCGTGCTATGGCGCGGTCAATACCGTCACGGGTCGAGCGGTCCACTGCCAGCCGGTAATACTCGACGGCTTTCGCGGTATCGCGGCGTGACATATAAAGATTGCCTACAGCGTAATATATAAGGTCAAGATACGGGGAGTTGCGCTCATAACTAGCCATACGCTTAAGCGATTTTACCTCTCCCGTTATGTCAGGACCGGAGAAAACCTCGCTCTGACGTATGCGTGCGTTCAGGCGTGTCCTGTACGGGGCCCCTCCGCGAGCGGCCTTTCCATAAGCATCGTAAGCATCCTTGGTTCTACCGGAACGAGCATACAGTTGCCCGAGCAAAAACCAGAGCCTCGGTTTTTGAGCGCCCGAAGCATGGCGTAAGGCTCCCTGTACATAAGGTATGGCACGTGACTGATCAGACGAGTTTATGTATACCGACGCATAAGCCATGTCGTACAATTCTTCCAGCTCTCCCGATGTGAGGTCGGCGGCGGGAATTTTTGTCAGTATGGCCTCGGCATCAAAATACCAGCCCAAGGCGCAATAGGCCCGGGCCTGCCACAACCGTGCCTCGGTGACCGTGGCGGGAAGCCATGAAAAATGCTTGGCTATGTACTGAAACGTGGATGCGGCACCGATGAAATCGCCGTTATTGTACTGCGACCTGCCAAGCATAAGCCAAGCATTGTGCAGAAAGGGGTTATACTCTTCACGCCTCATCCACTCGCGGTACTCCGGGTCGCGCGACTTTCCGGCCTTACGCGCCGGTTTACGTTTTATCGACCGAAGCTGAATGGCTTTCTGCGCCTTCTCTATCGAGCGGGTAAAGTCGCCCGACGGTTGCGGGGCATTGTTATGCGCCCGCGCGTCGGCAGGATGCACATAAAGCATGCGGGTGAAGTCATCCTCATAGCTCCGCTCCATCTCACGCAGCGTGGTCTTGTAGTGCTCGTCGCCGTTATAGTAGATATTGTATCGTGTGATAAACGCCTGATAATTTCGTGTCAGTGCCGTATTCTTACGCATCCCGCAGCCGGCAAGAGCTGCCAGCAGAGCAAAAAAGCATATGACTCGAACGGGCCTCACGACAGATACACGCATGAATGTATGATTACCGTATAGACCGGCGTAAACTGATATCCTTCACGACACGGGCCACGACATAAAGCACTACCTGAAGCATGACTATTATGGCCGAGCACGGTACGTCAATGACAGTAGCCACAAAAAGTCCGGCAAGACAGCTTGCAAGCGACACCCCCATGGCGCCAAACATGATGGACGAGAATCGCCTGTACCACATCTCGGCCACAAGCACGGGCAATGTAAGCATCGATATGAGAAGCATGATGCCTACCAGACGTATGGTAAGCACCACACATACGGCCACAAATACCGTCATAACACAATTGACGGTCTTGACGGGCAGCCCCGACACCTTGGCGAAATCGCTGTCAAACGCACAGGCTATTATACGATGGTAAAATACCGCAAAAAAAGCTATGAGCACAAAAGTATACACGGCAAACGCCCAAAGGTCGGCGGCGGTTATAGTAAGTATGTTGCCGAAGAGAAATCCGTTAAGTTCAGGCACGTAGCCCGGGGTAAGAAATACAAAAAGTATGCCGACGGCCATGCCGAGCGACCACACTACCGCAATAGCGGAGTCCTCTCTGACACGATAGCGCGAGGCCATCCACTCTACGCCCAGCGATGAAGCCACGGCAAAGAGTCCGGCCATGACCACGGGGCTTATTCCGAGAAAATACCCCAGACCGAGACCGCCGAAACATGCATGCGTGACACCGCCGGTTATCGATACCATACGACGTGTTATAATGTATGTGCCTATCATAGCCGCTGCAATGCTTATGATAAAGACGCCTATGAGTGCGTTGCGGAAAAAGGCATATTGTAGATACTCCATAATCATTCATGTGTTTTATGACGTGCGGCTTCGGCGTGCTTCGGCCACTATCATCAAAAGCTCCTCACGTACCGGCTCGGGCAGCTCAATGCCCCGCAGCTGTATGCTGCGTCCCCACCCGGCTATGTCGTCGGGCAACAGGGTCAGCAACACGTCGCGAAACTGTTCAATCTCTTCGTCAGTATAGCTGTCGGCTTTACGTCCGCGGTATGCGTCAAGCTCCTCGTCGTCATAATACTCCACGCTGTCGCTTACCGAAGCGAGAAGCGAGTCGCGCTCGCAAGTTATATGCATGCCGCAGCACTGCTCTTCCGGCTCTTTATACGGCGGTTCGTCAGCAGAAGACTTCTGACGCGTATACCGGTCATGAAAATAAAGCGCGGCCCCTACCACGACCAATGCAGCCAATATGATAAGACTTACCTCCATCACTCCGGCAGATTATCGTCAGCCACCTCTTCAAGCGTGAAGCCTATGGCTTTAAGGTGCTCCCAATATTCAGGATAGGACTTGGACACAACCTCGGCATGACGTATGACTATGCCCGGAAGAAAAAACGCCACCGGAGCAAATGCAAGCGCCATACGATGATCGTCATATGTGTCTATGGCAAGTCCCGAGGCATCGGCGGGAGCGCGTCGGCCCTCCCATGCAAGCGACGAGTCGTCGGGGCGGTCGATGACAAACGACAGCTTGCGCAACTCGGTACAAAGAGCCTCAAGTCTATCGGTCTCCTTGATTTTCAATGTGGAGAGCCCTGTTATGTGAAACGGCAGGTTCAGCACACAGCATGTCACCGTAAGGGTCTGGGCAAGATCGGGCTGCTCGGTAAGGTCAAGATTAATGCGCGGCGAAATGTCGGGCGACGGATTCAGTTCAAGCGCGCCACGGTCATCCCACTCCGCTTCTATACCGAAGTTACGGAAGTAGTCGACAACCCGGCTGTCGCCTTGCAGACTGTCGCGCCCCAGTCCGAGCAACTTTATGTCGCCGAACGAGAATGCGGCCAGTTCAAACCAATATGATGCGGCCGACCAGTCAGCCTCTACCGTAAAGTCGACCGGGGTATAGGTCTGCGGAGCCACCGATATGACAGAGCCGTCGGTATCGGTAGCGACGCCCCACCGCCTCATCAGCCCGAGCGTCATGGCGATATACGGCGTCGATACGGGAGTACCCGTCAGTTCAAGACGCAGACCGCGCTCCATATAGGGAGCCACCATGAGCAGAGCCGATATATATTGTGAACTTACATCGGCGGGAAGCGACACGTCGCCTCCGGTAAGCTTACGTCCTTTTATCTTCAGCGGCGGGAAACCCTCCTCGCCGGCATACTCTATGTCAGCTCCGCACTCGCGCAATGCATCGACAAGTATCTTAACCGGACGTCGGCGCATACGCTCCGTACCGTCAAGAGTCACCTCACGTCCGGGCTGCATGGCGAAGTAAGCGGTCAGAAACCGCATGGCCGTGCCGGCGGCGCCTATATTTATGTAATAGTCAGTCGAAGCGAGCGCCTGCATCATGGCCGATGTATCATCGCACTGAGCCACAGCCGCAATAGAGCCTTTATTCCCGGCAAGAGCGTTTATAAGCAGCGCCCGGTTGCTTATGCTCTTGGACAGCGGCAACCTTATGACGGCGTCGGCAATCTCTTCGGGAGGTATTATACGGTAATTCATCTTTATTGTCTTTTTTAATTATTTCAAAATGTAGAGGCACGCAACCAGTTCAGCCATTCGTCGCGGGTGCCGTTAAAAGTATTCAGATCCACTTTAGTGTCGCAGCCCTCGGTCCATCCGTGATGACTATACTGCCACAGATCCCACCGGTCATCCGACACCTCGTCAAGCGGCGGGTCGGTGAACGAGCATATCCATAGCGGATACTCCTCGAACCGATTCTCAAGGAACCTCCGGTAACCGTCTTTGTTTGTATAGAACATGACGTTGTGCCCGTTTCGTTCAAGATATGCTATCATGGCACGCAGACGGGCCACGACCTCCTCCGTATCAACATCGGCAGGATTAGTCCACTCTTCAAGATCTATCACAGCCGGCAGGTCGAGCGTCTTACCGCGGAGACTGTTCAAAAAGTTTATGGCCTGCATCTCACCGTCGGTGTCGAATCGGAAAAAGTGATATGCCCCGATGGCCTTTATGCCTGCATCGCGGGCTTTAAGGTAGTTGAAATGAAAGCGTGGATCCTTGAACGTCGTGCCCTCAGTGGCTTTAAGCATGAGAAAGTCGATAGAGTCGCCGGCAAGACGCTTGAAGTCGACTTCGCCGTTATGGGCCGACAAGTCAAGCCCTTTGACCGGAAAAAGGTCGGCATCTACCGTAAGCGAACGCGGCACCGTACGCACTACGGCGTAATAATACACACCTCCGGCAAGAAGCAGCAAAGTCAGCAGACTACCGATGATCCAAACCTTAGCTCTCATATCATCACAAAGTTATAAAAAATATCGCGTCGGAGCTATTTTTCTATCGAAAAGAAGTGCAGCCGGCACTATGGCCCGGCCGCAGGCGGCATCCCCGCGTTTCACAAAAATTATATAAAATTTGCACTGACAGCCGATTCATGAGTATATTTGTAAAATATCAGTTATCCTTAGTTTTACCACGACAATGAACAGACTTATAGTAAGTATCGGCACGGCGGCGCTGTTATGCGCGTGCGTCGCCGGCAACAAAGAGACAAAAGACTACACCGCCTATGTGAATCCGTTTATAGGTACAGGCGGACACGGTCACACATTTCCGGGTGCGGTAGTGCCATTCGGCATGATACAACCGAGTCCCGACACCCGCATAGACGGGTGGGACGCATGCTCGGGCTACCATTACAGCGACTCACTGATCAACGGCTTCACCCAGACACACCTCAGCGGTACGGGATGTTCCGATTACGGCGACTTCCTGCTTATGCCTACAGTAGGACCACAGACCATAGACCCGCAGAACTCGACAAGTCAGAATATGCCGTACGCATCGGAGTTTGACCACTCCGACGAGAGCGCACAACCGGGCTACTACTCCACAATGCTGAAACGCTACGGCGTCAGGACGGAGATAACGGCAGCGCCCCGCAGCGCCCTCTACCGGTTCACATTTCCCGCGACCGACGACCCCGGCATGATAGTAGACGCCGACTACTCGATATCGCACCAGAATAATCTCGCAATGACAATCGAGGCCGTAGGCGACACCGCCATACGCGCTTACAGGCTTAGCCGCCACTGGGCCAACGACCAGCAGCTGAGCATGTACGCCGAGTTCTCGAAACCGTTTACCTGCACCATAATAACCGACACCGTAACAGACGAGACCGGACGCGTGTCGGCACGATGCAAGGCGTTACTGAAATTCGCACCTACCAAAGAAGGTGAAGAGATATATGCCAAAGTAGGCATATCGGCCGTCGACACCGAAGGGGCCGAAAAAAATCTACGTGCCGAAATACCCGGCTTCGACTTCGACAAGGTAAGAGACGACGCCCGCAAGTCATGGAACGAGTATCTGTCAAAAATAGATGTGACAGCCGACAATGACGACGACAGGACCGTATTCTATACCGCCTTGTACCACACGGGCATAAGCCCCAATCTGTTTACCGACGTTGACGGCCGCTACTTCGGCATAGACCGCAAGATACATCAGGGCGATGCCGACAACCCCGTATATACGGTATTCTCGCTGTGGGACACCCACAGGGCGCTTCATCCGCTATACACAATCATAGACCCCGAACGCAACAACGACTTCATCAACTCGCTGCTTACAAAATACAAAGAGGGAGGCATACTGCCCATGTGGGAGCTTGCCGGCAACTACACCGGCTGCATGACAGGCTACCACGCCGTGTCGCTTATGGCCGACGCTGTCAACAAAGGCATAGCCGACTTCGACATAGCCGAAGCGTTAAACGCAGCCGAGCGTTCGTCGCGCTACGACACCACGGCCACATCAGCCCCTGACAATGTATTCCATAAAATGCTTATGCCCCGCTCAAAGTATTATAAAAACACTCTCGGCTACATACCGTGGAACGAAGAGTTCGAGTCGGTGACCAAAGGTCTTGAATACGCCTACAACGACTGGTGCATATCGCAGCTCGCGGAAGCGGCCGGCGACAAAGCAAAAGCCGAAGAGTACGCTAAAAAAGGACAAAATTACCGTAACTATTTCGACCCGGCCACCCGCTTCATGCGCGGCAAGGATGCGGAAGGCAACTGGCACACGCCCTTTAATCCGCGCAGTTCCAGCCACGGCAGCGGCGACTACTGCGAGGGCACGGCTTGGCAATGGACATGGTTTGCGCCTCATGATGTCGACGGTCTTACCGAGCTTATGGGCGGACGCGAACTTTTTATCGAGAGGCTCGATTCACTGTTCAACGCAGACTCCAGACTGGAGGGTGAAAATGTATCGGCCGACATATCGGGACTTATCGGACAGTATGCCCACGGCAACGAACCCTCACACCATATAATACATCTCTACAACTATGCGGGACGACCCGACCGCACACAGGAGCTTGTCGACAAAGTGCTCAAAGAGCAGTACAGAGCCGACACCGACGGTCTGTCGGGCAACGAGGATTGCGGACAAATGTCGGCTTGGTATGTGCTTAATTCACTCGGCTTCTATCAGGTGTGTCCCGGCAAGCCGGTATACTCGATAGGACGTCCGTGGTTCCCGCACGCCGAAATCAACCTGCCTAACGGCAAGCGCGTGACACTCGATGTAAAAAATTACTCTAAAGACAACAAATACATAACATCGGTGAAACTTAACGGCAAAGAGCTCGATACTCCGTTTTTCACGCACGACGATATAGTTAACGGAGCCGACTTTGAAATAACAATGTCGCCCGAGCATCCGTAAAATCATTGATCTACATACAAAAAAAGGCCCCGGTTCATGCAGTCGAGTACTGACGGACCGGGGCTTTTTATAATGCTCGGGAGTTATCAAAGCTCTTCACGGAGCCACTTTTCGAGTTCCTCCTTCCACTGGTGCTTGTAGATAAAACCATCGCCGTAACCCCAGCCGTGACCGCCTACAGGATAGGCGTGCAGCGAGGCAGGCACACCGTTGTTTACAAGCGCGGTATAATAGTTTATACTGTTTGCCACAGGCACTACGGTGTCATCTGACGAAAGCATTATAAAAGCCTTCGGGGTATCGGGTGTCACCTGAAACTCGTTGCAGAACTTCTTCTGCAGTTCGGCCGATGGATTTTCGCCTATAAGATTGGCTCTTGACCCGCCGTGGGTATATGAGGGATCCATCGTGATAACCGGATAAAACAATATCTGGAAATCGGGACGGGTCTCGGCCGACGAATAATGAGTGGCAAGTGTAGAGGCGAGATGACCTCCGGCCGAAGCCCCCATTATGCCTACCTTATGGGGATTCACATTCCACTCCGCCGCATGACTGCGCACAAGCCTTACAGCCTGTTCCGCGTCGGCCAGCGGTATCTCATGGTTGCCCTGCGGCAGACGGTATTTAAGCACTACATATGTTATGCCCTGCGCGTTGAACCACTGGGCCATGTCGTGGCCTTCATGTCCCGTTGCGAGCCAGCCGTAACCGCCGCCCGGACACATGATCACAGCCTTGCCGTTGGGTTTGTCGGCCTTGTACACGGTTATGGCCGGATCACGCGTAAAATCAGTGGATGAAGCCGCGGCTTTGGCCTGCTCTGCATCGGCGCTCTCATTCCAGAGCATAAGATCCACACGATTGTCTTGCGATGCTGCGCCCAATGACACGCACAGCATGGCGGCAACCAATAATTTTCTGATAATCATGATATTTATGTTTTATGTAAAGATATTAATCCGCTACCATGACGACTCCTCCGTCAGGGAAAATCTCCATCGGCACGGTAGTGCTGTTTTTAACCTTGACATCCTTAATCTTGAAGTCATGGGCGGCATCATCGGCATACATCTTCAATACTGATGATTTAAGTCCGAGCGACGACAGGTCAAGATTAAGTTTCACAGGCTCCTTAAGCGCGTTGACCCCTGCTATGTACCACTTGTCGCCGTGACGGCGTGCAAGCACTACATATTTGCCGGGATAACCGTCGATAAGCTTAACGTCATCCCAAGTCGTTGGCACATTCTTCATAAACTCTATGGCTTCGGCGGGAGAACCTGTAAGATTATCGGGAGTCAGAGCAAAATTCTGAACGGGATTCTGGAACAACACGGCAGTGGCGAGCTGGAAAACATCGCCGGTACGACGCACGTTGCCGCTCTTGTTGTCTCGGCTCACTCGATGGTTAAGTATGGTGCCGCCGTACTCCATAAGAGCAACAGCATTACGGATGAACGGATGAAGAGTGGCATGGAAAGCTTCAAGATCGCAAAATACCTGACCGAACACAAGATTTTCCGAAGCAAAGACAGCCTCACTGCCTACATGGTTGGGGTACATACGCTCCCAGCCGCGTGGAAGGGTACAACCGTGGAATATGACGTCGATACCATAGTCGGCCGCATCACTTAATATGTCTTCATACAGGCGCATGGTCTCCTGCTTGTCACCGCCGAAGAAGTCTACTTTTATGGCATGCACACCGTTGTCCTGAAGCCACTTCATCTCGTTTTTGCGTACAATGGGGCGGTCCATCTTGTTTATCGGAGTTTGTACGATATCGTTCCACGGGCCGCTCGACGAGTACCACAGAATGGGGTTGATACCTTTCTCACGGGCATAACCGAGAAGTTCGGGCATACGGTCATAGCCTATATTCTGGTCCCAGCCGGCATCTATAAGTATGTTTTCATAACCCAAGTCTTCGGCAAGGTCAATGAATGTCTTCTGGTCATCCATGTTCATGCTTGCATCCTGCCATATGATCCAGCTCCAAGTACCGCGTCCTGCCCGAGCGGGTGTTTCGGTCTTGTAACGGGGCTCCACGACATCCCAAGGCACGGTTGTCTCTACAATGGGAGCAAGACGGTCGGCTACGGTGATTGTACGCCACGGAGTCTTTCCGGGCAATGATATGCCGGGGGCGGCAGTACCGTTGCCGTTGTTTTCCTCAGGCATCGGATAGGCTATAGTGTATACTCCGTCGTTGTAATCGCTAAGGTGCGAGGCGCAATAGTAACCGTCGACACCGGTCTCTGACAGAAGCGCCCAACCCTTGTCGCCTACGCGGAACAGAGCGGGGAACGTAAAGCCGTGACCAAACTGTGAAGGAGAGTCAAGCGGTGCATCGGCTATGTAAAACTCCTCATAGCTCGGCTTTGTACGCTTCCACCCTATCATGGCATCGCTCTGCGAGGTCAGGAAAACGGTTGTCTCCTTCGGAAAGCGATAGCCCGTGGCCTCTTCATTGACAACCATCGCACCGGTTTCGCCTCCGTTCTGACTCGGTATGATATAGCGGAAAGCGACGTCGTTGTCCGACACCTGCCATTCCACCGACATCTCATGGCCGAAAGCGCCTTTGTAAGTGTTCACCAGCGTATTGGCGTTATAGTCTATATGGCTTTTCTTGATTTTGTCCTGATCATATGACTTCTTTATCTCTCCGCGCTTGGAGCCGGTCAAAGCCATATACTGTGTAAAGTCGCCGACATCGGCCTTGAAACCGAGCGGAGAGTTTTCAATTATGACATCGCCGTCGTAAGTTATCGAATACACCGGCTTGCCGCCTATCACGTCGGTCGACACAATAAGCTTGCCGTCAGGACCCGAAACAGTGACCGGAGCGCCCAATGCCGAAGACGCCAACAGCACACTTAAACTCAAAATTACTTTCTTCATTGTCTTTATATTGATTCAAGTTATTAGAAATAGTATATGCAAAAATAATCTTATAATGCCGCATTAAAGGTATAACTTTATTATAATAATTGCGAAAGTAACAAATATTGCCGTAAAATTTATCTTTACGATACCTTACTGCAGCAAATATGTTACATAATTTACGGTGGCTTAAACCGAATCTGTATTATATTTGCATATCTTAACACTCAATCAACATCAATAACATGAATCATCACAGATTGCTCATCATCCTACTGTCGCTGTCGGCTATGGCTTTAAGCCGGCACACTGCCACTGCCGTAAAAAAAATGCAGTCTCCAGATAAAACCATAGAAGTCACTATCGACAAAAATAACATGGATATACACTATGGCAATGAAAGAAACCTGTTCACCGTATCGGCATCGGGAGCCACAATCGACAATAGACCGGCTTCCGTAGACAAATGGATTGTATCATCATCGTCGCTCCCGCAAAATATCAAATATGAAATGACCGGCGGCAAACGTCTCAAATGCTCTAACACCTATAATGAATACAGGCTCGTTGCCAACGGAAAGGATAACGGCACGCTGTCTATGGTACTGCGGCTGTATAACGACGGCCTAGCCTTCCGCTACGAGACCGAAGGCGACGGCAACATATGCGGCGAGACAACACAGTATAAAATACCATTGTCATGCAAGCGATGGATGCAGCAGTACGACCAATCATATGAGCGCTTTTTCCCAGAAGAGACCGGCGACTCCCAACATGATGCTCACTGGGGCTTCCCGGCTCTGTTTGAATTAGGCAAAGACTCTTGGGCGTTGCTGACTGAAGCAGGCATAGAAAAATGCCATAGCGCATCGTCACTGACCGCGGCGGAAACGCCGTCGGCCTATAATATATCATGGGGTTCGCCGGCTCGATGTGGCCACACACCGTGGCGTGTCATCATTCTCGGTTCGCTCAATGACATAACAGAGTCCACTCTTGTAACCGATGTAAGCCCCGAATCAAGAATTGCCGACACATCTTGGATAAAGCCGGGAGCGGCATCATGGATTTACTGGGCCTATAACAGGGGATCAAAAGACTACCGTCTTGTGACTCAGTACATAGACATGGCCGAGACTCTTAAACTACCTTACGTGCTCATCGACTGGGAGTGGGACATCATGGGCAACGGAGGTGACATAAACGACGCGTTGAAGTATGCGGCAGAGCGCAATGTAAAAACGCTTCTCTGGTATAATTCATCAACGGCATGGACCACAAACGGAGCCTGCGGCCCGCTGTTCCGTCTGAATAAACCTGAAGACAGAGAACGGGAATTTGCCATGCTTCAGGATATAGGGGTAGCAGGAGTGAAAATCGACTTCTTTGCAGGTGACACACAGCAGACGATGGAGTATTGTATCGAACTGCTTGAATGTGCTGCACGACATAATCTGCTCGTCAACTTCCATGGAGCCACAATACCGCGAGGTTGGCAGCGCACTTACCCGAATCTCGTTTCGGTCGAGGGAGTCTACGGCGCCGAATGGTACAACAACGCTCCGGTGCTGACCGACCGTGCAGCAGCCCACAACGCCACTCTGCCGTTTACCCGCAATGTCATCGGACCTATGGACTATACTCCGTGTACATTCTCCGATTCACAGCACCCGCACATAACGACTCACGGACATGAGCTGGCACTGACCGTTCTGTTTGAATCTACCGTACAGCATCTTGCCGACAAGCCGGAGAGCTATCTCGCACAGCCTAAGGAGGTACAAGAGTTTCTGACAGGGCTTCCCACAGTGTGGGATGACACAAGACTGCTCGCAGGATATCCCGGTAAATATGTCGTAATGGCTCGCAAAAACGGCAACCGATGGTTTATCGCCGGCATAAACGGCACTGACAGCGATCTCGACTTAACGATACCTGTCGACCGCATCGACCTCGCCAGCTTTAACAAAGGAAAATTGTATACCGACAGCGGTGATACCGAAACACCGTGGACCGTATCGACAATCTCGTCTGTTCCTCAAAAACTGTCGCTGCTTCCCCGCGGAGGCTTCGTGATAGTGCTTTGACAACCGGCATATTACAACCTCTCTGCCGCATTTATCGATGTCACACTACGGCAGTATGCGTTTTTTACGCTAAATTTGCATCATGAAAAGATCTGATTTCGAGATAATGGCTCCGGTAGGGAGCTACGAGTCGCTTTACGCCGCAATCGACGCCGGCGCCGATGCCGTATACTTCGGCATCGAGGGACTGAATATGCGCGCACGTTCATCCAACAACTTCACACTTGATGACTTACGCGACATAGCCCGTACATGCAACGACCACGGAGTGAAAACCTACCTTACAGTCAACACCATAATATTTGATGATGACATCGACAAGTGTCACTCCATAATCGATGCCGCACATGAGGCCGGCATCACGGCTATAATAGCGAGTGACATAGTAGCCATACTTTACGCCCGAAAAGTCGGTGTCGAAGTACATATATCGACACAAGTCAATATAACCAACACCGAAGCGGTGAAGTTTTACTCGCAATGGGCCGACGTAGTTGTGCTCGCACGCGAGGTAGACCTCGACCGAGTGCGTGACATTCATGAACACATCATTGCCGACGACATACGCGGCCCACACGGCAATCACATGCGCATCGAGATGTTCTGTCACGGAGCATTGTGCATGGCCGTATCGGGCAAATGTTATCTCAGCCTGCATGAGATGAACTCAAGCGCCAACCGCGGAGCGTGCACCCAGATATGCCGACGCGGCTATACTGTACGCGATAAAGAGACCGGCGACGAACTCGACATTGAGAACCAGTATATAATGTCGCCCAAGGACCTTAAGACCATACACTTCCTCAACAAAATGATAGATGCGGGTGTAAGAGTGTTCAAGATCGAAGGCCGAGCCCGGGGGCCTGAATATGTGAAAATAGCGGTACAGTGCTATGACGAAGCGCTGCGTGCGGTTTGCGAAGGAACTTTCAGCGAGGAACGCGTGGCAGAGTGGGACAACCGGCTCTCACAGATATTCAACCGGGGCTTCTGGAACGGCTACTATCTCGGCCAACGGCTGGGCGAATGGACATCAAAGTACGGTTCATCGGCCACGCGCACCAAAGTATATGCCGCCAAGGGAGTACGCTATTTCAGCAACATCGGCGTCGCGGAATTTCTGATGGAGAACGGAGAGCTTTCTGTCGGTGACGAGGTCGTGATAACCGGACCTACGACAGGAGCGGTCATAATGACGATTGAAGAGATACGCGTAGACCTCAAGCCCGTCGAAAAGGCGGTGAAAGGCGACCGCTTCTCGATAAAGACCGATGTCAAAATAAGGCCGAGCGACAAAATGTTTAAATGGGTGCCGACCGAGACGCTCAAGTCGTTAAAATAGGATTCATAAGACCAATTGGACCAATTGGACTAATTGGGCCAATACTCTAAATGTGAAATTAACATAAATCATTGCATCAGGTTTGTAACAACCCGATGCAATGACTATCTTTGTATAGTTCATCAAGAATAACCTTATTCAGGTACCTTTAACAATTTATGAGACTATACATACTCATCATAACCGGAATTCTGTGGTTAAGCGGCGTCCTGACGTCAGCTTATGCCGCGCATCCCGTTCTTCAACACAATCTGCCCGACATGTCGCGCGACATAGCCGCCATCAACACATGGAAGCCGGAGATACCGCTTCTGTCGCCTGTAAGAGTGGCGCCCGATGACGAGCTTCCTGAATACATCGGCGACATGCTGACATTCGCGCACAAATTTACAGGACTGCGTTACCGTCGCGGAGGCAAGACACCCAAGGGCTTTGACTGCTCCGGCTTCACCAGCTATGTTTACCGACAATTCGGCATATCGCTCAAAGCGTCATCACGCTCACAATATACACAGGGCACATCGATAGACAATGCCGACCTTCGTCCCGGTGACCTCGTATTTTTCGGAGGCCGCGGCGGCAGCAAAAAAGTTGTAGGTCATGTAGGCATAGTTGTCAATGTCGACAGCGAAAACGGCACATTTGACTTCATTCATTCGGCATGCAGCTCCGGCATCACGGTCAGCAAATCGACCGAGCCTTACTACAACCGCCGGTACATCGGCGCCCGTCGCGTGACCGAATAGTTTTTCTGACCAGCGCCAAAATCCGAAAGGCATTTTTATAGGTCAAGGTACTGCCTTAGGGTATTGACATAGGCTTCGAAAGCTTCTCGTCCCTTATCGGTTATACTGCATACGGTACGCGGCTTCTTTCCTACGAAGCCCTTTTCTACAGTTATGTAACCGGCTGCCGACAATTTATCAAGCTGCACACTCAGATTTCCCGCCGTAGCTTCGGTCTTATCCTTAAGATATACAAAGTCGGCTTTATCAAGATGCATGAGAACCGACATCACAGCCAGTCGCAACTGCGAATGCAACAGCGGGTCAAGCTCTTTCATGGCCTTTACGGGCAAGTCGCCTCATCTCAATACCGGGAACAATCATCATAAGCGCGAAGCAAAGTATGAAGCCGGGCATCATCCAGATAAAGTCAAGGGCTACTCCGGTGAGTATACAGCACATTATGACCATACCGTAAAGTATGCTGAACGCACCGCCATAGACCATACTCTTTATCTTCAGAGCAGCTCCTGACCCTACCACACCTGAACCGACAATAATAAGCGCATAAAGAAACATCGCGAACCATGACGAATAGCCTGTAGCATATTGGAATACAACACACATCACGACCCCGCACAAGCCGAGCACTCCTACCGTAGTCCATATTACGCTGCACATTTTGTCAGTGTAAGAACGATAACCCCGACTCTTCTTTTCTTTAGTCAGCCTGTAATTAAACAGCCAGCCAAACGCCAACAGTCCCCATAGGCCATTGTAGGCCGCATTGCCTGTAATTGTCACCGCACACCATACTATCGTAGCCACTGCCACCGTGAGCAGTCCCCAGTAGAGCAGGATGTTGCCGTCACCTACCTCAAGACGGCTTTTGGTGTCGGAAATCATACGCGCTATAAGCTCGATGCTCTCCTTTTCATTAATAATTTTCTCTTCCATAAAGTTTTATTTTAAATATGAACAGGTTTATAATATAAACCACATGTCGAAAAAATAATGGGCATACCCGCGCGATGCAGCCCGCTAAATATTCGACACGGCAAATATAAACAAGTTTATTTTATAAACCAAGCGTTTTACAATATATCTTTTCAAAAATATAGCGAGAGTCTGCAAAGGCTCCTGCCGACAGCAATAAGCACGAGTCCTTACAGACTCGAACATGGCTATGGCTGTTACTCGGTCCGGGCACTTCGTACCCGGCTAACGAATGGCATGAGCCTTTACAGGCTCGCAGACCGAATGGTTCAATGTAAAAATACGGTTTAAACGGCGATAAGATTGGTAAAGACGCCAATACCACGGCGTCCGGCTGCAACCCGAAGGCCTTTTACAACCGCCATGCCGCATGGTTATCCTCAACCACACGACTTGTATGGCCGGCCGGATGCATCCCGCATGGCCTCTTGTATGACCGTCCGGATTCGCGGGCGCCGTGGTACCGACGCCCCTACCAATCTGCTGTATTTTAATCGTTTAACCCAAATTTTGCTCATGGCAGATTGGGTTGTATTTGATATGCATCATAAAAAACAGCAAGCACGACACCCGTGGTGTCATGCTTGCTGAATATGGGGTTTTGTTAATGGCTTTGCTCGCGCTTATTTTGCTACGGGGCAACCCTGACAACGCTGTGCTATCTCGGTAAAGAAGTCGTTGCCCTTGTCATCGACGAGAATGAAAGCGGGGAAGTTCTCAACCTCAATCTTCCAGATAGCCTCCATGCCGAGTTCGGGATACTCAAGACATTCCACTTTCTTTATGCTGTCATGAGCAAGGATAGCGGCGGGTCCGCCTATACTGCCGAGATAGAAGCCTCCGTGCTTGTGACATGCGTCGGTCACCTGCTTGCTGCGGTTGCCTTTGGCAATCATGACCATCGAGCCGCCGGCAGCTTGGAACTGATCGACATAAGAATCCATACGGCCTGCGGTAGTAGGTCCGAAAGAGCCTGAAGGCATGCCTGCGGGAGTCTTCGCCGGACCTGCATAGTATATAGGATGATCTTTCAGATAGTCAGGCATCTGCTCACCGCGGTCAAGACGCTCCTTAATCTTTGCATGAGCAATATCACGGCCCACAATGATAGTGCCGTTGAGCGACAGGCGTGTCGATACAGGATATTTTGTAAGCTCGGCAAGTATCTCAGGCATGGGGCGGTTGAGATCGATCTTCACCACATCGCCTTCACCTTTATTGCGGAGCGCATCGGGTATAAGTTCGCCGGGATTGGTATCGAGTTTCTCAATCCAAAGACCCTCCTTGTTGATTTTGGCCTTTACATTGCGGTCAGCAGAGCAGCTCACTCCGAGACCGACAGGGCAAGAGGCGCCATGACGCGGGAGTCGGATGACACGTATGTCGTGGGCAAAATACTTACCGCCGAACTGAGCGCCGAGCCCAATCTTCTGCGCTTCTTTAAGAAGAGTCTGTTCAAGTTCCACGTCACGGAATGCGCGGCCGTATTCATTGCCGGTTGTAGGCAGGTTGTCATAATATTTGACAGAAGCCTTCTTTACAGTGGCAAGGTTCATCTCGGCCGAAGTGCCTCCGATGACAAACGCTATATGATAAGGAGGACAAGCCGCCGTACCGAGCGACTTCATCTTCTCGACCAAGAAAGGCACCAGCTTCTCGGGATTGAGCAGGGCCTTGGTCTCCTGATAAAGATATGTCTTGTTGGCCGAACCGCCGCCCTTGGCTACAAAGAGGAATTTATACTCGTCACCGTCCACGGCATAGAGGTCAATCTGCGCGGGAAGGTTACAGCCCGTGTTGACCTCGTCGTACATATTGAGAGGCGCATTCTGCGAATAGCGCAGGTTGCAGCCTGTATATGTATCATATACTCCGTGCGACAGCTGCTCCTCGTCACCACCGCCGGTATACACGTTCTGGCCCTTCTTACCTATCACGATAGCCGTACCGGTATCCTGACAGAAAGGCAATTGTCCTTTTGCGGCGATTTCGGCATTGCGCAGCATTGTCAAAGCCACGAACTTGTCGTTTTCACTCGCTTCAGGATCACTGAGTATTTTGGCCACCATAGCATTATGCTCACGACGCAACATGAATGCATTGTCGTGAGTAGCCTGACGTGCAAGCACTCGCAAAGCCTCGGGCTCTACGACAAGCATTTCGTGACCGTCAAACGTTTCAGTCCTGACATAGTCGGAGGTCAGATGATAGTACTCTGTCGTTTCATGCGACATGGGGAACGGTTCCTGATATACAAACGGTTTCTGTGCCATATCTAAATTTTGTCGTTTAAGTATGTTATTACAATTGATGCAAATTTACAAATTAGGCGTTTACGAAACAAATTATTTTCGTTTCTATGGTTTACCCACAAAATATTTCCTATTTTTGCAAAAAATAAGGATATTTAGACTAATAAAACCCTTCATGAAGTCAATCTCGTTTCGTCTTACACCGCGAAATTCATATTTCGTGCTTGCCGCTATAGCGGCGGTGACATTGCTGCCGTTTCTCGGCGAAGCCTTGTTTTATTCCAAAGGAGAACCTCGCGAGGCTATAGTAGCGGTATCGATGCTTAACAGCGGCGACTGGATATTGCCGGAAAGCAATGGTGACGAAATACCTTACAAGCCGCCGTTCATGGCATGGTGCATAGCCATACTCTCACTCATACACGGCCATGTGACCGAATATCTGTCGCGACTTCCGTCGGCCCTTGCGCTCATAGGCATGATACTCTGGTGCTACGGCTTCTTCAAGCGGCGCATATCGTGGACCCACGCCTTCGCCGCCGGTATTATAACACTGACCGCCTTTGAAGCATACAGGGCAGGCATGGCATGCCGTGTCGACATGCTGCTGACCTTCTTCATAACCGGGGCATTGTTCTCGCTATATACATATTGGGAACGCGGACTTAAGGGACTGCCGTGGCTTGCCATACTCATGATGAGCGGCGGTGTGCTTACAAAAGGGCCGGTGGCGATAGTGCTCCCGATAGCCGTGATATTCACGTTCATGCTTCTTCGAGGCGAGCGCTTCCTGCGTGTCGTCGCAAAACTCATATTACCCGTACTTGTACCGTTGCTTATTCCCTTGCTATGGTATTACGCCGCTTATCTACAGGAAAGCTCCGAGTTCATCGACCTTGTGCACGAAGAAAACATAGAGCGCATGACGGGAACCATGAGCTACGCCTCACATGTAAAGCCGCTGTACTACAACTTCATCACTTTGCTGTCAGGCTATCTGCCCTACACGCTGCTGCTACTGCTGTCGATCATACCGATGCGCCGTATAAACGCCATCAAGTCAGCCTCGCCGATAAAAAAATGGTGGACGAGCTTCAAATCAATGGATGCCCCCCGCATGTTCGCTCTCGTCACCATACTTCTGATATTTGTATTTTACTGTATTCCTAAAAGCAAACGCAGTGTATACCTGCTGCCTATCTATCCTTTCATCGCCGTATTTGTCGCCGACTACATAGCATGGCTCATAAGACGCGGACACCGTTCTATAAAAATATACGGAGCAGTCCTTGCATCCGTAGTGGCACTTGCGTTTGCCGCGTTTGTCATAATACAATGCGGATGGTTTCCATACTCTCTGCTGTCGGGCCGTCACGCTCTTGACAACGCGGTCATGATCACAGGACTCGAAGGGCACATAAGCATAATAAAATGGCTTCTGATCGAAGTGTCGGCCATACTTGCGGTCATAACATTGTGGAAACTGCGCAAGGCATCGCCGAAGACCGCTTTTATTATGACTCTGGCGGTGACCATAACATTTTACTGGGCCTTTGCAGGCGCATATCAACCGGGCATACTGAATGCAAAAAGCGACCGCATAATAGCCACGACTGTCAACCGTATCCAGCCCCGGGGCAATATATACGCACACGTCGAGATGCCGATGCTGCACTTCTATAGTGCCAACTACTATACAAATGACCGTATAAAGCCATTCAGTATGTCGGGCGACGCTAAATCAGGCTATCTGCTTGTAGGAGTCGAGGATGCACGCAAGTTTCTGCCCGAACAGGCCGGCACTTACGACTTCTATCTGATAAAGCACTTCAAGAAGCGCAGCGCCGACATAAGACAGCCCATACTGCTGCTCAAGTTTATAAAAAAAGAATAACCGCCATTATAAGCGGTTATTCCGGGTGATTTTCGTCACATGTCTTTCGTAGTGTCATCGGGAGCCTTTTCAATCAGGTCCATAAACTGGTCGAGATTAGGAGTAATGATGATTTCGGTGCGGCGGTTGCGCTGACGCCCGCTATCGGTAGAGTTGTCGGCGATAGGCCTGTACTCGCCACGTCCGGCAGCTGACAGACGCGACGGATCGACCCCGAAGCGGTTTTGAAGCACCTGTACTACCGATGAAGCACGCAAGGCCGACAAGTCCCAGTTGTTTCGTATATTGGTGCGCGAAATAGGCACATTGTCGGTATTGCCCTCCACCATAACGTCATAGTCCTTATAGTCCTTTATAATCTTGGCTATTTTTGACAGAGTGGCCATAGCGCGGTCCGATATATCGTATGATCCCGTCTTGAAGAGCATATTGTCGGCAAGCGATATGTACACCACCCCTTTCAGCACCTTGACATCGACATCCTTCAGCTCATCACGGCTAAGCGAACGAGTAAGATTGTTGGTAAGTACCATGTTGAGCGAGTCAGACCTGTCCTTTGCCGCGATAAGCTCCTTTATATACTTGTTAGACGCATTAATCTCATCGACAAGCTTGGATATATTTACATTGCCCTGTGAGTTCTGGGCTATACTCTGGTTCAGAGAGCCCTGAAGAGCCGCAAGGTTCTCTTTCAGCTGGGCATTGTTTGCCTTGGCCTCTTCAAGCATGGCGTCAAGACTCTTATTATAGGCCTTGGCCTCGGCCAGTTCCACACGGGTCGAATTATAATCGTCAAGCAATGTGGCATATTTTTTCTTGGTAACGCACGAAGATAATAAAAGTGTGGTTACAGCCGCAAAAGCGAGCACGGGTCGTATTGTCTTCATAAAATCAAGTTTTAATGTTACTCTTTATAAAACAACCTAACCGTGTCATGAGTTTACAGAGCAATCCGCAGGTGTAGCTACAGGCAGGTACAACAGCGCCCGTATGCCGAACGACATACGGGCGCTGTTGTATTATCAATCCGGGCTGGGATTATTTTACTTCCCAGTGCTCGCCGGCAAGTATCATGGAGCGGAGGGAGTCGAAGCCTTTTTTGGCGCGTACCTGCTCGATCTGCAGGTCGACCTCCTCGTTGTACACGGGGCTTTCGACATCGCGTATGACTCCCACTGCAAGCGGCAGCGAATAGCCGTCCATCATGGCAAGTTGCTGATGAAGGAAGTTGCTCGGAGTATGGGCGTCGTGTACCAGCACGTCATCGATAGTATAACCGTCCTTGCCTATCTCGACAGCCTTAAGCAAAAAGCCGTCGCGCACGAGTCCGCGATTCATGTCTTTTCCGAAAAGCATCTTCTCACCGTGGCGCAGATGGATTGTGCGCTCGGCACGAAATTCGCGGTCGGAGATGTAGTTGTGTATGCCATTGTTAAATATGACACAATTCTGAAGCATCTCCACCACCGAAGTTCCTTTATGACGGGCTGCCGCCACAAGCACCTCCTGCGCTACAGGAAGGTCAACATCAATAGAGCGGCCAAAGAAATTGCCGCGCGCGCCGAATACGAGCTCTGCGGGGATAAAAGGATCCTCGGTGGTGCCGTAAGGCGACGATTTGCTCACGAAACCTCTATCGCTCGTAGGTGAATACTGGCCCTTGGTAAGGCCGTATATCTTGTTGTTAAACAGCAGCAGATTGATGTCCACATTGCGTCGCACGGCATGGATAAAGTGATTGCCGCCTATGGCAAGACCGTCACCGTCGCCCGACACCTGCCATACGGTCATGGCCGGATTGGCCACCTTGAAGCCGGTAGCCACGGCTGCAGCACGACCGTGAATGGTGTGGAAGCCGTAAGTATTCATATAATAAGGCAGACGCGAGCTACACCCGATGCCCGATATGACCGCAGTCATATGAGGAGGCACGCCGACTTCGGCCATGGCCTTGTGCAACACGTTAAGTATGGCATGGTCGCCACATCCGGGACACCAGCGCACCGACTGCTCGTTCTTATAATCGGAGGGAGCATATTTTGTACATTCCATAGTCATAGTCGATTATTGTTTATCCATAATGTTGATAACTCCGTCAACTACCTCTTTAACAAGGAACGGCTGTCCCTGCACCTTATTGATACGGTGCACCTCAAGACCGCCGAAATGGCCCTGCAGATAGTCGGCAAACTGTCCTGTATTCAGCTCTGCGCATATCACCGTCTTGTAGCGCGACAGCACCTCGCCCGTATTTCGCGGCAGCGGGTTGATGTAACGGAAGTGGGCGAAAGCCACTTTGCGGCCTGCGGCACAAAGCTCCTCGGCGGCAGTATAAAGGTGTCCGTAGGTGCCGCCCCATCCTATGAGCAGAGTGTCGGCGTCTTTGTCACACAACACTTCAAGTTCGGGTATGTCATAAGCCACGTTGGCAACCTTGTCGCGGCGCACCTGCACCATATGCTCGTGATTGACGGGATCGGTGGATATGACACTCGTGTCATAGTCCTTCTCAAGACCGCCCAGACGGTGCATCAGGCCCTCCATGCCTGGAATGGCCCAGTAACGCACAAGCGTCTCGGGGTCACGCATATAAGGCTTCCACGCCTCCTTAAGCTCATCGGGCACATAATGGGGTTTTATAGCCGGATACTCGTCGGCATCAGGCACGCGCCAAGCCGACGAACCGTTGCCGATAAAGGCATCGGACAGCAGAATCACGGGAGTCATGTGCTCAATAGCTATACGAGAGGCCTCGAAAGCCATTGTGAAGCAGTCGGTAGGCGAAGCGGGAGCCACGACAACCACGGGCGACTCGCCGTTGCGTCCGTAAACAGCTTGCATAAGGTCGGTCTGCTCCGTCTTGGTAGGAAGTCCTGTCGACGGACCGCCGCGCTGTACGTCTATGACCACGAGCGGCAACTCGGCCATGACAGCCAGTCCTATGCCCTCGCTCTTAAGCGCAAGACCGGGACCGGAGGTTGAGGTCACTGCAAGATTTCCGGCAAACGAAGCGCCTATGGCCGAACATACTCCGGCTATCTCATCCTCCATCTGCACGGCCTTTACACCGAGGTCCTTGCGCTTGGCAAGTTCATGCAGAATGTCGGTGGCCGGTGTTATAGGATAGCTTCCGAGGAAAAGAGGACGTCCCGACTTTTCCGAAGCGAGGATAAGTCCCCACGCCGTAGCCGTATTACCGTTTATGTCGGTATAATATCCCGGACGTATTTTCTCGGACTCGATGCGGTAGGTCGATACCGATGCATGTATATTGGCACCGTAGTCATAACCTGCCTGAAGCACTTTGGCATTGGCTTCGTAAATGGCGGGCTTGCGGGCAAACTTGTTTTTCAGATGGTGCAACGCGGCTTCAAGAGGACGGTCAAAAAGCCAGCATACAAGGCCGAGAGCAAATATGTTTCGGCATTTCATCACCGACTTGTTGTCAAGACCCGAGTCGGCAAGAGCGGCTTTTGTCATCGAAGTTACCGGCACTTCGAGCACCTGTGCGTTAAGGCCGAGTTCTTTGAAGGGGTCATCGGTCTTAAACAAGGCTTTCTGCAGGTCAGCCGGCTTAAATGAATCAATATCCACTATAGCCACTCCCCCCGCATTAAGATGCTTTACGTTCTGCTTCAGGGCCGCAGGATTCATGGCTACGAGCACATCGGCCTTGTCGCCGGGCGTATGTACGCCTACTCCTATATGGACCTGAAATCCCGACACACCGCTAAGCGATCCCTGCGGAGCACGTATCTCGGCCGGATAATCGGGAAATGTCGACACCTGATTGCCGACACCGGCCGAAACATTGGTAAAGATATTTCCTGCAAGCTGCATGCCGTCGCCGGAGTCGCCGGAAAAACGGATGACAACCTTGTCAAGATACTTTACGTTAGCTTTTTCTATCATAATGTTGATGTTTGGTTTTGTATGTTCTATGGTACGCGACAAAAATACAATTATTTTTCTACAATGTCAACCCCGATTGCGGGGAAGATAACGCAATTCGCGTCCGCGCACTGAAGTATCGACCACACCGTCACGGCATACAAGCCGTCCGTTGACGTATGTATCGACAACCCGATTATGCAGCGTGGTACCGGCGAGCGGGGTCCAGCCACAACGGGCCGAAGCGGAAGCATCGGTAACCGTATACGGGTCATCGGGACGCACCACAACAAGGTCGGCATAGTAGCCGGGGCGCAGATAACCGCGACGGTCTATATCGTATAGCCGGGCCGGAGCATGGCACATCTTCTCGACAACGAGTTCGCGCGAGAATACGCCCATATCGGCAAGTTCGAGCATTACAGGCAGCGAATAGCGTACCATCGGCGCGCCGGAAGCGGCTGTAAGCGCGTTGCCCTCCTTCTCCGACAGCAGATGAGGAGCATGGTCGGTAGCCACGATGTCAAGACGCCCGTCGCGCAGTCCCTGCCGCAACGCATCGCGGTCGCGCACTGTCTTGACAGCGGGATTCATTTTAATACGAGTACCGAGACGCGCATAATCCTCGTCGGAAAACCACAGATGATGCACACACACCTCCGAGGTTATGAGCTTGTCCTCCAGCGTAGCGTCGGAGAACATAGCCACCTCCTCCGCAGTGGACACATGCAGTACATGAAGGCGTGTATCGAAACGCCGCGCACGCTCGATGGCGCGCCGGGTCGATATGACGCATGCCTCACGGCTCCGTATGAGCGGATGCAATTCCACAGGAAGGTCGTCGCCACGTTCAGCGACATACTTGTCGCGCATGGCTTTTATAGTCGCCTCGTCCTCGGAATGAATGGCAATCAGAGCCGGGACGTCGCGGAATATGCGGTCGAGCGCAGCCTCGTCATCAACAAGCATGTTGCCTGTCGAAGACCCGAGAAAGAGTTTCACTCCGGGCACACGGCTGTAGTCGCACCGAAGCAGTTCGTCCATATTGTCGTTTGTGGCGCCGATAAAAAAGCTGTAGTTGGCCGAGGAGCACTCGGCACCGCGAGCCAGCTTAGCCTCAAGAGCCTCGACAGTAACTGTGGGCGGCTTCGTATTGGGCATGTCCATAAACGAAGTCACACCACCGGCGACAGCCGCCTGCGACTCGGTGGCGATGTCGGCCTTATGTGTAAGTCCGGGATCGCGGAAATGTACCTGATCATCTATAACTCCGGGCAGCAGCATACATCCGTCAAGGTCTTCAACCTTTCGGAAAGCCGCTTTCAGGCCTTCGGGCAGTTCGCCCTCGCCCACCTCTATTATAATGTCGGCATCGACGGCGACATATCCCCTGAAGCATCGCCCTTCATTTACAATAAGAGCGTTATGTAGCAGTAAATCATGCATCAGCGAGGCAATATTTTGCTACAGTCGGGATATTTGTGAATCCAACTGTAAAGTTTAAGTCTTATAACACCAAACACCGCCTCGGAAAATATGCCCGAACTCATCTTGCTCTCTCCGAGCACCCGATTGACAAATATAATCGGCACCTCTACAATGCGGAATTTGTGCTTATATGCAGTAAACTTCATCTCGATCTGAAAGGCATAGCCCTTGAAACGCACTTTGTCAAGCTCCATGGATTCAAGCACACGGCGGCGATAGCAGACAAAACCGGCGGTAGTGTCATTAAACGGCATGCCGGTAATGATCCTCACGTATTTCGACGCAAAGTACGACATAAGCACGCGGCTCATGGGCCAGTTTACCACATTGACTCCCGACACATAACGTGAGCCTATGGCCACATCTGCGCCGTCAGCCTCACACGCGCGATACAACGCCATCAGATCGTCTGGATTGTGTGAAAAATCGGCATCCATCTCAAATATGTAGTCATACTTGCGTTCGATAGCCCACTTGAATCCCGTTATATAAGCGGTGCCGAGTCCGAGCTTGCCTGAACGTTCAATCATATGCACACGTCCGGGATACTCCTGCATTTTACAGCGCACGATATCGGCCGTACCGTCGGGAGAGCCGTCATCGACTATGAGCACGTCCATAGCATGAGGCTGCTTCATGACAGCATCAATGATGGCCGATGCGTTTTCAGCCTCCTTATAGGTGGGTATTATTACAAGACAATCGGAGTTTACACGTTCTGACGACATGGCGCCGGGTATTTATTCTGTTAGATAAGTTTGGCAAGAGCTTCAGCAATGCGACGCATGGCCTCGCGTATGTTATCGTCACTTGTCGCGTAGCTCAACCTTATATATCCGGGACAGCAGAATGCCGAGCCGGCGACAGTGGCCACATGACCCTCTTCAAGAAGATACATGGCAAGGTCGGAGTCGTTTTCAATCACGCGGTCGCCGCAACGCTTGCCGAAGTAGCTCGACACCTCGGGGAACAGATAAAACGCTCCCTCGGGAGTATTAACGCCGAGGCCGGGTATGGCCTTCGCAAGTCCAACGACGAGATCGCGCCGGCGCTCAAAAGCCTTACGCATCTCCTCGACACAGTCCTGCGGACCGGTATAGGCAGCCTCGGCCGCTTTCTGCGCTATCGACGATGCGCCGGAAGTATACTGACTCTGCAACTTGTTGGTGGCTTTTGCGAGCCAAAGCGGAGCCGCCAGATAACCGATACGCCATCCGGTCATGGCATAAGCCTTTGACACTCCGTTGACTATACAGGTGCGGTCGGCAATCTCCGGGTACGAAGCCAGAGATGTAAAACTGCCTGTGAAATTGATATGTTCATATATTTCGTCGGAGAGGACGAGAACATCGGGATAATCGGAAAGTACCTCGACAAGGGCCTGAAGCTCCTCACGGCTGTATACACTGCCGGTAGGGTTGCTGGGTGAACAGAAAAGCACTATCTTGGTACGCTCGGTCAACGCCTCACGCAGCTGTTCGGGCGTAATCTTGAAGTTCTGCTCTATTGTGGCGGGCACGAGTACACTCTTGCCCTCGGCGAGATTGACCATCTCCACATAGCTTACCCATGCCGGAGTAGGTATGACAACCTCGTCGCCGGGATTCACCACGGTGAGAATGACATTGCACAGAGATTGCTTGGCACCGTTTGACACCACTATCTGCTCCGGAGCAAAGTCAAGGCCGTTCTCGCGTCTGAGTTTTTCGGAAATAGCCTTACGGAGCGAAAGATAACCGGGTACCGGCGTATAAAACGAGAAGTTGTCATCAATGGCTTTCTTGGCAGCCTCCTTGATAAAATCGGGAGTAAAGAAGTCGGGCTCACCGACCGAAAGATTGATTACGTCAACGCCTTGCGCCTTCAGTTCTTGACTCTTCTGTGACATCGCCAGTGTCTGCGACGGAGCGAGAGCCTGTACTCGTTTTGAAATCTGCTGCATCATTACGCTAAAGTTTATCTCTGTTTTTAATTAGTCTGCAAATATACGACAATAGCCGTAATTCATAAACATTTTCACATCTAAATCGCGAAAAAGTTTAACATTTTTCTATAAATCTCGTCAAAACGGCGACTAAACGTCACTCATTCGGAGCATATACGCTACTTCTTGCTGTCAATATCCTTCAGAAGTTCTTTGACGGCACGATGAAGCTGCTCATCCTCGCCGGTTATGATGACCGACGGATCGTTGGCCACTTTTATGTCAGGCTCCAGCTGGGTATTCTCCAAGTAATTGCCTTCAGCCGTACGATAACCGATAACCGGCACACCGAATACGAGAGTGGGATCCTGCATAGTAATCCAGTTTACGCTGGTCATAGTGCCGGGTACCGGCATACCTACCAGTTTACCGAGATTTTTGTGTTTGTACACCCACGGAGTACCATGGGCATTACTGTAATTGGCCTCGCACTGTACCATGATGCTGGGCTTGTTCCAACGGCGGCTCGGCATGTCGCATACGTCGACACCGCGTATGACCTGTGTCAGATACTTGTCGCCGCTGAACAGCACCTCTATATCCTCATGAAGGCGGCCGCCACCGTTCCAGCGGGTATCGATGACTATGCCCTCCTTGTCAATATATTTACCGAGCAGGTCGGTGTATATGGTGCGGTAACTTGCATCGTCCATCGACTCGATATGCACATATCCGAGACGTCCGCCCGACCATTTCTCAACATCGGCGGCACGCTGCTTGACCCAACGGTTATAGAGAAGATCGGTCATGACTCCACTCGATACGGGGAGCACAACCTCATCCCAACGTTCGCCGGCGGCAGGATCATAAAGGCCCACCAACGTCTTTTTACCCGCTATGTTATTGAACAACGGAGTGTAGTCGGTCTTGGAGTCGATAGCCTTACCGTTGATTTTCTCCACGATAACACCGGGCTTCATGCGGGTGTTGGCATGTCCGAACGGCCCCTTGGCCACAACCTCGGCCACACGCAATCCGGGGCCGTCAAATGTCCAGTCATACAACAGTCCAAGACTTGCGGTACGGTCGGCAGCCGCGCCGCCGCGATAACGGCCTCCTGTATGAGAGGCGTTAAGTTCACCCAGAAGCTCGCTCAGCAACTCCGCGAAGTCATAATTATTATTGATATGAGGCAGAAATTTGCGATAAGCCTTAGTCATCTTGTCCCAGTTGACACCGTGCATGTCGGTACGATAGAAGCGCTGCTTGGCTTCCTGCTTAACGTAATCAAACATAAACTCACGCTCGGCCGCAGGATCAAGCTCCATTACCGCCGAGAACGATATAGGCTTCATGGACTCCGACGGTATGCTCATCTTCTTCATCGAACCTCCACCGAGCAAATATATGGCATTACCGTCCTTATCGGACTGCAGGTCCATGGCATAACCGCCGAGTTTATTGACCATACGGGCATCGCGCTTGCGCAAGTCTATCTTCCACAGGTCGTAACCGTCATCAAACGAAGTCAGGTAGTACAATGTCTCACCATCTTTGGTCACTATCAGTCCGCCAAGCGAAGAGGAGTTCGGTGTCACGCGTACAATGCGGTCAGCCAGTCCGTCGAGTTGTACGTCGATATCTTTTTTATCATCGTCCTTGCCGGCGTCCTTTTTATCTTTATCTTCTTTTTTCTTGTCTTTGTTTTTCTCTTTTTCAGCCTTTTCCTTGTCGGCCTTCTGCTGCTTTTCAAGCTCTTTAAGCAGTTCGTAGTCCTCCTTCGAGAGCCTGTATTTGTCGTAAGCGTCCTGATTCATGAACACAAACATGACATCTTCCTGCGAGCCCCAAGATGCATGGCTGCGCATGCCGTAACGGTCCGAGACGAAGGCTATGGCGTTGCCGTCAAAAACCCACTGAGGTGCAGAGTCAAAATATGACGACCTCGTGATATTGGTAACCTTGGGAGTGCCGGTAGTATTCACAATGGCGATATCGCTATACGGCTCGTGCCCGTTATTGGTAAGCTCAAACGCCATCCACTTGCCGTCGGGCGACCATGCGTATTCAAATCCGCCGTTGCGCTCGGGATATGTCGAACCGTCGAGCACCGTGCGTACCTTCTTGGACTCCACGTTCATAATCATAAGTTTGTTGCGGTCCTGAATGAACGCAAGTTCCTTACCGTCGGGTGAGAATTGCGGATATGTACGTTCCACACCGTCCTTGCCGTCGAAAAGCGGTTCTTCGTCGATAGCGGTGGCGTTGGCGAAATTAAGGTCATCCTTGCGCGCTATCTTGGCACGATAGAGGTTGGCATGCCCGTCACGCAGACTGCTGTATACGATAGTGCGGTTATCGTCGCCCCACGTTATCTGACCTTCGGCAGCGGGAGTATGGGTTATCTGCTTGGTAGTCTGATACTCTACCGACGTAACAAACACCTCGCCGCGATTGACAAAGGCCACCTGCTTGCCGTCGGGTGAAACCACCGCACCGGCCGAACGTGCAACATGAAGTTTCTCAACCGGATTCTCCTCATCGATAGTAATGCTCACAGGCACTTTAACCGGAGCGGCATTACCCGATTTGGTATAAAGCTCTCCGTCATAAGTAAATGCCAGAGTACCGTTTTTGCCTTGCGAGAGGAAACGCACCGGATGTGTGTTGAAGTCAGTGATGCGTGTGACCTTTGACGGGTCGGCAAGCGGGAAAGAATATACATTGAAGGTCTTTCCGTCACGTTCGCTTAGGAAATACACGGTCTTTCCGTCGGCGGAAAGCACAGGATTACGGTCTTCCCCGGCCCGTGAAGTAAGATTTTTATGCTTGCCCGAGGCAACATCATACATCCATACATCGCGGGTAACCGACGATGTGTGATGCTTGCGCCATTCATCCTCAAACCCTTTCTGGTCCTGATAAAGGAAGAAACTTCCATCGGGCGCATAGCTTATCATTTGCGCCGGAGTGGCAAGAAGCTGCTCGATGCGGCCACCGCCTACAGGCACTTTATAAACCTCGGTAAGGCGTCCGGAGGGAAACAACGCGCTCCCGGCCGGGTCCTGAATGGAGGCTGAAAAGAGCACATACTTTCCGTCGGGAGTAAACGACTCGGGAAGCTCGTTGGCCGAATTAAAAGTCAACCGACGGGCAGAGCCGCCTGAAGCCGGCATAATATATACATCCTGACCGCCGTTACGGTCACTGGCAAACGCTATCGACTTGCCGTCGGGCGACCACACCGGCACAGACTCATATGAATCAAGGGTGGTAAGGCGCACGGCCTCGCCGCCTTTAACCCCTACCTTATATATATCGCCTTTGTAAGTAAACGCTATAGTGCTACCGTCGGGCGACAGCTTGGCATCGCGCAGCCACAAAGGTGTGGCGGCTGAAACAGACACGGCTGCCGAAGCCGCGGCCAAGAACAAAAATATCTTTTTCATTTATGACTGGTTTTATTATATACGAGGTATTTTGATTTTCTGACCTTCACGCAGGGCCGTCTTCGAACCCATACCGTTGGCCTCCTGAATATCCTTTATCGACACACCTTTATACTTCTGCGCTATGCGGTAAAGGCTTTCGCCTTTTTTTACAGTATAATATGTGTAGGGATTCTTTTTCTTCGCACTCTTTGCAGAAGCTTTCTTTTCAGGCTTCGGCTTGGCGTTCTTGGTTACGCTCTTTGCCGGTTCCGGAGCTGCTTTAGCGTCGGGAAGCGCTTCGGAAGCCGCGGCGATAGCAGGGGCCGATGAAGCGGCGGAGTCGACCGGTGCCACACTCTTCACACTATCGGTCTCGACAGCAGGCGACGTCGAGGCAAGCTCTTCCGGCGAAGCTTTCTTACGTCCGGTGGCCACACGCTGATAAGTATGTATCTTCAGCTTGCGTCCGGCATTAAGCCTGTTTTTCTTCATCTTGTTCCACTTCTTTATCTCCGATGTGGTGACGCCGTATTTTTTTGCAATCGTCGACAATGTCTCACCTCTCCTGACTTTGTGGGTCACCACCACAAGTTTTGTCGTATACTCCGCATCAGGATCCTCTACCGGCCCCATCTGCGGCTCCACGACATTGCGGCGCGCATACAGATTCGCGTCACGCGACAATATGCTGTCCTCACTCATTATATAACTGTACACCTGCATTGAAGGAAGCACCAGAGCATAAGGTCTTACATCGCCCGGTATTATATCCTTACGGTACTGCGGATTAAGCACCCTTATCTCCTCCACCGGCAGATTGAGCACATCGGCTATCTGCTTGAAGTGGACACGTTTGTTGACATGAATGGAGTCGGTTATTATAGGGCGCCGTGCAAGGGCAGGGCTTATATTGTGCTGATTATAATAGGTCATGACATAGTTGGCCGCAATAAACGCCGGCACATAACCGCGTGTTTCGGCAGGCAGCAGATAATATATGCTCCAGAAGTCCTTGCCGCTATCGCCGGCACGACGAAGGGCCTTGTTGACATTGCCGGGGCCGCAGTTATAGGCGGCTATGGCAAGCGACCAGTCATTATACATGCCGTGAAGCTGCTTCAGATACACGGCTGCGGCTTCCGAGGAAGCATAAGGGTCGCGGCGTTCGTCGACAAGAGTACTGATTTCAAGGCCGAGACCCCGCGCAGTGGGCAGCATAAACTGCCATAGTCCTGTAGCACCTGCCCGCGACACGGCATCGGGATTAAGCGCCGACTCGATAACCGGCAGGTAGCGCAATTCAAGCGGCAGTCCGTGACGTTCAAGCGCCTGCTCGAATATGGGCATATAGTACAGGCTCATGCCGAGCATACTCTCCACGAGTTCGCGGCGACGCTGGGTATACATATTAATATATGAGCGCACTATCTGGTTGTAAGGCATCTCTATGTCGGTAGGCAATGATGCGAGACGCTTTATATATACCTCATCGGAAGCGTCGATTGTCGGCACCTTGGCGAAATTGTCGTTAAGTACGGTATAGTTCTGCAGATACCAGTTCTGCATCATCTTGTGGGTGTCGGTCTCGAAACTTTCAGGATAAACTATAGCGTCGTCTGTTATCGACTGTTTCAGAGTAAGTATGGAAGGTGCGGCTCCAGCAAACAGTGCCGAGCAACCTAAAGTGAGTGTAAGGATAAGTTTTTTCATCGCAAGGTCAAGAAGTTATAATGAGAGAGGTTAGCTAAAAATTGAACGCCCATTGAAAACCGAGCCCGGGCAAGGCGCTGTGGGTATCTTTAATCACCGTCGGATGTACGTCGACAGAGAGGTCGGGGGTGATGTCGAAATGCGCGAGCGAAGCGTCGACATACGCATCGACCATAGCCACAAGATAAAGAGCCACCATGCCTATGACACACAGGTCGCGGTTACGGCGATAAAAATCTTTACGGGTCTTGAAAGTCTTCTCCATCCAAGTCTTGTTCAGACTCTCCTCCTTGGTGTTGGGCGGATAAAAGTCCATATAGCTCTTGGTCGACGGGTCATTGTCCATAAGGTCACGGTAAGCCTGCGTATAGTCCTCAAGCATACGGTTGTTCCAGTTCGTGGCATATCCGAGACCCATGAAACCGCCTATCACGAGAGGCAGCTTCCAGTAACGACGGTTATACAGCTGACCGAGTCCCGGAAAGAGGGCGGCCATCCATACGGCGCGCGTAGGGTCGGGATTGAATTCCCTGACCACGTAGTCGGGGTCAAACTCCTCGCCTGTCAGCGGGTCAAGCACATTCACCGTATCAACCGGCACGGCACCTACCACACTGACCGCAATACTGTCGCCTTCAACGGCAATGGAATCGCCGACCACCTCGACACGCTCATTTCGCGGCGATGATATCCACATCGAGTCGGGGAAAGCGCTCAGGTCCTGTGTCTGCGGCTCCGGAGTAGTCGGTATGGAATCTGTTTTCACCACAATGGCGCGGTCAGGTTCCTGAGTCATTGAAAAAATGTTAAAAGTGCATGACACGACAAGCGACAGCATCACTGCCACCCTCCGCAATGCACCGGCTGTATATCGGTCAAATCTTTCGTATATTCTTTTTCCCATTATTTAACAATCTGACATTCAAGACAAAAACGCCACATAATGACGCTCTGCCCGGCACATCAAGCACAACGCTCAACTTTCAGAATTTTTTATTGTGTCAAAGATAGCAATTAATTGCTCAAGTTCAGCCTCATTTTTAAAGGGGAAAGTAATTTTTCCACGTCCTTGCTGATTGCAGGTAAACTGCACGGGAGTATGAAAAGATGCGCTTAAATGCTTCTTCAATATGTCGAAATCCTTATCGGTCATGCGCATCGGCGCCGGCTTTTTCGGCATCTCGACACCCTCGGCGGCAGCCTGATAGGCCTTGGCAAGTTCCTCGACCTTTCTTACCGAAAGGCCCTGCTTTATGATTTCATTATACAGTTTCAGCTGCAAAGACGGCTTCTCTATTGACAGCAACGCTCTCGCATGACCCATGTCGACACGCTTGTCACGCAATCCGAGCTGCACTTCGGCCGGCAGCTTCAGCAGGCGCAAGAAATTGGCTATCGTGGCCCGCTTCTTTCCTATACGTTCGCTAAGACGCTCCTGAGTCAGGTTATACTGATCAATCAGTTTCTTGAACGTAAGGGCTATCTCTATGGCATTCAGGTCCTCGCGCTGTATATTCTCGATAAGCGCCATCTCCGTAAGCTCGCTGTCGTTGGCGGTGCGTATATAAGCCGGCACCGATGTAAGACCGGCCTTTATGGCGGCCCGGTAGCGGCGCTCACCGGCTATTATCTGATAAGAATCAGGGCCTGTCTTTCGCAGCGACAGGGGCTGTATGATGCCGAGTTCCCTTATTGACGATGCGAGTTCGTCGAGCGCCTCTTCGTCAAAAGTCGTACGCGGTTGGTCGGGATTGGGCGATATCGAGGCTACGTCTATATCATTGATAGCCGATGAGCCGCGTGCGGGCACATCATCCATCGATATTAGGGAGTCGAGACCTCGGCCGAGTGCATTACGTTTTACTGATGCCATGATGTCATTTGAGTTAAGAGGATTTTATTGTGCAGACGCCTGCTTGCGATGTTTTGCTATAAGCTCTTTGGCGAGCATGGTATGGCTTGTGGCTCCACGGCTCTCCGGGTCGTATATAAGAGCGGGCAGTCCGTGGGAAGGGGCTTCACTCAGACGTATGTTGCGGGGTATGACGGTGTTGAAGACCATATCGCCGAAATGCCCCTTCAGCTCTTCATAAATTTGATTGGCCAGACGCAGACGGGCATCATACATAGTCAGCAGGAATCCCTCTATTTCAAGTCCGGGATTAAGCCGCGACTTTATAATCCGTATCGTATTGAGCAACTTGCTTATACCCTCAAGGGCGAAATACTCGGCCTGAACGGGTATTATGACCGAATGGGCCGCGGTAAGCGCATTGACTGTGATAAGACCGAGCGACGGAGAACAGTCGATGAGTATGTAGTCATATTTATCTACAATCGGAGCGAGGACCTCCTGAAGCACCCGCTCTCGATTGGGCTTGTTCACAAGCTCAAGCTCGGCTCCGGCAAGGTCTATACGGGAGCCAACAAGTTCAAGACCGTCGACACATGTGGCAACCTGCGACCCTTCGACGGGATAGTTGTCGACAAGACACTCGTAGATTGACGACGACATGCTCTTGGGGTCGATGCCGTAGCCCGAAGTAGCGTTGGCCTGCGGATCGGCGTCTATTATCAGCACCTTCTTTCCCTGCGAGGCAAGCGACGCCGCCAAGTTTATCGTAGTGGTGGTCTTACCCACACCGCCCTTCTGATTGGCAATTGCAATAATTTTACCCATAAGTACTTACTATTAGCAACACAAAGGTAGTGATTTATATTGAATTGACCTCGCCTAAAGGCTGCTCAAAATGAGTTAAATGTTGATAAGTGAGCACTTATGTTGATAACGACGGCCGACTATATCATGTTTTTTCACTATTTTTGCATAAAATAGCAACAGCATGGACAAAAAACGCTTACTCATACTCGTGACCAACGATGACGGCATAGACGCGCCGGGCATACACCAGCTCATAGACTACGTGAAAGATATGGGCGAAGTTGTGGCCGTGGCTCCCGACTCGCCCAACTCCGGACAGTCATCGGCAATATCGGTAAATAAAGTATTGAAAATCACAAGTCATCCCGACTACAACGGAGCACGCATGTACTCGGTCAACGGCACTCCCGTAGACTGTGTCAAGCTCGGCATGCACGCCCTGCTTGACCGCCGGCCCGACCTCATACTGTCAGGCATAAACCACGGTTCAAACTCGGGCAATTCAATCATATATTCCGGCACTATGGGGGCGGTGCTCGAAGGATGCATGCTCGGAATACCCTCGATAGGATACTCGTTTCACAGCCATGACCAGAAACGCGATATATCGGCCTGCCGCCACGTTGTGGAGACGATAACCTCGCGCGTGATCAAGCACGGCCTGCCACATGACATATGCCTGAATGTAAATGTACCGAAGTGCGAGGCGGTGTGCGGCATCAAAGTGGTAAGAGCGGCACGCGGATACTGGACCGAAGAGTATGCGGAGTATACCGACCCGCACGGACAGCCGTTCTACTGGCTGACGGGCAAATTCCACAACGAAGAGCCTGACAATCCCGAGACCGACCTGTACTGGACCGACCGCGGATATGCCTCGGTGGTGCCTTGTCACCCCGACCAGTCGGCACCCGACATGATCGCGACAATAGAAAACTTATTAGACTAACGCAAGGGGCAGTTGTACTGCCCTTTCTTTTTGGTGCGTCGGCCATATGCCACCGCATGCGACGGGCAGGCATGATAGCATGCCATACAGAAAGCGCAGTTGTCGCCCCACATCGGACGCTTGGCTTTGTCCTGATGCACATTGAACATCGGGCATCGGGCCACGCAACGGCCGCACCCCACACAGCGCCGTCTGTCGACCTTAAAAGACCGCGGCGAGGTCATGAACGCCATGAACAACGGATAGATGACCCGCGACTTAAGCCACGGAAGGCCTCCTTTGACAACATCGTCACCCGTATACCCCCCGGCTATTCGCGACGCCACATAGTCTATGCGCGATTTACACTTCCCCAGCTTCTCCCGCTCAACTTCATCGGAGTCGACATCAAAACCGGGCAACAAGACATACGTATTGGGCATCTGTACGGAATAAGCCCCGCAGGCCGATCCGTGATACCGCTCCACAAGCTTTCGCCACTGTTTATGAGCAAGTCCTATATCATCGCCGCAGGTACATACCATATAATGACGCCCGGCTATAGCGGGCATATCGCGCATAAAGCGTCCGACAACTTTCGGCAAGCCCCAAGAGTGCACGGGAAACACCCACACCGTGACCTCATCGGCACAGTGAAAGCGCTCGGGACGCAGCAACGAGGCGGCATCGATGTTGGTTATTTTCTGATCAAGCGCCTGACCTAGGCAACGGGCCACATAACGCGAGTTACCGGTGCCGGAGAAACAATATATCATCTTATTGTAACCTGTGTGGCTCCGAAGCCGTATTCACGAAATGACGCATCCTGCACGTCGCAGTTCTTATACCGGTGCTTCAACTCTTTAAGGATGGCGTTGCGCAGTACTCCCTCGCCTTTACCGTGTATAAACACGATTTTCACACCCTTGTTTTTGATATTGTCGTTCATCACGCGGTTAAATTCCTTCATCTGCACTTGAAGTATGTCGGCGTTATCAAGACCCGCCGTAGTATCGAGCAGCTCGCCGGCATGCAGGTCCACCTCGATGATGTCGTCTTTTCGCGGATTCTTCACCACCGGAGTCTTTGCAGGCCTGTCAACAGCTTTCTTTCGGGCTATGCTCTCTTCTATCCTCGAACTGTCAATCGACACAAGGCGCTGGGGAATGTCATTTTTCACTATGTCGAACGCTATGACCGGACCGTCGAAATATACATTGTCGTGGAAGCAATGCAGCTTGAAGAACTTCGTGGTATCAACCGCATACTCCACTGCTACAGGCGCTTTAAGCTTGAACTCGCGGTCGCGCTTGAAGGCTACATACTGTATGGCCACACGGTCCATTTCCGAGACCATATCGCGGGTCACGTGTCCGAGATGCACCTGTATCGACGGCTCGACAATTCCGGCAAAACGGGTCACCCATCCATGACCGTCGGCACGTGTAAGATAAGTGAAGTACAGATAATAATTCGAGTCGTTCACAAGATATGCGTCATACTCCGTGGTCGACAGATGCTTTATCTCCTCCGGTTCATACGCGAGCACTACATTGAGTTTTTCACCCTCGGGAGTCTCTTCGGGCTGCCCGGCATCTTTCTGCGGCTTCGCCTCCGGTACGACGGTCGAAGGGGCCACATACTTGCTCTGCGCCGCTGCCTTGGGTTGCGCCGGGGTCACCACGACACACTCTTTCAGAAGCACGGGGGTCTCAAAACCGTCCTCATCCACATATGCTATATTATCTTCAATTCTTACTATACGGCCGCCACCTACTGAATTAAGGAAGCGGACTATATCTCCTGTCTGTGCCATATGACATCTTTTTTATTTTACCGTAAAGTTAACGGTATTGGACAAGAAATAAAAGTTTTTGGTTGTCTAAGTTATTTTTTATCTATCTTTGTAGACTCATCAGTCCGTACATAACCGCGGATTTTTAACACGTTATCACATATGAAAAAGGGGTTCTGCCTATTGTTGCTTGCATTAGTGACCGCTATATGCGCCAATGCCCAATACAAAGTATCAGGCGAAGTCGTGGATTCTACCGATACGGGCGAATCATACGTCACCATAAGAGTATATGACGATGCCGACTTAAACAAGCCGATAGCCATAGGCACTTCAGACATCGACGGAAACTTCACGCAGACCGTCCCGGGTGCCGGCGACTACATATTGCGAATAACCTCCATAGGCAAGACTCCGGTAGAGCTTCGCTTCAGTCTCGACTCCGCACACCGCACAAAGGATTTCGGGAAAATCGTCATGCACATGTCGGAAAACACACTCGGTGAAGTCGAAGTCGTGGCCCAACGACCGCTTGTGGTGTCGGAAGTCGACCGCATATCGTACGACGTGCAAGGCGACGAAGACTCAAAAACCAGCACCATTATCGAAATGCTTCGTAAAGTGCCGATGGTAACGGTCGACGGCAACAATGAGATACGCGTAAAAGGCGAGACCAACTTCAAAATATACAAAAACGGCAAACCGAACAATTCATTCACAAACAATCCCAAAGAGGTATTAAGCTCAATACCGGCATCCATGATAAAACGCATAGAGGTCATAACCGAGCCGGGAGCCAGATACGATGCCGAGGGTGTCGGAGGCATACTCAACATCGTGACCGTAGACAATATGAAAGTCAAAGGCGTGATAGGCAATCTGCTTGCATCATACGACACCAAAGGCACCCCCAATCTGGCTGTCTTCCTCACCACCCAGATAGACAAATTCACGGCATCGGTCAACTACGGATATTTCGGTATGAGCGACAGAGGCACCCGTAACAACACTTCATCAGAATATCTCTATCGACAATCAGGCGACACCCAGCGCTACGACAACACTTCGACCAACAAAGGGTACGGCAATTACATGTCATTCGAGGCAAGCTACGAGCCCGACTCGCTCAATCTTGTGACAGCAGCATTCGACGGTTTCTTTTACAAGGTCAAGCCTACGGGCAGTTCGACGACATCGTTTTTCAACGCTGCCGGCGACAGGTTGTACGGTTACTCCGACCATTATAACTTTCCCGATTACAATAACTATAATTTCGCAGGGAAGCTGGACTACCAACGGCTCACACGTCACAAGGGCGAATCTATAGTGCTTTCATATCTGCTCAACACCACCACCAACAAGAGCACACAGTATAATGAATTCTACGACCTGTTTAATCCGCCTTTTGACTATACATCATATTATACAGACAACAATCAGCACTTCTGGGAACATACGTTTCAGGCCGATTACACAAGACCGATAGGCCGCAAACATAAAATCAACGCCGGAGCCAAATACATACTTCGCGACAACAGCAGCGAGACCGAACAGAGCTATGACAACTCGATGACAAATGCCACCGACTTCTCCCACAACACGCAGGTAGCGGCTCTGTACGCCGAGTACATGTTCAACTCAGGTCCTGTAGGGGCACGTGCCGGATTAAGATACGAGTACTCTTACCTCGCGGCAAAGTTCAAGGACGGCAAAACACCCGACTTCCACCAAGACCTCAACGACATAGTGCCGACCATAGGAGCCAACTGGCGAATAAATCCGGCCAACAGCCTCAACATTACCATCGGGTCGCGTATAAACCGACCGGGCATATCATATCTCAATCCGGCAGTAATAACCACTCCGTCATCAGTGTCGCAGGGCAATCCCGACCTGTCAAGCGCCCACAGCTACTCCATGCGCATGTCCTACATGCTCATGAAGCCCAAAATCACACTCAACACCTCGGTAAGCTACGACTTCTGCAACGAACAGATAACTCAAGTTACGGAAGTTCGCGACAATATCATCTACAACAGCTACGGCAATGTCGGCCATGCACGACGGCTGTCGGGCAACGGCTACTTACAATGGCGCGCCACCCCCAAGACATCGATTATGCTTAACGCGTCGGGCGGATACTCCAAACTCGCCAACCCGTCGCTGGGGTTGGCCAACAGCCGATGGACATGGGGCTTATTCGCCCAAGCATCGCAGCAGCTTCCGTGGAAGCTACGCATCGAGGCTATCGGAGGGCGTTTCAGCACAGGCATATATGACATGTATGGCCGCACATCGGCCATGCACTTCCACAACATAACCCTGTCACGCTCGTTCCTGAAAGAGGACAGATTGTCTGTGAGAATCAACGCACAGAACCCGTTCGGGCCAACCGACATGCGTATCAAGAGCTATCGCACCGGCGGTGACTACACCGGACTCGCTGTAACATCAAGAAACCAGCGCTCTGTAAGCGTCACCGTGTCATGGCGTTTCGGATCGCTCAACGCACAAGTGAAGAAAACGGTCAAGACCATATCAAACGACGACATTGTGGGAGGAGCACAGACCGGTACGTCAGAAAACAACGGTAGCAATACTCGGAATTAATCCGTAAATTTGCGGAAATTTTTCTACACCGCTTTTATGAACAACGACCCCCAGTCAATAAAGATACAGGATTTCGACTATCCGCTGCCCGACGAACGGATAGCAAAACACCCGCTCGCACAACGCGACAGCTGCAAGCTGCTCGTACGTCAGCCCGACGGCACACTTGACACCCGCATATTCTCCGACCTGCCGGCACTGCTGCCCGACGATTCGATGCTCGTGTACAACAACACACGCGTCATCAACGCAAGGCTTCGCTTCCGCAAGTCAGGCACCGGAGCCGTAATAGAGATATTTTGTCTCGAACCGGTACAACCGGCCGACTATGCCGTCAGCTTCGCCACTACATCGTGCTGCTCGTGGCTCTGCTTTGTAGGCAATTCAAAACGCTGGAAAGAAAGCGATCTGACTCTGCCGCTCGTTATCGACGGCAAAGAGCTGACACTGACAGCGTCACGTACAGGACGCGAGGGCAACGCCTCTGTCATACAGTTCTCGTGGGATGACACGTCGGTGACATTTGCCCGGATCATAGAAAGTGCCGGCGAGATACCGATCCCCCCCTACCTCAACCGCAACACGGAAGACACCGACTCTACCGACTACCAGACTGTATACAGCCATATCGACGGCTCTGTAGCAGCACCTACGGCAGGTCTTCACTTCACGCCCGAAGTGCTTGCCGAAGTCGACCGACGCGGAATAGAGCGCCGCGAGCTCACCCTGCACGTAGGAGCCGGCACATTCCAGCCCGTCAAGAGCGACACCATCGGCGACCATGGCATGCACAGCGAATTTATTGCCGTCAGCCGCTCACTTATAAATGAACTTTCCGAGACCTCACGCCGGGTCATAGCCGTAGGCACCACATCGGTACGCACCCTCGAAAGCCTCTACCACATAGGCTGCCTCATCGGGCAGGGGAAATGGAACGGAGAAGTGCCGCAGTGGTATCCTTACTCGACAGAACACCCTCACCTCACTGCAAAAGAAGCCCTTGCCAACATTGACGGCTACCTCGCCGAGAACGGCGCCGACACCCTTATAGCCTCGACGCGCATAATAATAGCGCCGGGTTATGAATTCAGGATTGTCGACGGCATTATAACCAACTTCCACCAGCCACGCTCGACGCTACTGCTGCTCGTATCGGCATTTGTTGACGGCGACTGGCGTGCCATGTACGACTACGCGCTCGCCGGCGACTACCGCTTCCTCAGCTACGGCGACGCCTCGCTGCTCCTGCATTGACCGTGGTTTTGCCGCGTATGTGACTTTACGACATAAAAAAAGGCGATGCCTGTGGCATCGCCTGAATATCTATGGTATGGGTTAATCAATAAATATGTTGTGCTTTTGTAAATGTGTCTTATGTGTTTCCGCGTGTATTGGTTAACTCACACAAGGATTTAACGATAATCCTTGAGCGACTGCTGCAGACGCTGGCGGGCAAAGAAGATGCGGCTTTTGACCGTACCGAGAGGAAGATTCATCTT
>LUJO01000046.1 GCA_001689405.1 Candidatus Homeothermus arabinoxylanisolvens | reverse complement strand
TGAAGTACCTCGCCGACTACCACCATGTAAGCGTCGACTTCATCACCGGCCACATACCCACCTACGACACCTATCTGCTCAACAACGACAGCGTGGCCGTCGACTGCCTCTCCGACTACCGCCTTGAGTTCGAGCGCTACATGATGTCCTCCATGCTCATGATGGGCCGCCGTCGCCGCCGCTACCAGCGCAAGGAGTACTGACAAACCGGTATAAGAGTTAAATGTTGCAGATTGTTAAGGCCGCTGTTTAACAACCGTGTTGTTGCATTGAGCGGTTTATGCTTCGGGAAGTGTGAAGTCGGGAAGGTCGGGCAGGGGACTGGTGGCTTTTTCTTTGTAGCCCATCTCTTTAAGACGACGTGCCGGCACAAGCATGCTTTGACGGCCGGTGACGAGCTTCTTTTCCGCTTCCTCGTAGGCTCCGGCTGCATCGTCGATCGCTTTCTTTATTGAGGTGAAGCGTTTGTAAAATTCTCCGACACGTTCTACGAGCGATGTGGCTTCCTCGAAGACTTTGCGTTGTTGTTCGGCCTGTACCTCCTGAATCCATGCGAGTCTTATGATGCGCAGTGCGGCCACGAGATTGTATTCGCCGGCTATGAACACCCCGAGACTGAGCGCTTCGCGCCAAAGCGACGGGTCGTTGATGAGCGCGAGTTGCAGAGCCGACTCGTTGGGGACAAACATTATTACATAATCGAGCGACTCGCGGGGCGGGAGTATGTAGCGCTTGTAGTTCTTGGCGGCAAGTTCCTTGACGTGGCTGCGCAGGCTCTTCAGGTGTCGGTCGAGTGCGGCTGCACGCTCCTCTTCGGTTTCGGCCCCCGTATAGTCGAGAAATGCCGACAGTGACACTTTGGCGTCTATTATGAGGGCCTTGTCATTGCTGTATTTCAGTATCACGTCGGGTATCATGCGCTTGTCGGTATGTTCGTTGAGCACAGGGCGTCCGGCTTTGTCTTTTATCGTGGCCTGAACATCATAATGCACACCTTCGTGCAACCCCTGACTTTCGAGAAGTTCGCTCAGTATCGCTTCGCCCCAGTTGCCTTGTATCTTGTTCTCGTGCCGCAGCGCTTTGGCAAGACGTCCGGCTTCGTCGCCTATCGATGCCGTGCGTTTCATGATCTCCTCTATGGCCTGATGCAGGGTGGCGGTATTGCGTGTGCTCTGCTCGCGTGAAGAGTCCATGGCTGCTTGCATCTCCTTTATCTTCTCCTTGAGCGGATCTATAATGGAGTTCATCTGTGTGGCGTTGTTCCGGTTCAGCTCCTGTGTGCGGGCGGCAAGCAGTTCGGCGGTAGCGTTTTTGAGTTGCTCCTGCGCCATACGCAACTGTTCTGAGTAATGGCGGTCGCGGGCGGCGTCATCCTTTTCCTTCTGTTCTTGGATAAGTTGGATTTCGCGTTGCAGCATTTTTTTGTCAGCTTCGAGCGATGATATGGTCTTGACCGACTTTGCCCGTGCTATAAGCCATCCGGCTACGGCTCCGACCGACAGACCTATTATCAGATATATTATATTTTCCATTGGTTGATTATGTTTGATTTTTCTACAAAATTACGTATATTTGCCTTAATTTGCAAAGGGGGTGAAAGTAAAATTGAATTCTTAGTTTTGTTGTTGCAGGTGACACGGCAGATTGTCTGTAATTTAAATTGTGATTTTTGTGTTTTTAAACATAGTTTCCCAAAACCGAAAGGTAATTATTTGGTATTTAGTGTTTTGTCTCTTTTGTCTGTGGCCGAAAGTTTTCCAAAAATAAAATTGTTGATAACTTGTCGATGATTCTTGTTGTATAATATGTAAACAATGTGTAGCTTTGCGGATACATCAAATAATCCTCAATTCTTTTTTCAAATGATACAGACGGTAGTTAAGCGCGACGGTCGTGTCGTGGGCTATAACGACGAGAAAATCAAGGCGGCTATAAGAAAAGCCATGCTCCAAACCGAAATGGGCGAAGATGAATCGCTCATACATAAAATCACAGACCGAATAAGCATGTCGGGCAATGAACGCATGACCGTTGAAGAGATTCAGGACCGTGTGGAAGTTGAGCTCATGAAGAGCCCGCGCAAGGAGGTGGCCAAGCGTTATATTGCTTACCGCGACCAGCGCAATATAGCTCGGCGTGCCAAGACGCGCGACATGTTTCTTGAGATAATCGAAGCCAAGAGCAACGATATAACCCGTGAAAACGCGAACATGAACACCGACTCGCCCGCCGGCATGATGATGAAGTTTGCGAGCGAGACTACCAAGCCGTTTGTTGACGATTATCTGCTGTCGCACGAAGCGAGAGAGGCCGTGCGCAACGGTTATCTGCACATACATGACAAGGATTATTATCCTACAAAAAGTCTTACGTGCGTGCAGCATCCGCTGGACCGTATATTGACTTACGGATTTTCTGCCGGACACGGCGAGTCGCGTCCGGCCAAGCGAATAGAGACTGCAAGCATAATCGGTTGTATTTCGCTTGAGACGGCGCAGAACGAGATGCACGGCGGACAGGCTATACCTGCCTTTGACTTTTATCTCGCGCCTTTTGTCCGCTCTTCTTATGTGGAAGAGGTGAAGCAGGTCGAGGCATTTGACGGCAACGACTATTCGGAGTTGTATGACGCGCCGATTGAGGATTATATCAAGCGTCCGCTTGACGGTCTTGTCGGCGTGGAGCGTGTTAAACAACATGCTGTCAATAAGACCGTGGATCGTGTGCATCAGGCTATGGAAGCGTTTATCCATAACATGAACACCATACACTCGCGTGGCGGCAATCAGGTCGTTTTCAGCTCCATAAACTACGGTACCGACACCTCGGCCGAGGGACGGTGCATAATACGCGAGTTGCTGAACTCGACATACGAGGGTGTAGGCAACGGAGCGACCGCCATATTTCCCATACAGATATGGAAGAAAAAACGTGGCGTGAGCTATCTGCCCGATGACCGTAACTATGACTTGTACAAACTGGCATGCAAAGTGACCGCACGTCGTTTCTTCCCTAACTTTGTGAATCTCGACGCTACATTCAATTATCATGAGAAGTGGGATATAAATGACCCCGAGCGTTATAAGTATGAGGTGGCTACGATGGGATGCCGCACACGAGTCTTTGAAAACCGTTTCGGTGAGAAAACATCGATAGGGCGCGGCAACCTAAGCTTCTCTACCATCAATATAGTGCGCATAGCCATCGAGTGCATGAACATACTCGATAAAGAGGAGCGCATACGTCGCTTCTTCTCTAAACTTGACGAAGTGCTTGACATAACGGCCCGTCAGCTCTGCGACCGTTATGAATTTCAGAAGACGGCGCTTGCCAAGCAGTTCCCGTTGCTTATGTCGCGTCTGTGGAACGGCAGCGACAAGCTCAAGCCCGGCGACACCATAGAGAGCGTCATTAATCAAGGTACGCTCGGTATCGGATTTATCGGTCTTGCCGAGTGTCTTGTCGCTCTTGTAGGCAAGCATCACGGCGAAGACGAAGAGGCTCAGGCGCTCGGATTGAGGATTGTGTCGCACATGCGCAGCCGTGCCAACGAGTACTCCGAAAAATATGAGCACAACTTCTCGGTACTTGCCACTCCTGCCGAGGGTCTGTCGGGCAAGTTCACAAAGGCCGACCGTAAGACGTTCGGTGTGCTTCCGGGTATCACTGACAAGATATATTACACCAATTCCAACCATGTGCCCGTATACTACAAGTGCTCGCCGCGACATAAGGCTAAGGTCGAGGCTCCATATCATGAACTGACCCGCGGAGGCCACATATTCTATGTGGAGATTGACGGCGACGCCACCCACAATCCCGAGGCTATCAGCGATATAGTGGACTTGATGGACAAGTATAATATCGGTTACGGCTCGGTAAACCATAACCGCAACCGCTGCATGAGCTGCGGCTATGAGGATGCACAGGAGAATCTTGACGAGTGTCCGCTGTGCGGCAGCAAGGCCATAGACAAACTTCAGCGCATCACGGGCTATCTTGTCGGTACCACCGACCGCTGGAACAATGCCAAGTTGGCCGAACTAAACGACCGTGTGGTGCATAAATAAACAGTTATGAAACTGCGCGTTCTCGATATAGTGGGCGGAACCTCGGTCGACGGGCCGGGGCTCCGCACTTCCATATATTTTTCAGGCTGTAGCCACCACTGTAAGGGTTGCCATAATCCGCAGTCGTGGGATCCGGCAGGCGGCATGGCCATGTCAATCGACGATATCGTGGCGGCCGTTGACGAAAATGACTTTAATGTCACTTTTTCGGGCGGCGATCCGCTTATGCAGTCGGGGCCGCTGACTGAGCTCGCGAAGCGGTTGAAAGCCGATGGCCGCAATATATGGTGCTATACCGGATATCGCTATGAAGAGATAGCTGAAAATCCCTCATACTCTGAATTGTTGTCGTATATCGATGTGCTTGTCGACGGCGAGTTTGTAGAGTCGCTGCGTGATATCGGACTGCGTTTCCGAGGCTCGTCTAACCAGCGCCTTATAGATGTAGCGCGCTCGACCCCTGACAACATTGTGCTTTGGTCATGAAGCGCACCTACACTGACACCTCCCCGCTTATGTAGGGGATATAGTCATTGATGCGGTCGTGCATGCTGAAGTCTTGACGGATTGCATCGGATATGTCATAGTCGGCAATGGCGGATATGTCGATTTCCGGGACGAGTAAATGCCGTTTGGCCTCTGAAAAATGGGTTAGTGTAAGATTTCTGCCGAAATTGCCTCTGATGTTTTTGCGTGTGAGAAATGTCGAATAGCCGGCTTTAATATCTGATACGAGCAGACAAGGATAGCCAAGTGAGCCGGCCTCAAGCAGCACTTGTCCTACTCCGGCAACCATGAGATATTCGTTGACGTGTTCTCTCAGATATTGCAATGTGTCAATCTCTTCATCGGTAAATATGGTGTTATCAAGATTATAGAGCCTCTTGAGCCTTTTTGCCGTGTCGTCGCGTTTTGTGGAGCCGGCAATGGTGAACTGAATGTTTTTTGCACGGCAATATTCTATGGCGGAGCACAACTGATTGAATTTGTCTTTTGTTATACGACTTACTATCAGCGCCTTTGTATGATGGCTGTATTTCCATACGGGCCGTATGTGCCTGATGGCATTGGGCAGTATCCTGTAGTGGTTCAGCTTGTCGTAGTTGATCGAGCACAGAAGATCCGATATGAGTATGCGGTAATCCATGCGGTTGATTGAGGGGATGTCGATGGCCGGTATCTCGCCGTGTATGCAGCATCCTACGCGGCAGTAGCGTTTTATCTCTTCAAGGTCAAGCGAATAGATAAACCGTCGGCTTCTTGTCTGGAACTCGACAACGTCAATATTGTGGCTTTTGATTATCTTGAGGAGACTTTTCTGAAAGTTGCGTGCATGAAAGTTTATGTGCAGGCAGGTGAAACGGCTTTTTATGGCTTTGCAGTCATTTTGTTCTGATGCAAAAATGACATTGCAGTTCATCCGGGCCAATGCTTCGGCGTAGGCCGATATCCTTGTCTCTATACCTCCGAAACTGTTTATATATTTTGCAAGATATACTATATTCAGGCTATGGCGTGGCCGGCACACCGCCGGATTCGCGGTATTTCGCGTGTCATTATATATATTCTCTATATAAGAGAGTACAGGTAATGAAAGGAATCTCATGTAATGCTTGTATTGCGTTTTTAATCTGCTGCAAATATACGTAATATGATTCGTTTTGACATCAAAACAGGTGGGAGTCCTGCTACTGGCCTTGCGGATGATGCGCCGGGGCGATGTAGGGGAGGGGTATAAAAAATGCCCGTTCCTCCTTTCAAACAAGGAGGAGCCGGACTAAAGCCAAAAGGCATGATTCTGTGATTCTAAAGATAGTTGTCTTATAGCGATTTAAAGTGTTAAGAAAAAATTCTTTTTTCACTTTAATACAAGGGAAATCCGCTTCACAGCGTTTTTCCAATGTTTTTGTTGCCTTTTTCCTTAGTCCGAAAAAATGTTGCGTAAAATAATCAGTCAGTCTAAGGTAAAAATCAACAATTTGTCTCTATTCGATGCAAAGTTAGTTATTTTTTAGCGAAAATAAAATGCTTTTGCATCTTTTTTGAGAAAAAAGTGTATTTAAAATCATTTATCGAAAACTTTTTGCCCGTTTAGTTTGTTGTGTCGTGGAAAGGATATATCTTTGCAAATAGTTTCAACGAACAGGTGATTAAATGCGACACTGTCATATCGTGACATTACATTAGCAGATCTCCGTTCAACATTCCTCAGTTTATAAAACAAATAAGGCACGTCCTATCCTCGGTACTTCTTGAACCCGACTATGGATGTAAATGTCTTAAGATGATATAATTAATTTCTATATATTAATAATGTACAATATCGCCGATCTCAATGCGATGGATGAGACTCAGCTCAAGAACATCGCTGAATCAATGGGTATTAAAAAGGTCGACGCTTTGCAGCAAGAAGACTTGGTGTACAAGATACTTGACCAGCAGGCAATAGATCTTGCCGCCGCCTCAACAGTAGAAAAAAAGCGCCGCGCTCCTAAAGAACCGAAACAAAACAGCAATAAGGCCTCGGAAAAGACGGAGCCGAAGAAAAAGAAACAACGACAGGCTTCAACCGATGATACTGTCGCAGAACAGCCTGTGGCAGCGGAAGCATCGGTGCCGCAGGAAGAGGGGAAAGAGAGTACGACAGAGATGCCGGAAGCTCCCCGACGCAAACGCGGCCGTCCGTCAAAGGTGCAGAAGGTTGCCGAGGCTCCTGTTGCCGAAAACGATAATATGGCCGAGCCGTCTGTGCCGGTTGAAGAAGCAGTCGCCATACGGCCCGAAGATGCATTGGTGCCGATAGCTCATGATGATGACCATCGTGACTCTCTCACTCTTATATCGCCGCTGCCGACGATTGATGCAGCTCCCGCCGCCGATAAACAGATGACAGAGGCACAGGATACTTCGGCTGAAGAAGCCAAGCAGGATAATGGCGCCGAGGCAGGTGCCGAAAAACCTCGTCGCGATTTCCGTCCGGGAAGCAACAAGGATGCCACATTCGGATCATTTTTCCGCAGCGACAGGAAGTTTGTGCCGCGTACACAGCGTGAAAAAGAGGAGGCTGCCGTGGCGGCCGCAAAAGCCGCGGCTACCGCACCTATAATAATAAGGGAACCGGGACAGGATGCCGCACCCCAGCAACAGCAGGGCAAGAAAAACAAACGTAACCGCAACAACAATAATAATAACAATGCCGTACAGCAGCCGCAGCCTGAACCTGCCATGCCTCAATACAATTTTGACGGACTTCTCGTGGCTTCGGGCGTGCTTGAGGTCATGCCTGACGGGTACGGATTTCTGCGCTCAAGCGATTACAATTACCTGTCATCGCCCGATGACGTGTATGTGACACAGGCTCAGATAAAACTTCATGGTCTTAAGACCGGTGATGTGGTGGAGGGTTGGATACGTCCGCCGAAAGAGGGTGAGAAGTACTTCCCGCTAAGCGATGTCAAGCTCGTCAACGGACGCTCGCCGGAGTTTATCCGTGACCGTGTGCCTTTCGAACACCTGACTCCTTTGTTCCCCGACGAGAAGTTTGACCTTACCGGCGGCCGCACATGCAATCTGTCCACGCGAGTAGTCGACATGTTCTCTCCTATAGGCAAAGGACAGCGCGGACTTATCGTAGCGCCTCCCAAAACCGGTAAGACCATATTGCTGAAGGATATAGCCAACGCCATAGCGGAAAATCATCCTGATACGTATATAATCATACTGCTCATTGACGAACGTCCGGAGGAGGTGACCGACATGAGCCGCAGTGTAAACGCCGAGGTGATAGCGTCCACCTTTGACGAGCCTGCCGACCGCCATGTGAAGATTGCCGGCATTGTGCTTGAAAAAGCCAAGCGTATGGTAGAATGCGGTCATGATGTTGTGATACTTCTTGACTCCATAACCCGTCTTGCGAGAGCGTACAATACCGTGTCGCCCGCATCGGGCAAGATTCTGTCGGGAGGTGTCGACGCCAATGCCCTTCAGAAGCCCAAGCGGTTCTTCGGTGCCGCGCGCAACATAGAAAACGGCGGTTCGCTGACCATCATAGCCACCGCGCTTACCGAAACCAGCTCTAAGATGGACGAAGTCATCTTCGAGGAGTTCAAGGGTACGGGCAACATGGAGCTTCAGCTTGACCGCAAATTATCGAACAAGCGCATATTCCCGGCCGTCGACATCATGGCGTCGAGCACACGCCGCGACGATCTGTTGCTGCGTCCTGAAACACTCCAGCGTATGTGGATACTGCGTCGTTATCTTAGCGACCGTACATCAATCGAAGCTATGGAGTTCATGCGCGACCAGATGGAGAAGACCCGCGACAACGATGAACTTCTGCGGTCAATGAACGCATAGTTTGCGAGGGTTCTGTAATCCATACCGACTGTCATCGATGAGGTCAGAGAGGTACATGTATATAAGGTGGATAGCCGCCGTCGTATTAGCCGCATTGTCATGGGGATGCAGCTCTACAAAACATGTGCCTGAAGGAAGTTATCTTGTTGATGACGTGAAAATCAAGATAACCGACAACAGCGACATAAAGTCGGAAGAACTTATAAACTATCTTCGCCAAGTACCCAACCACAAGGTACTTGGCTTTCTTAAACTACAGCTTGCCACGTACAACATGTCGGGCAACGACTCCACCAAGTGGTTCAACAAGTGGACCCGCAAGCTCGGTCAGGCCCCTGTGATATATGACCGGCAACTTACCGACGCGTCGGCGTTTCAGCTGCGTCAGGCTCTTGTCAACCGCGGATACATGGATGTCAAGGTGGATGCCGATACCGTAGTCAAACATGACGGCAAGAAGGTCGATGTCATATACAGCATAACGACCGGACGTCCGCATATAATATCGACACTTGACTACAACATTCCCGACAAGTCGATAGACTCGCTTCTGCGGCGGGTGCCGTCGACACTTCAGGTGCAGCCGGGCGACATGCTTGACCGCACGCGGCTTGATGAAGAGCGCATACGCATAACCGAGCTTTTGCGCAATAACGGGTATTATACGTTTAACAAGGAGTACATAACATATGCGGCCGATACGGCCGCCGGATCACGCGAGGTGAACCTTACGCTGAATCTCAGGCCGCCTCATGTCAGGGCCGGATCTGATTCATCGCGCGTGCATAAAGTCTATTATATACGCAATGTCATATTTGTGACCGACTATAATGCGGGAGAGAGCTACGGCTCCTATGATTTCGCCGGTCAGGATACGGTGCGATACAAAGGTATAGAGGTCCTGTACGGCAAGGACCGTTATCTGCGTCCCGGCGTGCTTTATGATGCCTGCTACATGCGTCCCGGCCATCGGTACCGCGCGGCTGCAGTTGACCGTACCTATGAGGCTCTGGGACGTCTTGGCATACTGCGGTATGTGAATATCGACATGCGTAGTGTAGACAGTAAGGATGGAAAGAACTGGCTCGACGCCTATGTATTGCTGACCCGAGGCAAGAAACAGGGTGTATCGGTAGAGCTCGAAGGCACCAACTCGGAGGGCGATCTCGGCTTCGGTGTCGGTCTTACATACCAGCATCGTGATCTGGCCAAAGGATCGGAACTTCTCACGGTGAAACTCCGCTCGAGCTACGAGAGTATATCGGGTGATTTCAGCGGACTGATCAACAACCGCTATATGGAGCACTCGGGGGAGGTGGGTATAACTTTTCCGCGGTTCATGGCCCCGTTCCTGTCGTCGGACTTCAAGCGCCGGGTCAAGGCCGATACGGAATTCAGCGTGTCGTTCAATTATCAGGAGCGCCCGGAATATACACGCATCATAGCCGGAGCAGGATGGAAATATCGTTGGGCCGACAGGCTCAATACCCGCCGGCACAGGTTTGATGTGGTGGATGTGAATTATGTATATCTGCCCAAAAGCACACTCGATTTTCTCAATCAGATAGCGCCGAGCAATCCGCTGCTCCGCTACAGTTACGAGGACCACTTCATAATGCGTATGGGATACGGCTATTACCGGACTAACAAGCGTGTGACATCGACAGCCACCGCAAAGAGGTATGTGCTTCAGCCTTCAGTCTATACGATAAGAACAAATATCGAGACTGCCGGCAATCTTCTTTATGCCATATCATCACTAACCGGACAGAACCGTCATGACGGGGCATACAAGATATTCGGCATACAGTACGCGCAGTATGTAAAGGGCGATGCCGACTATTCGTACACACGTAACTTTGACTACCGCAATTCGCTCGCATTTCATGTAGGCTTAGGTCTCGGAGTACCTTACGGCAACTCGTCAATGATGCCTTTCGAGAAGCGTTTTTATGCCGGAGGCGCCAACAGCGTGAGGGGATGGGGCGTGAGAACGCTCGGCCCGGGCAGCTATGACTCCAAAAATTCGGTGACTGACTTTATAAACCAGTGCGGTGACATAAGGCTCGACCTTAGCCTTGAATACAGGGCCAAACTGTTCTGGGTAGTCGAGGGGGCTTTATTTATCGATGCCGGCAATATATGGACCATACATAATTATGAGAATCAGCCGGGCGGAATGTTTAAGTTCAATAAATTCTACCGTCAGATAGCTGCCGCGTACGGAGCCGGCATAAGGCTGGATTTCACTTATTTCCTGCTGCGGCTTGATCTCGGTATGAAAGCATATAATCCGGCGGAAAATCAGGAGCGCTGGCCTATAGTGAAACCACGTTGGGGACGCGATGCGACAGTGCATTTTTCGGTCGGCTATCCATTCTAATCAATAATGCGTTAAATCAGACTGTTATGAAACGACTTGTTATATTTGACCTTGACGGCACGCTGTTAAATACGATAGATGACCTCGGAACCGCTACAAATTATGCTTTGGAGAAAGCCGGATTTCCGTCGCATCCGCTTGCCGCTTATCCGGCTATGGTGGGCAATGGAGTGAAGAAACTGCTTGAACGCGCACTTCCTTCAGGCATGGACACCGATGAGCAGATAGAGCGTGTGCGTGTTTTTTTCCGTGAGTATTATGACATGCATTGCGCCGACCACACCAAGCCTTATCCCGGCATACCGCAGTTGCTCGATACGCTTCAGGCCATGGGTGTCAAACTCGCTGTGGCGTCAAACAAGTACCGCGACGCTGTCAGGGCACTTATAGACCGATTTTTCCCGTCGATAGAATGGGCAGCTGTGGAGGGTCAGAAAGAGGGGGTACCTGTAAAGCCCGATCCGTCGATAGTTTTTGACATACTGTCGCAGTCGCCGACTCCTAAGGCCGATGTGCTGTATGTCGGAGACTCGGGCGTGGACATGGAGACTGCCCGCCGTGCCTGCGTCGATTCGGTAGGGGTGACATGGGGTTTCCGTCCGATGACCGAGCTGAAGGCATATCATGCCGACCATATCATCAATACCCCCGAGGCTATCCTCGACATAGTATCGGCACAACAGGCAACTTCGGTATAGCTGCCTTATCCCGGCAACAAGGGATGTACATACGGAGGGGTGCGGCAGCAATCTGCATTTATACGGGTGATGAGTTATGACGGGGGATAATAATACAAGAAATTGCTGCGCCGTCTCGTGAAAAAGTCGTAACTTTGCAACTCAAAAAAATAAAGGTACGTAAAATAAAGTAAATATGGATTGGATTCAGCAACTCCTGTCTCCCGGTAATACAGCGCTTGCAAGCACGATTGTGCTGTATTCGTTTGTTATCGCGGTTGGAGTCTTTTTAGGAAAGCTAAAGATCGGCGGCGTATCGCTTGGTGTAACGTTTGTGTTGTTTGTCGGCCTCGTGATGGGGCATTTCGGTTATAAGGTGAACTCCGAGGTGCTTCATTTTATCAGGGAGTTCGGTCTTATATTGTTTATATTCTCGATCGGTCTTCAGGTGGGCCCCGGATTTTTCTCTTCGTTTAAGAAGGGCGGAATGCTTCTTAACGGACTCGCCGTGCTGATAATATTGCTCAATGTGGTCATAGTGCTCGGCATATTTTTTATTGACGGCAACACATCGATCACAGCTCTTGTAGGAGTGATGTCGGGTGCGGTTACCAATACTCCGGGTCTGGGTGCCGCCCAGCAGGCAATACTTCAGGTCAATCCTGACGCATACTCGGCATCGGAGGAGATGGCTATGGGTTATGCGGCAGCCTATCCGCTGGGTGTGATAGGTATAATCCTGTCAATGTTTATCATCAGGGCCATATTCCGTGTGAAGATGGACAACGAGATAAAGCAGGTCGAGGAGGACAACGATAACAGCCAGCTTAAGCCCCACATAGTCACCTTCGAGGTTACCAATCCGCTTATCGAAGGTAAAAATCTCGTTCAGTTGCATGACATAATATCGTGTAACTTTGTGATATCGCGACTGAAAGATCAGGAAGGAAATGTGATAATACCTAACTCGCAGACCGTAATCCATCTTAACGACAAGCTGTATATAGTCATGTCGGCTCAGGATGAGGAGCGCTTCAAGGCCGTTATCGGACCGGAAATAGATATGGACTGGGAGGCTACCCCAAGTCCGGTGATATCGCGCCGTATAGTCATAACCAAGAGTGAGTATAACGGTGTGCCCGTAGGAGCCTTGCGTCTGCGCATGGGCTATCATCTCAACGCCACCCGCGTCAACCGTGCGGGTGTGGATCTTCTGGCTTCGCCCAACCTGCGTCTGCAAGTGGGCGACCGCATGACTGTGGTAGGACAGGAGGCCGACATAAAGCGTCTTGCCGAGAAACTCGGTAACTCGATGAAGCGCCTTAACGAGCCTAATATGATAACACTGTTTGTAGGTATATTCCTCGGTATTGTGGTGGGCTCGATTCCTATCGCTTTCCCCGGTGTGAGTGTGCCGATGAAGCTCGGTCTGGCCGGCGGTCCGCTTGTAGTGGCCATACTTATCAGCCGCTTCGGTTATAAGATAAAACTCGTGACGTACACCTCGTCGTCGGCATCGCTGCTTATGAGGGAGATAGGCATATGCCTGTTCCTTGCTTCGGTAGGCATAGCCTCGGGCGCGGGATTTGCTTCGACAGTATTCAATTATACCGGTATGTGGTGGGTTATATGGGGCTTTATCATCACGGTAGTGCCTCTGCTTGTGGTCGGAGTCATAGCCCGCGGGGTATATAAGATAAACCTGCTTACCATTATGGGACTCTTTGGCGGCGGCATGACCGATCCCCCCGCGCTGGCCTATGCCAACAATAGCTCGGGCAATGACGCTCCGGCGGTAGCGTATTCAACCGTTTACCCGCTGACCATGTTTCTTCGTGTAGTTGCGGCGCAGGTGCTTGTGCTATGCCTTGCGTAGCGGTAAGAACCCGGTATTTGATGCCGATTAATATATAATAATAAAGGGAGCGATAAACTGTCGCTCCCTTTATCTGTATAAACAAGTGAATCAAATAAAGAATTTTATGCCGTCATATGGCGGTTTATAGGCTTGAAATCGGTTATGCAAATTCTTTTAATTTCTTTTCGAGGTCATCGGCGGTATGTACTCCTGCGGCACGCCATTTTACCTCACCGTCCTTGAATATGATCAGGGTAGGGACTGATTGCACGCGGAATTGAGCCGACAGATCCTGATTCTTATCCACATCTATTTTTACAATGGCCGCACCGTCGCCCACCTTTTCCTTAACCTGTTCAAGTATCGGGTGCATCATCTTGCAAGGTCCGCACCAAGTGGCATAGAAGTCCACCAAAGTGGGTTTGCTGCCTTTGATAATATCGGTAAATTCGCTCATGTCTTTAAATTTTAAGTTTGTTATTATAACGTATGGTTGTCGTTTTAAGTTCGGCTTATTGGATTATTTTGCATTTACGTTATGGATTGATGTATGATTTTTCGTAAATTTGCATCGCAATAGCAACTAACGTCAGTTTATGGCCCGAATAAATTTAAAAGGCATGGGTGTGGCGCTTGTCACCCCTTTTAAGCAAGACAAGTCGATAGACTTCGACGCTCTTGCTCGCTTGCTCGAATATCAGATAAAAAACGGAGTCGACTATATGGTCGTGCTCGGAACTACAGCCGAGACCGCCACTTTATCCTCAACTGAAAAAAAACAGGTAAGAGAGTTTATCGTGGAGCGTGTAGCCGGCCGAATACCGCTGGTAATAGGTATCGGGGGCAACAACACTATGGCCCTTGTCGAGGAACTCAAGACCACTGACCTGTCGCCGTTTCAGGCAGTGCTGTCGGTAGTGCCTTATTACAACAAGCCTTCGCAGGAGGGTATATATCAGCATTACAAAGCCATAGCCACAGCCTCGCCTATACCGGTCATATTATATAATGTGCCGGGTCGTACGGGGGTCAATATGACTGCCGAGACAACGTTGAGACTCGCCCGCGAGTTTGACAACATAATCGGGGTCAAAGAGGCATCGGGCAACATATCGCAGATGGATGACATAATCAAAAACAAGTCGGAGGACTTTATGGTCATTTCAGGCGATGACGGCATAACTTTTCCGCTTATCACGCTCGGGGCAGTCGGTGTCATATCGGTCATAGGCAACGCTTTCCCGAAGGAGTTTTCGCGTATGGTGCGTCTGGCTCTGCAGGGCGACTATGAACGGGCTCTTACTATACATCATCGTTTTACGGAGTTGTTCAGCCTGCTTTTTGTCGACGGCAATCCCGCGGGAGTAAAGTGTCTTCTTCATGCCATGGGCTTTATAGAAAACGAACTGCGCCTGCCGTTAGTGCCCACACGTATAACCACTTATGAGAAGATACGGCATGTCCTTGAGCAACTTGGCTGACTAATGAAATGATTTAGCGGTTAAAAACCGTTCAAGGTATTGCCTCAATCAGTATAAAGTGTTAACTTTGCACTCCGAAAGGATGGTCCGGTAGCTCAGCTGGATAGAGCAACAGCCTTCTAAGCTGTGGGTCTTGGGTTCGAATCCCAACCGGATCACTAAAGGGTCACTTTTCAGTG
>LUJO01000045.1 GCA_001689405.1 Candidatus Homeothermus arabinoxylanisolvens | reverse complement strand
GGCTCAAGAACCATGTATCCGGCGTTGATCGGCGCGCCGTCGCCTATGTTCTTTTCGCGGAACGATTTTACAGCATAGTCGCCGCCTATGTTCAGTATCCCTTTGTCCTGCGCAAGTTTCACGGCGGTCAAGGTGGCTATTTTGCCGTGGCTTTTGTGGAATTCGAGCAGCTTGTTGATGTCAACATCGCAAACGCCGTCGCCGTAAGTCATGAAAAACGGCTCGTTACCCACATATTTCTGCACGCGCTTTATGCGGCCGCCGGTCATGGTGTTGTAGCCGGTATCGACAACAGTCACCTTCCACGGCTCGCAATTGCTGCAGTGCACTGTCATTTCGTTTTTATTATCGCGGTAATCGAAAGTGACATCGGAATTGTGCAGGAAATAGTTGGCAAACCACTCCTTGATGTATTCCTGACGGTAGCCGGCGCAGATTATAAACTCGGTGTGGCCGTAATAGGCATACTCCTTCATGATATGCCATAATATGGGCATACCGCCTATCTCTATCATCGGCTTCGGCTTGAACTGCGATTCCTCTGATATCCGCGAGCCAAAGCCGCCCGCAAGCAATACTACTTTCATTATGTGACAGTTATTTTGATCGCTCAGACACAGGGAATACAGGATTACCCCCTGAATTATATTTTATATTCCGACGAGGTCGGGGAGGTAGAGGCGGAGGCGGTGCAGGGTGGAGGCGCGGCGACGTGACTCGGCGGGAGTGCAGTCGGGGCTGCACATAGCGGCCGGGTCGTGGGACGGGGTCCAGCGGCCGACGATGGCGGCTACTTCGGAGCGCACTGCCTGTAGCTCGTCGGGGAGCATGCAGGGCATGAGCGAGGTGAGGTGAAATATGTAGGCGTGCTCGTCAAGCATGGGCCGGCGGCGGTAGCTGTCGACCATGCGGGCCGTGGCGTCCATGTAGAAGTACACGCGGTCATCGCCGCCCTGCGTGTCTATGTCGCGGCCGTAAATGGCGTCATAGAGTGCACGGAGCAGCGGTGAGACAAGCTGTATCTCGGCCGAGGCATCGATACGTCGCGTAAGTTCGTCGTAAAGCAGGTCGACGACACCCATGACCGACGATGTGTCGGCCTCCTCTTCGTCAAGCTGAAAATAAAGGGAGTTGGCGCCATCAACCAGCGAGCATAAGGCTTCATCGCTCAATGAGGCGTCGACAGGCGTTGACAATAAGCAGTCGAGCGACATCGGCGTCGATGACGCGGCATTATTATCAATCGGTGTATCAATAAGTCGGTACACTATTCGGATAACTTTTCGAGCAGGTCGGGATGTATGAATGGAAGCGCTATGGCGCAAATGCCCTCGATCTCCACCACCACATGCTTGTCGCGGCGTATGCGGCGTGCATAACCAGTGTAACCTTCGAAGGGCCCGGACTTGATGCGCACACGGTCGCCCGTCCTGAAATCGTCCTTGCGGTAGACTTCGCAACGTGTGGTGTCATTGACGGTAAGTAGTCTGAACAGGTTCATCTCTCGCTCGGAGATAGCCTGAATGCGGTCGCCGGCGATGTTGCGGTATATCCAGAAGGGCGACATCCTGTTGACAGGGTCATGGCTGTCTTTTTCAAGACGAAGCGCCGTGTCCTCGGTGGCGCGGATAAACATCAGGCCGGCAATAAGAGCCTTTGGCGCAAGCTGATGTCCGTCGGCATCGCGACGTATTATTTTAGGTAGATAGACAGATTCGCACAACGGGGTCAGACACCGCTCGGTGTCAAATACCTTTGGCGACTTCACGCCATACCAATGAACCAAGTCATTCATTATGACGGATCAATAAAAAAGCCGTTGTTAAAATAGCCGCTATGTCTGTGGCATGGACGCCGTACTACCGGCGCTTCTGCATGCCTGCCGTATAGTTCAGGCAGATTTCTGCCTCCCCCACCCCGGTTCAGTCAAGCAAACCGGAGTGAAGCAAGATTCAGGTAGTTAGTCTACAAAAAGCATTGTGCGTTTTTGTCTCTAATCGCTTTCGTCTCCATATACATGGGCTCGGAAAGTACCCCTCTGCCTACGTCCTATGATCAGGCTCATTTTCAATATCTCTTACGAAGAGATACTTAGATAGGTGCAAATTTAGCTATTTTAAATGAATTGCAAGGGTTTAGACTGCAAAAAAATACATAGCCACGCTATACAACAATGGCGCTATTTAGCAAATGAAAATTAAACAAGCACATATGCGGCTGAAACATAGACCATTGGCGACAATCAACATCTCTTCGTAAGAGATAGACATATTTTACACACTGAAAAACGCGCCATACAACCTATACATTATTATATAACCGTGTGCTACGGGAAACGCTCTGATATACTAAAAGCCGGCCTATACTCCATAAAGATTGCCATATGATACTTCGGGTGAGAAAAATTTAGTAATTTTGCAAAAAATATAATCAATCAAACCAATATGAACGAATTAGCCAAGACATACAGCCCTGCCGAAGTTGAGGACAAGTGGTACAGCTATTGGATGGAGCACGACCTGTTCAAGTCGGTGCCCGACGACAGAGAGCCCTATACAATCGTAATTCCGCCGCCAAATGTGACCGGTATATTGCACATGGGCCATATGCTCAACAATACCATACAGGACATACTTATACGCCGAGCCAGAACCGAAGGCAAAAACGCGCTGTGGGTACCCGGTACCGACCATGCAGCCATAGCGACCGAGGCTAAAGTCGTGGCTAAACTTGCCACCGAGGGCATCAAGAAAAGCGACCTCACACGCGAAGAATTTCTAAAACACGCTTGGGAATGGAAAGAAAAGTATGGCGGCACTATCCTTGAGCAGCTCAAGAAGCTCGGTGCGTCATGCGACTGGAGCCGCACCGCCTTCACGATGGATGACATCCGCTCGAAAAGCGTCATAAAAGTATTCTGCGAGCTATACCGCAAAGGCTTGATATACCGCGGAAAGCGCATGGTCAACTGGGACCCGAAAGCATGTACCGCCCTCAGCGACATAGAGGTCATATACAAGGAAGAGCACAGCAAGCTGTACTACCTCCGTTATAAGATAGTGGGAGAAGAGGGCTATGCCATCGTGGCCACTACCCGCCCCGAGACAATCATGGGCGACACAGCCATGTGCATAAACCCCAACGACCCCAAAAACACACACCTCAAAGGCAAGCGTGTCATCGTGCCCCTCGTAAACCGCGAGATACCCGTAATCGAAGATGACTACGTAGACATCGAGTTCGGTACGGGCTGTCTTAAAGTAACCCCGGCCCACGACATGAACGACAACATGCTCGGAGCAAAGCACAATCTTGAGACGATAGACATATTCAATGACAACGGCACCATAAGCGAAGCCGCAGGCATGTACGTAGGCATGGACCGCTTCGCCGTACGCGAGCAGATAGCCAAAGACCTGCAGGCAGCCGGACTCATAGAAAAAATAGAGGACTATGAGAACAAGGTGGGCTACTCGGAGCGCAATATCGACACCGCCACCGAGCCCAGACTCTCCGACCAGTGGTTCCTGAAGATGGACGACATATCGCGTCCGGCCCACAAAGCGGTCATGGACGACATAATAAAATTTGTCCCCGAAAAATTCAAGAACACCTACAATACTTGGATGACCGAGATAAAGGACTGGTGCATATCACGACAACTGTGGTGGGGTCACCGAATCCCGGCCTACTACCTGCCCGACGGCTCGTATGTCGTGGCCGAGACTCCCGAAAAAGCCCTTGAGGAAGCCATGAGCGTCACCGGCAACTCCAAGCTTACCCTCGATGACCTCCGTCAGGACGAAGACTGCCTCGACACATGGTTCTCGTCATGGCTGTGGCCCATATCGCTCTTCAACGGCATTCTCGATCCCGACAACGAGGAGTTGAAATACTACTATCCCACCACCACTCTCGTCACCGGACCCGACATAATATTCTTCTGGGTTGCGAGAATGATCATAGCAGGATATGAATTTGTCGGCGACAAACCGTTTAAAAACGTCTACTTTACCGGTATAGTACGCGATAAAATAGGCCGCAAGATGTCGAAGCAATTCGGCAACTCCCCCGACCCGCTGCAGCTGATAGACACATACGGAGCCGACGGAGTGCGCATGGGCATGATGCTTGCCGCCCCGGCAGGCAACGACGTTCTGTATGATGACAAACTATGTGAGCAGGGCCGCAATTTCTGCAACAAGATATGGAATGCATTCCGCCTCGTAAAAGGCTGGGATGTCGTCGACGGAGAGCAGCCCGAAAGCGCGTCAATAGCTATAAAATGGTTCCAAGCACGACTCGACGCCACAATGTGCGAGGTCAAAGACCTGTTTGACAAATTCAGATTGTCGGAAGCGCTTATGGCCATATACCGCCTGTTCTGGGACGAATTTTCATCATGGTATCTGGAAATGGTAAAGCCGGCCTACGGAAGCCCCGTCGACAAATCGACCTACGAGGCCACACTCCGGTACTTCGACACACTCCTGCGCCTGCTCCATCCGTTTATGCCGTTCATCACGGAGGAACTCTGGCAACATCTGCAGCAACGCGCCGAAGGCGAGTCAATCATGTACGCCGCACTGCCTGAAGTAAAGAATGTGGACAACGATATGGTGGATGCCATGAACCAAGCCAAAGAAGTAGTGATAGGAGTACGTGGAGTAAGAGCCGCTAAAAACATATCGCCGCGCGAGACTCTCCACCTGAATGTCATCGGACAATGGTCCAATGACTTTGATGCCGTCATAACCAAACTGGCAAACCTGTCAGGCATATCGGGCAATGCGGAAAAAGACGCGGCTGCCGCCTCGTTTATGGTTGGCACTACCGAGTTCAACATCCCTGTCACCACCAACATAGACGTCGAGGCCGAGCTCGCCCGCCTCAACAAAGACCTTGACTACTACAAAGGCTTCTTGGCCTCGGTAATGAAGAAACTCGGCAACGAGCGCTTCGTCAACAATGCTCCCGAAGCGGTAGTAGCTGCCGAACGCCACAAACAGCACGACGCAGAGTCAAAAATATCGACAATAGAAGCTACAATAAAGGCACTGACCGGCAAATAAAAAGCTTTATCCATAAAAAAAATAATGGCGGCCGGTTGGTCGCCATTATTTTTTTATTCAAGTATTTTGAGGACTGAAATCGCGGGGCAGCTTCAGCATTAAATGCAACGGACTGGTAGGGGCGCCAGTACCACGGCGCCCGCGAATCCGGATGGCCATTCGGCAGAGCGGTTTTAAGAGACCATACGGGTCGCGACCGGACGCCGTAGTACTGGCGTTCCTACCAACATTGGCAGTTTAACAACCTTATTTTTATCGCCCCTGCGGTAGAGCGCCGTCCACGGGTCAAACACCGATTGCGGTCATCGTCCTACAGAGCGTATCTTGTCGCGCAAGTAGTTATTGAACTCCGAAGCGTCCAGAAGCTCCTCAACGGTGAGATGCATACGGTAACGCCAGTAATGACGCGGATTGGCCGGGATGTTGATCAGCTCGTCATGAGGATTCTCACGACGCAGACTGCCGTTGATCGACAACCAGTCCTGCAACGGGAATATGGCCAACATAGAGGGCGACTGAAGGTTGAGAGTTATGATCTTATCGCATATCCACGGCTCGGCATAGTGAGGAGCCGCTCCGCCTTCATGCAGTATGTTGTTGTAATAGTGCTGGGTCACATCGCGATTCTCCTCCCACCACTGCCTTATGCCACCCATGTCATGGGTCGAGGTAGTACATACCGACAGGTAGGGATACGTCCAAGTATTGCCGAATTCAGCCGCCGGGTCCTTAGGCATACGCTGTATCTCAAGCGACAGCATCTGAAGCTTGTTCATGACGGCGGGAACACAATCGGGTATCATACCGAGGTCCTCGGCACATGTGAGCATAGTTGTCGAGTCAATAAGCGGAGGCAACTTCCACATAGCTTTGCCATACCAGAAGTCGTTATGACGATGATAGTAGAAGTCATTGTACAATCGGTTGAAGCACCAGCGCTCATAGTCGGTCAACGAACGATAGATGTACGTGAACTGCGCCGAGATACGCGGATGATACTTACCTTTTTCATACGGGTCCTCGATAAAGAGCACCTCGTCAATGAGCCCCATAAGCGCATTGCACAGCTTGTCGTTTTTATCACACTTCTCCTCTCCGGCGAAATAGTCGGCGATCTTACTCTGCGTGTCAAACTCAGGACGCAGTTTAAACCGTCCGTAACCGACGTTTATCAAGAACCTGCGCTTGGCCTCCTCCGTGTATTCCCCGAAGAAGTCGTAGAGGAAGTAGTCCATTATAAACGGGGTGGTCTGAAGGTCTATATCGAGCCAGAAATCATAGTTGTTGCGCAATTCATCGGGCGTATACGGCAATGCCGGATTAAATACACCGAGAAGACCGTGTACGGCATCCATAGGTATCTGCCATATGCGGAAAAATCCGAGCACATGGTCTATGCGGTAGGCGTCGAAGTACTCGGCCATCTTGCGGAAGCGCGCTTTCCACCATGCAAAACCGTCCTTGCTCATCTCCTCCCAATTGTAGGTCGGGAAGCCCCAGTTCTGTCCCAACACAGAAAAATCATCGGGCGGCGCACCCGCCTGACAGTCCATGTTAAACAACCGCGGATTGATCCACGCATCGGCCGAGTCACGCGATATGCCTATAGGTATATCGCCTTTGAAAGCCACACCATGCTCGCCCGCATAGCGATGCACTTCGCGCATCTGCTTGTCAAGATGATACTGTACATAGTATACATAGTTGATTTCATCAAGGTTCTCCTCGACAAACCGCTCTATCTTATCGGCATCATACACGGCATATTCACCCCATTTGCCAAACTCGGGCGTACCGTTGATGTCGCGTAACACGCAGAAAGCGGCGTAAGGCTTAAGCCATGATGCATTGTTATTGACAAACTCCTTGAACTCAAGCGTACCGAGCGTCTTTTCGCCCTCCTGCCTGAATATGGCACGTGTAAACTCGTTCTTGGCCTTGTTGACACGTTCGTAATCGACTGTGGCAAGTGCGTTGAGCTCTTTCGCGAGGTCATCGAAATAGCGCTGGCGGCCCTCGTCGTTCAATCGTCCGAGTTCACTAAGGCGAAGATACATGGGATGAAGCGCAAAAGTGGAGTTAGCATTGTATGGATACGAATCGGTCCATGTATGGGTCATCGTGGTGTCGTTGATGGGAAGTATCTGAAGAAACTTCTGTCCGGTAGCTACAGCCCAGTCCACCATCAGCTTCAAGTCATAGAAGTCGCCGACACCGAAGTCGTCATTGGACCTCACGGAGAATACCGGTATGGCAACACCGGCTCCGCGCCATGCGGGACGCGAATTATTAAGCCTTAATCCGCTTATCACCAAAGCCGAGCTCTTATGCTCCGGCATTATATTCATGACTCTGTTGTCGCCGTTCTCCCATGACAGTAGCTGCAGGGAGTCCTTTTTCAAAATCACGAATTTATATCTGAAGGGCAGGTCAAGCTCTTTCAAATCGATGGTGACACTCCACTGAGGGAAGTTGCAGTCATTCATAACGACAGCATGGGAAGGATCCCACTCGCCAAGCGCTATATTGTCACCGCATATGGCAAGTACCTCGTCCGACCCCACCATCGGGGCATCGACATTTATTGTCAATGTACCGCCGTGTATCGACAAGGGAGCGTCGCGATGGTCGCGGCGGTTCATGCAATCGACAAACACCGACGAGTAGTAGGGCTTGTCATAAGGCTGGTCCTGCCACCGGTCATAGATTTCATAGGCACTTACATCATAGCCCGGCACAAAACGATGGGCACAGCCCCACTCATGGCGCACGTAACCGTTCTCGTGGCGCACCAAGTAGCGATAATCGAACGCGGGAGTACCTTCGGGTACATCGACTGACAAAGTCCATACACCCACTCCGTCGAGTTCCATTTTAACGGCATTGCTCTCGTCGCCTCCGCCCAACTGCGGGATAGATGCCACGATGTATACCGACTCGCCCCAGTTTGTGCGATAGTCAATATTGAAGTTCAGCTTCATGTTTATTTGGTATTAAGTTTTTAAAATCGCTATATATAATAATGTATCACAGTGCCGTAAAGTTACTTATTTTTACAAAAAAAACGGCCGTTTTCGCATTTTTTTTATCGAAACGGCCGTTTTTAGGTATTTATCGTATATTTATCCGCACTTCGAGGTGCCGCAGGAAGTACATATCAGACATCCTTCCTGATAAATAAGGGTCTCGTTGCCACAGTTGGGACACTTCTGTCCGCTGGCTTTTGTACCGTTGGGCAGATACTTCTTCAAAGCACGCTCAACACCCATCTTCCATGTATTGATCGACTGGCTGTCAAGCTCAAGACCGCTTACAAGCTTCAGTACCTGATCTATAGGCATACCGTAACGCAACACTCCCGATATAAGCTTGGCGTAATTCCAGTACTCGGGATTGAACTTGTCGGAAAGTCCTTCGATAGTGGTCTTGTAGCCGCGCTTGTTTATGAACTGGAAGTCATAGCGCTTGTTGCCCTGCTCGTCGATAGCCTTGATGATTTTTCCGTGGGTCACGCTCTTCGGACAGAATATGCCGTCCTCATCATCGGCAAGACCGGTAAATATCTCATAGGGTTGTCCGTCGACAAGACCGACAAATGCAATCCACTTCTCCTTGTTGTTCTGGAAGCGTACCACATCGGCCTCAAGCTCAATAGGACGTTTGAGCACATGGGCCTCTGAAATCTTAACCTTGTCGGCAGGAGCCTTTTTCTCCAACGACACAAGCACTCCCGAACGTGAGCCGTCGCGGTATACTGTACATCCTTTACAGCCCGACTTCCATGCCTCGACATAGAGTCTGTTGACAAGCTCCTCGGAGACATCGGACGGCAGATTGATAGTGACCGATATCGAGTGGTCGACCCACTTCTGCACACGGCCCTGCATCTTGACCTTTTCCAGCCAGTCGACGTCATTGGACGTAGCCTTGAAGTAAGGCGACCGGGCTATAAGTTCGTCAAGCTCTTCCTGTGTATAACGGTCTTTTTTATCGATGCCGCATACCTCCATCCAAGTCACGAACTTAGGATGATATACCACATACTCCTCAAAAGCATCGCCGGTGTCATCGACATAATCCACCCTTACATCGGGGTCATTGGGATTAACCTTGCGGCGGCGCTTATAGACCGGAAGAAATACAGGCTCTATGCCTGAAGTAGTACGGGTCATAAGACTCGTTGTGCCGGTAGGAGCTATAGTCAGACACGCTATATTGCGACGGCCGTATTTCACCATGTCGTCATACAATTGCGGATCGGCCTCCTTGATACGGTTTATATAGGGGTTCGATGCCTCACGGGCAGCATCAAATATCTCAAACGCGCCTCGCTCACGGGCCATCTCCACCGATGAGCGGTAAGCGGCCAGTGCAAGCGTCTTGTGTACTTTTTCGGAAAAATCGGTGGCCTCGGGGGTTCCGTAACGCAGTCCGAGCGCAGCAAGCATGTCGCCCTCGGCGGTAGTGCCGACACCTGTACGGCGTCCTTTAAGAGTCTTGGCCTTTATCTTCTCCCACAGATGACGTTCGGTACGCTTGACTTCGTCCAGCTCCGGATCCTCATCAACCTTGGCTATGATCGTATCTATTTTCTCCATCTCAAGATCGATGATGTCATCCATGATACGCTGAGCCTTCATGACATGCTCGCGGAAAAGCTCGAAATCAAAATAAGCTTCGGGAGTGAACGGATTCACCACATAGCTGTACAGATTTATAGCCAGCAAGCGGCAACTGTCATATGGACACAGAGGTATCTCGCCGCACGGATTGGTCGAGATAGTGCGGAAACCGAGGTCGGCGTAGCAGTCAGGCACTGACTCGCGTGTCACGGTGTCCCAGAACAGCACACCGGGCTCTGCCGACTTCCATGCGTTATGCACAATCTTGCCCCACAAGGCGGAGGCATCTATATCTTTCTTGACAAGCGGCTCACCGTCACCTGTCACAGGATAGGTCTGTGTATATTTACGACCTTCCGTGGCCGCTTTCATAAAATCATCATCGATACGCACCGACACATTGGCTCCGGTCACCTTGCCCTCGGTCATCTTTGCATCGATAAACGACTCACTGTCGGGATGCTTAATGCTGACCGTCATCATGAGCGCTCCGCGGCGCCCATCCTGCGCCACCTCACGTGTAGAGTTGGAGTAACGCTCCATAAAAGGCACAAGGCCGGTCGATGTCAACGCCGAGTTTTTAACCGGAGTACCCTTCGGTCTGATATGGCTGAGGTCATGCCCTACTCCGCCACGACGCTTCATGAGCTGCACCTGTTCTTCGTCGATTTTCATTATACCGCCGTAAGAGTCGGGATTACCGTCAAGTCCTATGACAAAACAATTGCTCAACGAACCCACTTGATAATCATTTCCAATACCCGACATAGGGCTGCCTTGCGGCACGATATACCTGAACCCGCGCATGAGTTCAAATACATCCTCCTCGCTCATCGGCGAAGGATAGCGGTTTTCAATACGTGCTATTTCACGGGCTATGCGGTGATGCATGTCATCGGGAGTCTTTTCATAAAGATTTCCGAATGAATCCTTAAGGGCGTACTTGGTAACCCATACCCTCGCAGCCAACTCGTCACCGTCAAAATACTGCAACGAAGCCTCCTGAGCCTCGTCGTAAGTGTAAGTTTTAGTTTCCACGAAAAACAATGATTTAATTACTTATGCAAATCTACACACACTTGTCCGAAAAAACAAGATTAAGACGTTTTAAGTTATCAACAATTTTTGTTTTGGAAAACTTCAGCCCAACAACCTCCACCTGCACCGCTTAATTATCAACATATTAACATTCAAAAACGGGAAACTTCACGTCAAATCAAACCGCACAATGTTGTCACTCGGCAAAATCTGTCCAAGTTTCGGCAACAATGTTTTTCATGCATTTTGGAATTTACACAATATTGTCGTATTTTCGTAATCGAATAATAACATATAGCATATGAATATAGACCGATATTTTTCAACAAGGCGCACAGTACGCCGATATACGGAACAGGAAGTTGACGACAACCTGCTGACCCGTCTTATCGAAGAAGCCACCCATGCTCCCAATACCGGAAACATGCAATTATACTCCGTTATCGTCACACGCTCCGAAGAAGGCAAGCGTGCGTTGGCCCCGCTGCACTTCAACCAGCCGTCCGCGACCGGATGCAGTGTTTTGCTCACATTCTGCATAGATATAAACCGCTTCAACCGCTGGTGCGAGATCAACCGTGCCGATGCAGGCTTCAACAACATGCAGATGCTTATGGCCGCAGCCATAGACACATCGCTCTTTGCACAGCAGTTCAACACTCTGGCCGAAATGCACGGACTCGGGTGCTGCTACCTCGGCACAACCGCCTACAACGCCCCGCAGATAGCCGAAGTCCTGCATCTGCCCGACGGAGTTGTACCGCTCACCACCCTCACTGTAGGATACCCCGACGGAGAGTCACCGGCTTCTGACCGGCTTCCGGTAAGCGGCATAATACATGACGAACGTTATCACGACTACTCCGACGCTGACATCAACAGCCTGTATGCTGAAAAGGAAGCTCTCGAAGAGAGCGCACGCTTCATAGCCGAAAACGGCAAAGACACGCTGGCGCAGGTATACGCAGAAGTAAGATACCCGCGCGCGACAAACACTCAGTTTTCAGAAAGCCTCAACGAGTATCTCGACAAGACATTTTTCAAATAAGACCCGCACACGGTATGAATCAGAAAGAGCGGCACGCAATTCAACGTGCCGCTCTTTTCATATGGGTTCTTATACGGTTTTACTTGGCAACTTCCGGATCCATTATAAATACGCGGTAGTTGTTCTGCTTCATGAACTCCTTCATGTAGGCTTTCACGTCATCGGGAGTGATGGCGTTGATTTCATCGACCGCATTGGTGAAAGTATTCACAGGCAGAATGGCATATCCCTCCATCGCGCCTTCCCATGCGGTATTCTTCTTAAGGTTGGCGGTGGCATCCTTAACCATATACTCCTTGACCTTGTTAAGCTCCTCGGCTGTAATATTGGATGTCATGTCGTCAAACTGTCCGGCTATAATCTCAAGAACCTTGTCTTTCATCTCGGGCTTCATCGGGAATACCGATTCGATAACGGCGTTGTAGCCGGTGTCGCCGATACGTGACAGAGCGCCGCTGGCATTGATTGAGTAAACCGCGCCTTCGTCCTCACGTACAATCTTCACGAGACGTGCCGAAAGTATCTGTGCGGCCATAGAAGCCAGTTTATGGTTCTTTGACGAGTAAGGCATTTCGGCGCATGCTATGACAGCCGCAAATGTCTGCGGGGTATCCATCTTCTGAGTCACCTGCTCTGTAGCCGAACCGGTCTTAAGACCAAGGCCGACAGTGGTTATCTTCTTGTCGGCGACAGCCTTCCCGGGTATCGAGGCTATATACTGCTCTACCAGCGGCTTGAGGGCCTCTACATCGACATTGCCTACGAAGTAGAATGTGTACTCACCGGCATTGGCAAGCTGAGACTTGACGATATTGAGTATGTTGTCGCGGTTGGCGTTCTTGATTGTGTTGACATCGAGAGCGTAGTGGCGCGGCGAGTTCTGAAGCGCTTCCATGAGGCGTTTCGAGAACTGGAACTGCGGATTAGCCTCCTGATTCTGATAGTAGCCCGTATACAGGTTCTGAGTGGCCTCAAATTCAGCCGCATCAAGGTTGAAGCCTGTAAAGGTCATGTAGATAAGCTCCATAAGAGTGGGTATATCTTTGGGCACGGCTCTTCCCGAAAGCGAACGGTCATAGTCTGACAGACTCACGTTGACCGACGCCTGCTTTCCGGCCATATACTTCTGGAGGTCGGCAGAGGTGTAGCTTCCGAGTCCTGTAGAGGTCAGCGCCACGGGCAGATAACGCAGGTCAAGATCATACTCGCTTCCATAACCCGATGTGCCGCCCTTGGCGACAGCTCCGAATATAACTTCGTCATCCTTGAAGTCAGTGTGCTTGACAACGACTTTAGCGCCGTTGGAGAGTGTCCATACAATAGCGCCGAATTCTTTGTCGTCAGCGGTGCTCACGATTGTGCCGGGCTTGGGCAGATTGGCGATGAGCGGCTCGCTCTTCACATCGTCGACATAGGCCTCGATGTTTTCAGCGGCGACTTTCTTCATGGCCTCGGCAAGCTGTGCCTCGGTAGGAATGACAAACTCGCCGTTGTCAGGCAACATGGCCAACACCACAACGTTGCTGTCGGGCATAAGCTCAGCCATTGCCATATTAAGAGCCTCAACGGGTATCTGGTTGGCAAGCATGCTCATTATCTGATACTCGTTTTCTATGCCGGGTATGGGTTCGTTGTCGATAAAGTTGCGCACATAGCCCTGCACCAGCGAAGTGGAGGTAGCCGAGTTGCGGTTCTTATAACGGTTCTCAAGCTGCGACAGATATTCGCTGCGAGCACGTCCGTATTCCGAAGCCGTGAAGCCGCCTCTCTGTGCACGCAGGCCCTCGCGATATATAGCCTCAAACGTAGGCATCAGGTCATTGCCTTTGGGTATACCCAAAAGATTGAAAGCATCTTTGGTCTTGGCAAGCAGATCGCCGTCATTGGCCGAAGCCATGGCAAACGGCGCATCGGGCTTCGACATCATGTCATTGAAGCGCGCACGGAGCATGCTCTCGATCATGTCTATGGCATAAAGCTCCACAAGATAGTCAAGATTGCCTTTCAGTGAGTCGGGACGGATATCGCTGCGGAACATTATCTGCACAATGGCAAGGTCCTGCTCCTTGTCCTTGCCTATGGCAAAGATAGGTTCCTTGTTGTCGCCGACGGGGAAGTACTTGCGCTCTTTCGGGTTTTCAGGCATCTTTATGTCAGAGAATATCTCTTTTATCTTTGCCTCGATGCGGTCGACATCTATGTCACCTACCACGATGATGCCCTGCTGGTCGGGACGGTACCATGTCTCGTAATAGTCACGCAGAGCCTGATGGGGGAAGTTGTCGACAACCTCCATAGTGCCGATAGGCAGACGGTAGGCATACTTGCTGTCAGGATACATCACAGGCAGCAGAGCCTCAAGTATGCGCTGCTGGCCTACATTGGTGCTGCGCCACTCTTCATGAATCACGGCGCGCTCTTTGTCAATCTCCTCGCCGTCGAGCAGAAGTCCGTCGGCCCAGTCATGCAGTATAAGCAGACAAGAGTCCTGCACCGACTCGCGGGCGGTGGGCACTTCACATATATTATATACAGTCTCGTCGACAGAGGTGTAGGCATTAAGGTTGCGGCCGAATTTCACGCCCACGGTCTCAAGCCACGACACAATCTCGTTGCCGGGGAAGTTCTTGGTACCGTTGAAACACATGTGTTCAAGGAAGTGAGCGAGTCCGCGCTGATTGTCTTCTTCAAGAATTGACCCTACTTTCTGTGCGATGTAATAGTCGGCCTGATTCTTAGGATACTCATTGTGACGGATGTAATACGTCAGGCCATTGTCAAGACGCCCTATCCTCACGTTCGGATCGACCGGAATCGGGGGCATCTGCTGTGCCATGACAGGCACAGACGCCGCTACCATCAAAACCAAAAGCAGCAGCAATCGATTAAAATACTTTCTCATTGTTAAATATGACTATGATTCTTATGTATAGTTTTGGCTATACGGGCACAAATTTAATAAAACTTTTCAATAATAGCCACATCACACAGAAGTAATACGCTTGTACTCAAAAGATATTTCGTCAGAATAACGAAAGCTGGACAGGGGCCGACGGCGCCGGCGACATGATAAACGAACGGTTCTGGCTCCACCCCTGACTGCGGTTGCGCATATGCAGAGTGACAAGTCCGATGCATCCCGAGGTGGCGCGACGCACATGGCTGATGATGTCGCTGAACGAAGCGAGTCCGCTAAACCTGAATGTTGCTATCTGACGTCCGCGCTGCATGAGCGTGGCATAAATAACGTCGGTTGTGTTGATAGTTCCCATATCTGATCTGCCTAAAATTTACATGGCAAATGTAGCACCGCATATGGGCAACAACTAAGCACACCAATGTTAAACAACCATAATATACGGATATAAAAAAGCGGATGCCGCCGGCATCCGCCTATATCTACAGACAGGCTGTACGGGTCATGTCAGCCTTTTATCATGGCTTCGAGCTTTGACAGGTCATCACGAAGAGCGGTCTCCATCGACAGGCGCTCTTCGATATTACGGCACGCATGAAGCACAGTGGCATGGCTGCGCGACAGACGCGTGCCTATGGCGGTCACCGGCATCTTGGCATCGCGCCGGGCGAGAAACATCACCATCTGACGGGCATCGGAAATCTCGCGCTTACGGCACTTGGCAAATATGGCATCGGGATCTATGTGATAGTAATCGCTGACACACTGGGTTATCATCTCGAAGTTCACGGGCTTCTTATGAACCTTGACGGCATTGCCGAGCACCGTGCGGGCCAGATCGATGGTTACCTTGCAGTTAAGTATCGTGGCATGCGCTAGAAGCGACACCATTATGCCCTCAAGCTCACGAATGCTGTCGGTGACATTGGCGGCTATGTACTCAAGCACTTCGTCGGGAATGTCAAGACCGTCCTGAGCGGCCTTGCGCGCGAGCACCTCACGCCGCAAGTCGATATCGGGTTTTTCAAGTTCGACGGTCATACCCGACTTGAACCTCGACAGCAGACGCTCGTGCATATCCTTCATATCGGCCGGCGCACAATCGCTCGACATTATTATCTGCCTCTGGTTATGGTGCAGATGGTTGAATATGTGGAAAAAAGCGTTCTGTGTCTTCGGTTTGTGCATCAGGTCCTGAATGTCATCGATAATAAGCACATCGATCGACTGATAGAAATTGATGAACTCATTGACCCTGCTCGGAGTGGCCGTAGAAGCTGCGGTGTACTGGTTCTCAAAAAGCCGTGCCGACAGATAAAGCACACGTGCCGACTCGTCACGCTCCTTTATGCCTATGCCTATGGCCTGTATGAGGTGGGTCTTTCCCACTCCGGTAGGACCGAAAACAAACATGGGGTTAAACGTCTTGCACTTGGGGTCGGAAGCAATGGCCATGCCTATCGAGCGGGCTATCTTGTTGGACGGGCTCGCACAATAGTTTTCAAAAGTGTTTTTGGGGTTTAGACGTGAATCGAACTCTTCAACTACATCGGTCACGAAAGGATTGCCGACATGGGGCTTTACCGCCACGCTGGGTTTGGCACTGTTGATGGTTACCGACGACTGCGGGTCGGCACCTACCTGATTGTATACATACTCAAGCTTTACGTCCTTGCCGTAGACATGGCGAAGCGCAAAGAAAAACAATCGGGCATAGCGCTCTTCGAGCTGCTCGACGAAGAAAAATGTAGGCACTTTAAGCCGGAGTTTCGTACCGTCGAAACTCAGAGATGTAATAGGCTTAAACCATGCGTCAAATTGAGCGGCCGGGAGGTTGTCCTGTATTTTTTTCAGACACTTCTCCCATAGCTCTTGTTGAGGTTCGTTCATGAAGTCTGTAAATTAGGCATTGCTTAGTACATGCAAATTTCCCCAACTTTTTTCTGAAAAACAATGCAAAAAATATTTGGATTTTATAATCATATTACAACCCATCTGTCTTTCAGCCGATTATGAACGCACTAACTTTTACGCCGCAAAAGGAGTGCGACAATTCGCCACTTCACTATCTGTCAGCCGATTAACTCCGACGTCAATATCATCGCGTCATGCCGGCATTTTCTGTGAAACCCCTGTATCAGTCAGAGATGCGCCATATGTAAGGTGTGGAACAAACCACCGAAAAAGTTATCAACTATTTAGAACCGGTCTAAATAACAAAAAACCGATGTCAAAATACCTTTATCGGCGGAATGTAACGTTTGGGATTTTTCTGAAAGTCGCCGAGTATGGAGTCAATACCGAGTGTTATGCCGTCGATGCGGTCGTAGAGCGCACGGTCATTCAACAAAAGTCCGAGAGTATTGTCGGTCCTTGTAAGCTGACCGGTGACCTCGTTGACGTTTGAGGTTATGGAATTGACATTATCCATGGTCTCCTTCAGCGGCATGCGTTTAAGATCTTCCGACACCACGGCAAGGTCGCGGGTTATAGAGTCAAGATTGGAGGCCACCCCGTCGACAGTCGACATGGTCTTCGGCATAGTGGCGAGAGTGCGGTTAAGATATACGGTAGTGGCCTGAAGACTCGCCGTTATGGCGTCGAGCCGCTTGACCGACCTTATAAGCGCCGAGTCGCTTACAAGAGCATTGACCGATGTCAGCAACGAATCCACCTTAGGCAGTATGGACGTGGCCGCCGGCTTGAGAGCATCCGCGAGTCCGTCGACCATCGACGGTTCGGTAACGCCGATGAGTTTGTCACCGATGTCATGATGCTCGGCGGCAGAAGAGAATTTCAATACCACGGTCGACGTACCGAGTATGTCATTGCTGATCACAGCCTCGCTTCCGGCCGGCACCTTCAGTTTATGGTCAAGAGCAAGCTCCACCAACACATGCCCGGGATTGTCGTACTCGTACGTTATGTCGCGGACCTGACCGACCTTGAAGCCGTTAAGAGTCACCGGTGCCGAAACCGAGAGCCCGTTCACGTCGGTATATGACACATAATAATAATTGGATGCCTTGAATACATTGATGCCCTTAAGATAATCGATGCCGAAAAAAAGCACCAAGGCCGCTATCAGTACCGAAAGTCCTATGATCAATTCTTTAGAGTATCGTTTCATAATTATAATCTGTCGTTAAAGTATTTTATGTCATTTTACGCGCTTTCCGCCGCGCATGGTTATTACAAATGCTTCGCGGTGCTTGGACCTTACTTTTTTGAGCTCCTTCTGGGCCTCGTCAAGAGAAGTATAGTCGCCCACCGTATATTTATACAATCCACCGTCATAATAGTTGTCGACATTCTTCAGACCCTTGAATTGCGACGACCCCGGCTTCAGCTTCACGTCGGAAGCGAGTATCTGTATCTTATAGCGCAGTTCGCCTTCATTGTCGGCCGTATCGTCGGGCATGTCGTTATCTTCATCGGAGTCGTCACCGGTCAATACGGGAGCGTCATCGACATCAACGGGCTTTCCGCCCGAGCTATGGTCATAGGCCGTCTTATACGACGTAAAAGCATTATATATGGCCTTGGCAAATTTTGTCTGCCCCTTTTCCGAACCAAGAAACTGCTCCGACACCGGATTGCATATGAAGTCCAGTTCAACAAGCACGGCGGGCATTCCGGTCTTGGCAAGCACCCAAAAACCGGCCTGTCTGACACCATTGTCCTGACGTCCGGCCGTCGACACCATCTCTGACTGCACCTTGCTCGCAAAGTCGATGCTCTGGTCCATGTGCTTGTTCTGGCTAAGCTCAAATATTATATATGACTCGGTGGAATTAGGGTCAAAGCCCTGATAAGTAGCCGTAAAGTCATCCTCAAGCATCATGACGGCATTTTCGCGCTTGGCCACATCAAGGTTCTCGGCACTGCGGTGGAGTCCGAGAGTATAGGTGGCCGTACCTTTGATTCGGCGGCGATTCTTGTTTCTTTTGTCGACCGAGTTGGTATGTATCGATATAAAGAGGTCGCCGGAGGCCTTGTTGGCTATCTCGGCCCGCTGCTGAAGAGTCTTGAAATAGTCGCCGTCGCGTGTGTATACTACTTTTACATCTTTATGATGCTGCTTTACGAGCTTGCCCAGCTTAAGGGCCACACCGAGATTTATCGATTTCTCGTTGGTCTTGTCGCCGACGGCTCCATAGTCATGGCCTCCGTGGCCTGCATCGATAACCAAGACAAAATTCTTTGCCTCCGCACCGGTATACTGACATGTCAAAGCCACAAAAATAAATAAGATTTGGAACAATCGGCCCATATTTTCTTTAATATAGTGCAAAATTACGAAATTAGCAGGTAATTTTGTCGATGAAACATCACTTTTTACCCATATGGAATAAAAAATCGGATGTTTTAAACAACTTTTTAAAACGTAAGGTACAAAACAGACTGCTTTTGCACAATGAAAGATAATAACGACATACGGTACGGCAATATGCTTATGGCCGTGTTGCTCACGCTACTGTGCTCGTGCGCAAGGCCCGGACATGACGCATCATATGACGAAGAGGTAAGCATTACACGCTTCGACCTTGAGGCATTCAGGTATCCTGACATGGACAGCGCCGAACGAATCGCCTTCCGCGACTCGTTTGCACAGGTACTGCCATTATTGTTACCGGACGCTTCGGTGCCGGCCGACTCCGAAGTCAACGCTTACGCGCAGGGAAGAGCGGTAAAAGTGTTTACTCCCGACATCATGTCGCGCTACACCTGCCATGACTCGGTAGAGAAAGTGCTTGGAGAGGTGTTGGCGGCAAAAAAACGCCTTATGCCCGACCTGCTGTGGCCGCGCATGTATGGCATAGTGTCGCCCTACAACCAGTCGATAATCATGTCAGACAGCATTATGCTCATAGGCCTGAACCACTATCTCGGGGCTGACTATGAAGGCTACGGCTATTTCGACAACTACCTGCGAAAGCTAAAGACTCCCCGGCGTATGCCTTACGACATAATCGAAGCCATGCTGGCCGGAAGCCATCCGTTCATGCCGGGACAAGAACCGACGGCATTGAACCGCATGCTTTACGAAGGGGCCTTGCTGAAAACCATAGAGATGCTTATGCCCGACTTCAGTCTTGCCGACGCACTCGGATATGACCAAGCCCAGCTTGACCTGATACAATCGCATGAAGCCGACATCTGGGACACGCTTATAACGAAACGATTGCTTTTTTCAACCGACCGCGCCATTGCCGACCGTCTTGTAAAACCGGCTCCCGCCACATCGGTCATTGGTCCGGAAGTACCGGGCCGTGCAGGCCGATACATCGGCTACCGCATAGTGGACAGCTATGTGCGACACAACAACGACATCACCCCCCGGCAATTATTGTCATCAGACTTCTATAACTCGCGCAACACCCTCGTCAATTCAGAATACAGCCCGAAATAACAGGCAACAGCAAAAAAACGGCATGGGCGGCCATGCATTGGCTGCCCATGTCGGGTCAATTTACGATAAAGCCGCGTAACGGCAAAGGCAATCTTGAATCGGCTTTGTAACTTCGGGCAAACTGCCGTATGAACTCTATTGTCGCGGCCCGAGGCGATGCATCGCCGACTCCGCCGCCGCTGCCATTGTCAGCCGACACAGAATTGTTTCCGTTTTTTTCCTTATCCATGGCTATAGGCGGTTAATCATTAAACTTATATTATAAACGGCCTATATGTCAGTTTTATTATGGCTGGCATGACACAAATATGCAAACATAACTAAATTTTACAAAATATACATTTACAGTCCGACGGCAACACGATTTCAGCCGTTTTATTGTATGACAACCGTAAAAAATATTTAATTGGCTTGTATTTGTCATGTCACGGCACTATCTTTGCACATCTATAAATAAACCAGTATTAACCAATTAAAAACCTTAACGCCTATAGCTCGACATTACTCTAACTATAACAAATTTAAGTAATGCACATATTGACTACTCTCACTGACGAGCAACTCGTGAGAAAATACATTGACGGTAACAACAAAGCGTTTGACACTTTATTGCATCGCCATAAGTCCAAATTGTTTTCCTACATAATGCGCATTGTCAAGGACAAAGACCTTGCCGACGATATATTTCAGGAAACATTCGTCAAGATTATCATGACCCTTCGTCAGGGACGCTACATCGAGTCGGGCAAATTCAGCGCTTGGCTCTCACGCATAGCACACAATCTTATAATAGACCACTTCCGTCAGGAAAAGGCGGAAAACAACATGTCGTCCGATGACGAAGACATAAATCTGCTCAATCGCCGTGACCTCTGCGAAGAAAATATCGAGGACATGATGGTCAATGACCAGATCAAAGCCGACGTACGGCGCATAATTGACGCGCTCCCCGAGCCGCAGAAAGAAGTGCTCGTAATGCGCTACTACAATGACATGAGCTTCAAGGAAATCGCCGAGACAACCGGAGTAAGTATAAATACAGCTCTCGGCCGCATGCGGTATGCCATATTAAACATGCGCCGCATAGCAGCCGAAAACAATATCGTACTGTCAGCATGACTCAAAGAGCGCGGGCGGTTGTTACTCGCCCGTGCTCTTTGGCAGCAGATATTCTTTTATGGACCGGTCGATGAACTCAGCCGGCTGTACGCCCATCATGCCGCGCATAGGGCGTCCGTCGTTAGGAAACAGGACAACAAGCGGTATGGAATTTATGCCAAGATCGCGTGCCAGATCCTGATTCTCGTCAATATTAAGTTTACGGAAGTCTACCTGCCCCTTGTACTTTACGGCCAAAGAGTCAATCACAGGCGACAGGCGCAGACAGGGAGCACACCACGGAGCCCAGAAATCGACCAACGTAGGACGTACCGGTTGCACCGTATCGTTGCGATAATTAAATATCTCCTTCATAAACTCCTCCTGACCTATAGCCTTTACAGGTTCCTGTGCTCCGGCCGACAAAGCGAGCATGCATGTCAGCGACAGAGCTGTAAAAAATCTTTTTATCATTATATTATATCTTAATCAAGCATCAGACTTATAAACGGGCGTTCAGCCGGGAAGTCCAGCAACCGCCTCGTGACATCATTGCCAAAAATGATAGATATGAGCACCTCCACGTCTATGTCGTAGTCAAGTTCACCGTCATACCGGTCATTGCGCACGCACTTGCCGTCACCTATTATGTACACGCCGTTGTTCTCATCTATCTCAACGTCATTGACCCTTATTGACAGCTTCATGTCGTGATAGCGCTCGGCTATCACCGAAAGACACTTCTCCACGTTAACCAGTCTTGCCATACCGCGGGCCACATAATTGTCGTTGTCACGCACCGAACCGTAATAGCCGTATACCGTCATCGGACAGCCCGAGAACTCCTTGAGCACCTCGGCAAGCACAGCCGCACGCGAGTCGTCATCGGCGGCAAGCACATCCTTGACCACAACCTCGTCATCGTCAGGCACGGCAAACGCCATGGCTACGGGTGAGCCGCAAGAGTCGGCAAGTGCTATGACAGCACCGGCATCGGCCGAATTATCCATGAGTATCTCGTCATACTGACGGCGCGTGTGCTGTACGGTACAAGGCCTCGACTCCATGACTCTGTTGAAAAAGCCGTATGCCTCGGCTCCGTCAAGATCGTAATATCGGCTGTACACTCCCGTACTATGGAATCTATGGGCCGGAGTATACCTCTCCACATCGATATAGAACACGGGCGAAAAGCCCATATGCTCATAGTAGTGGAAGAGCCACCCGCTCGCCGGAATAAGCGTACACATGACGTCGCCGCGACGATAGGATTCACGCAACGCCTCACCCATAAGACGCCTCATGTAGCCGTGACCGCGCAGACGCTTGGCTGTAGCCGCCCCGCACACATAGCTTATAGATGACGTTACACCATGAAAATTCATGGTGTAACGCTGTAACATCATCGAACTTACCGCACGCCCCTCTTCTTCAAGTACGAGAGCGTCGTCATCGCGGTAAACCTCGCTGAAAAACATGTCGACATACTGGTCGGTATCGTCGAAACATTCGCGCCAAAGTCTTATTACAGAGTCTTTCTTATTCATACACTGTAATAACACTGCCTCGGGAATGAAAGTTCTGTCAGCTCTGGTGGGCGGGACGCAAAAGATCGTTGACTGTCTTCACGGGATTGAACGTGGCTATGGGCACCTCGACAAACACCGTGTTCCAGTCGCTCATGGCACCGTTCCACAGTCCCGGAAGCTCAAGAGCGCGCAGCTCCTTGCCGTTCTTTGACTTGGACGATATGAAGCCGGTGTCGGGATCCACATAATCGGGCAGATTGAACTTACGTCCCTCGGCATCCTTGACGTAGCATACAAGATCTACGGGATTGAAGTGAGTGGCACGTCCCATCATCTCTTTATAAGCGGCATTGGCAGGATCGATCTGCGTGCTCTCAAGTATCTGCGGCGAAGTGGAGCCGTCGGCATTGTATGCTATGAACGGGCCTCCGCCGGGTTCACCCTCGTTGCGCACCATACCGCACACTCTCACCGGACGGTTCAGTTTATTCTTTATGTAGAGCACGAGGTCCACGTCTTCAAGCGACTTCATCTTCTCGTCGCGTATATTGAGTGTATCGTGCATGAACGCTATCATGTCTCTTACATCGTCCATAGTATAACGGCCGGTATTGATCATGTCAAGATACTTGTCGATAGTGTCGACAACCTCCACAAGATATCCGGCTATGACCTTCTTGTAGTCTATGGTGGCCTGACGCTGGCTGTCGGGCACCACATTGTCGATATTCTTGATAAACACCACCGCCGAGTCTATGTCGTTGAGGTTCTCTATGAGAGCGCCGTGACCGCCGGGACGGAAAAGCAGCTCGCCGTTTTCACGGAAAGGCGTGTTGTCGGGATTCACGGCCACTGTGTCGGTCGACTTCTTCTGCTCCGACAGGCTTATATTGTACTTCACGCCAAGACGCTTTTCAAGAGCGGGCAGCGCTTCGGCTATTTTCTTGTCAAAGAGCTCGCGGTGTTCAGGCGACACAGTGAAGTGCAGGTTGACAACCCCGTGAGAATTGGCGGCTGTCTGCGCTCCCTCCACGAGATGCTCCTCAAGCGGCGTACGCGGTCCTTCGGCATACGAGTGAAACTTCAGCAGGCCTTTGGGCAGACCGCCATAGTTCAAGCCCTCTTTTTTCAGGAGAGCGGCCACTATGTCCTTGTACCGGCCGGCGCCCTTAAGGGTGTCAAGGTCGGCGCCATACATGCGCTTGGCGGCTTCGTTCAGTTCGGCATAAAACGCGAACCGTGGCAGCTCCTTTATAAAAGAGTCGGCAGCCGAGCCTTCGGCCGGAACATCATCGCTCCCGTCAAGGAACTCAAACAGAGCCTTGAACATACGCGACGCAGCACCCGATGCGGGCACGAATTTATATACCTGACCTCCGTCGGCAAGGAAACGCTCCCAACGGGCCACCGCCTTCTCACGGCCGGCATCGTCAAGGCTTATTATACCATCGCCCACACGGGCGGTATCGAGAATACGCAGATAAGGGAAACCTGTCTCGAAACGACGCAATTGCGCTTCAAACAGCTCGGGGGCTATGCCTCTTTGCTCCAGTGTTTTTTCGTCTTGGTTGGTCATATTGTTGATTTTGGTTAATACGTTACGCAAAAATAAGAAATATTAATTAAAAAAACGACTGTAGTTTACAATTTATCGAGTCATTCGCTTAAGCAGATTATAACTCGGTACGATACCCAGCTCGCCGGCCTTGCTGAGATCGGCTACACCCGCATCACGGTTTCCAAGTTTAAGATACAGGTATCCGCGGTTATAGAATGCCTCACCCAGATCGGGCTTCAGCTCTATGGCCTTTGTATATGCACTTATGGCCGATGTATAATCGCCTGCGGCCACAAGCAGATTGCCCTTGTTGTAATGGGCAAACGCCATTCGCGGCGACAACTCGATCACCCGGTTTATATCGTTGAGCGCCTCAGTGCGCACCATCTGTTCGGTACGCTTTACAAGGCCCGGCATTCCGGCATCCTTGTTGTGACTCATCGATTCTACTTCGGCGAGTTTCAATCGGGCATTGGCGCGCAGCATATAGGCAAGCGTGAAGTCGGGAGTCAGCTCTATGGCCTTGTCAAGGTCGTTTATAGCCGCCTGATAGTTGTGAAGCGTGCAGTAGTCCATAGCCCGGCCGAAATAGTCTATGGCGCGCGGCGAGTGAGTGGATATATAAGACGTGTAGTACTCTATCGACGCAAAGTGCTTGGCTATGGCGTCCTCGTCGGTAAGTTGCGGCTCGCGGTTTGTAACCATGACAAGGAAGCGGAGCATACGCGTGCCGTTTATCTCGTCTATCTCCTTTATATAATAAGGAGCCTCCTTAAGTTCGGTAGAGGTGACATAGTAGCTGAGCGTGAACATGGGCTCTATCTCGACCGCCATGTTGCGGTCCTGAACACGGCCCTTTATACCGGCTGTGCTGTATTCCTCCTTTACCGTGGCGTTGTTCTCGATTGTCAACAGCGAGGTGAAGCGGTTGGCGACATCCTGCTGGGTCTCGGGTGCATCGGCCGCGCCGTCGGCGGCCTTTCCACTCTCTTCGTCATCAGCCACAGGGAGCTTTGAAAGCGCCATTGACTTTCTATAGTCTTTCTCGGCCGAACCCGTATCGCCCATAAGGCGTTTGGCCTCCGACCTGACGAAGTACGCCCCGGCAAACCCCGGATAGGCCTCGATCACACGGTCAAGGTCGCTTACCGCACTTCGGTAGTCGGCTATGTCCTTATACAGCAGTGCGCGGTTGTAAAGCGCATGATAATTGTCGGTATCGAGCTGAAGCACCTTCGAGAAGTCATCTATGGCCTTGTTGTTGTCATGCACCTCGGCACGCAGAAGTCCCCGGTTAAACAGAGCCGTGGCATTAAGCGGCTCAAGCTGTATGGCATAGTCGTAGTCGGCCATTGCTCCGAAATAGTCGTCAAGATTATAACGCAGAAACGCGCGGTTGATGAAAAATCCCGCATACTGCGGCTGTAGCTTTATGGCCTCGTCCATATCGGCAAGCGCGCCCTTGTAGTCGCCCGACGATTTAATGGCGATGTCGGCACGCATTATGTAGGCGTTTACCGCGTTTTTGTTCAATTCAAGCGCCTTGTTTATATCCTCAAGGGCAGCTACGGTATCGCCTGTGGCAAGGCGCAGCCGGGCACGGCCCACATAACCGTTATCATAACGCGGGTATATTCTGAGCAACTCCGCGTAGCTCTTTTCCGACGCCTCGTAGTCCTTGATTTCCTCCTCGGCGAGGGCTTTGTTAAACAGTATGCCTTTGCTCTCGGGCAGTTGTGCGAGAGCGGTGGTATAGTCCTCTATGGCCTCGCGGTGACGGCCGAGATTCTGCCGTGCCACTCCCCTCACCTCGTAGGCGTTGGTTATAAACGGATTCTTTTCTATAGCGAGCGATGCATCGGCTTCGGCGCCAAGATAATCGTCAAGGCTGAGCTTGGCTATAGCCCTGTAAAAATAGGGCTGTGCGAGATAGGGCTTTGCCGATATGACCTGATTGAAATACTGGATAGACAACACGTAATCCTCAAGATAAAGCGAGTTCTGCCCCACGCGCAACACCTGCTCGGTATTGATCTGCGCCTTGATTTGCCCGCAAAAAAATGAACATATTACGGCTGTTAGTATTATATATTTTATACGTGTGACTAATTGAGGCATGACAGTACTATATTTGCTGTATTTTGTTGTAAAGTTACATGTTTAAATCGTATAATCGGGTAATTTCATAAAAAATAACATCTATGACAGGCAATAAAGAGACTATAGTCGTTGTGGGCGGAGGGTTCGCCGGCATGAATTTCATCAAGCACATAGACCGCGACCGATACGACGTGATATTGGTGGACAGAAACAACTTCCACAGTTTCCCTCCCCTGTTCTATCAGATAGCGTCATCGGGCCTCGAACCGGCAAGCATATCATTCCCGTTCCGACGCGAGATACGCAAGATGAAGATAAGGCCGCGGTTTCATATGGGAGAAGTGAAGCGGCTGGACATCGCCGACAAAAAGATAATCACACAGTTTGAGACGATACATTACGACAAGCTCGTCATAGCGGCCGGCACCACCAACAATTTCTTCAACATAGAAGACCTGTACAAATACGTATTTACGATAAAAAGCACCGGACAGGCCATAAGATGCCGTAACGAGATACTTGACCGGCTCGAACGGGCCAGCAACAGCACCGACCCGGAGACCCGACGCAGGCTGCTCAGTTTCGCTGTCATCGGAGGAGGCCCGACAGGGGTCGAGGTAGCCGGAGCCATAGGCGAGATGAAGCGCTACATACTCCACCGCGAATATCCCGCAATAAAACCCGAAGAGATGTCAATAACTCTCGTCGAAGGCAGCGACCGCCTGCTACGCACCATGAGCGGCACCGCCTCGCGCTACGCGCTGAAGTATCTGAAGTCGCTATATGTCGACGTACATCTTCAGAAAACCATGAAGTCATATGACGACAACGTCGTCACCTTTACCGACGGCTCGACCATGTACTCCGAAATGATGGTGTGGACGGCGGGTGTAACCGGTGAAACGTTTGAAATAACGGGCGGTGAGCTGCACAAGGGACCGGGACAGAGATTCATTGTCGACGAATATAACCGGGCCGAAGGGTACGATGACATTTTTGTAATAGGAGACCTCGCCCTGCATACCGACGACATGTATCCGCACGGGTGCCCGCAGCTGGCCCAAGTAGCCATACAACAGGCCCGCACATTGGCCCGCAATCTTAACCGCGGAAGTATGGAGCGCCGGTTTGAATACAATGACAAAGGGTCAATGGCCACCATAGGGCGCAACCGAGCCGTTGCCGACCTGCGCCACATGCACCTTACCGGCTTTCCGGCATGGTTCACTTGGATGTTTATCCACCTCATCTCCATACTCGGCATGCGCAACAAGCTCGTGGTACTCACAAACTGGATATGGGCCTACTTCTCCTATCCGACCTCTCTGCGGCTGCTCATCCACCCGGGACGCTACCCCTTGCGCTCACGCTGGGGTGAAAAATAATCCCGCGCCATACAAAATTCAGGTGTATTGACCGACTGTATTACGGGAGTGTGATGACGAAAGTGGTCATGGCGTCGGCGTCAGTATAGGGGGCCAGCGCCAGCGAGCCGCCATTGAGCTGGACCATGCGACGGCTTATACTCAGACCTATGCCGGTGCCGCCGTTCTTTGTAGTGAAGAACGGCACGAATATCTCGTCGGCCACATCTTCAGTTATGTGCAGACCGTTATTGCTCACAGTCAGTGTCACGGTGTCGGTATCGTCGCAATAAGCGTTCAATTCGACCCGGCCTCCGTCAGTTCCGGCCACGGCTTCCACTGCGTTTTTCAACAGATTGGCGAGCACCTGCCCCATCATATTCTCGTCGGCATAAGCGATAAGTTCATTGTCGCAATCCTTTATTTTAATAACTATATCGGACGAAGCCACGTACTGCATAGCCAAGCACATCATGCGCTCAAGAAAAGGCTTTACAGAAAAAAGTCGCGGCTCGACCGTAGGCATATATACAAGTCTGCGGTATGATGACACGAAGCTCACGAGCGACTTACCCGTGACAGCGATGGTCGACAGTCCTTCGCGCAGCTCCTCCGATTCATCACCCGCCCTCTCGGCAAGAGTCTCGCTAAGCGAGGTTATCGGGCCGAGCGAATTCATAATCTCATGAGTCATGACACGCGTCAGCTTTATCCAAGAGTCCACCTCTTTCCTGTCAAGGCTGTCGCTTATATCATCAAGCACTATTATCCTGAGCCGGTGGTGCTGGAGCGTTATTGCCGACACATTTACCGACAGCGTGCGCCGGCGTCCTTCAGTCACGACCTCAACCGACAGGCGGTCGTTGTCTCCCGCCGCCTCGATACGGGCCAGAAGCTCGGCACTCACGCGCTCCAATTGCCTCAGGTGAGTCAGCACATCCAGTCCGAGAAGCGACAGCGCGGCCCTGTTGACCTGAAACACCACTCCGTTGTCATACACCGACAACACGCCCGCTCCCACACGGTCGAGAATCAATTCATAGTAACGCTCTTTTTCTCCGGTCTCGATACGCACACGCTTCAGCACCTCGCTTATGCGGTTGAGCATGACGTTTACATCGCGGTCACGGCTAACGGGGAATTTAATGGACGTGTCGCCGTTTTCGAGCGCGTCGAGAAGCAGAGCTATCTTGCGGCGGTCGGCCCCTATACGCCTGACTACCGCATATATGGCCCATATCACCCCGATGACACCGACAACTATGACTATATTCAGCCAAGCCCATGTCATAGGCCGTACTTTTTCATCTTGTTATACAATGTCTGGCGCGTTATTCCAAGCTTCGAAGCCACGGCACTGAGGTTGCCTCCGCAATCGCCTACCGCTTTCGCTATCATATGGCGCTCCATGTCCTCAAGAGTCTCCATACGCCCACCGTCCATGCTGTCTACACGCGGCTTGGCAAGCGTGAAGTGTCGCGGGTCAAGGCGCTCGCCGTCACTCAATATAACGGCTTTCTCCACGGCATGCTGAAGCTCCCTGATATTGCCGGGCCAAGAATGCGACAGCAAAAGGCGCTCCACATCACCGCCCGGCTCGGCGACCCGACGGTCATACTGCCGGGCAAACCGCTCCATAAATATACGTGCGAGCGGCACTATGTCCTCCTTGCGTTCACGGAGCGGCGGCAACTGCAGCTGTATGGTGTTTATGCGGTAAAGCAGGTCCTCCCTGAAACGCCCGTCGCGTACCATATCCTCAAGATTACGATTGGTGGCGCAGATAAGGCGTATGTCAATCTTTACAGGCTTGTTGCTTCCCACTCTCACCACTTCGCGGTTTTGCAGCGCCACAAGCAGTTTTGACTGAAGATGCGGCGGCATATTGCCTATCTCGTCCATAAACAGAGTACTGCCGTCGGCAGCCTCAAACTTGCCCTGACGATCGGCCACGGCATGTGTGAAGGCCCCCTTGACATGGCCGAACAACTCGCTTTCAAACAGCGACTCCGTGACCGATCCCATATCGACAGTGGACATAGGTTTGTCACGGCGTCCCGACAGCCGGTGAAGCTCACGTGCGAGGACCTCTTTACCGGTGCCGTTCTCACCGGTTATAAGCACATTGGCGTCAGTCGGAGCCACCCGCTCCACCATGTCACGCAGCCGCTTCATGGCATCCGACTCTCCCCAGAACATGCCGTTGTCGGCCGATGATGTATTCTTTTTAGTGCGACTGCTTGCTTTAAGCACGGTCTCCACAAGCCGGGCATTTTCCCACGGCTTGACTATGAAGTCGCTCGCGCCCTGCTGGATGCCTTTGACCGCCAGATCAATATCGGCATAAGCGGTAAACAGCACCACAGGCATATCGGGGTTTATACGTTTTATATGGGCGAGCCAGTAAAGGCCCTCGTTACCATTGTTTATTCCGGCGCTGAAGTTCATGTCGAGCAGCACACAGTCAGGACGCACACTTCGCAGCGTCTCGTCAATACGCACCGGCGACGGCAGTGTTATGACCTGCCCGAAGTAAGGACGCAACAACAGACTCACCGCCGACAGTACGCCTCGGTGGTCGTCAACTACCAGTATGGCACCATGCTTTTTCATATCATTGCAAATCTACTAATTTTAATGTGGATATCAACGATTGCCATAATTTTTATACAGGCCGTAATGTCTATATTTTTTACGCCGGTGTATGATTTTTTGACACAAACCGCGGCAGCCGCAGCGACAACACACTAAGCTACAGGTAGTTGCCCGTCTGGCACGCTTTATGTAATTTCTTATAGCGGTAATACTACAAAATGATGAAACAATTACATTATGCTTGGAAAACGCTGATGCACAACAAAGGTATGGCCCTGACCAAAATCATATCACTCGGTCTCGGCCTTACCATGTGCATACTGCTGTTTGCACGTATAGACTTTGAGAACAGTTACGACACGTGCTTCAAGGAACATCAAAACATATATCAGCTGTGGATGCAGTGGAAACTCGGAGGAGAGCTCATAGAACCGCAGATGATGTGTGTCGGCGCTCTCGCCGGCGCGGTGATGGAAGGACTTCCCGATGTCGTGGAGTCGGCTACGACCCTACAGCCGGGTGGCATGATATCAGAGCCGCTGAAGTATGGCGAATCATACTTCTACGAGCCAAAAATCCTTGCCGATTCACTCTTTTTCAACACTCTCGGCATAGAAGTACTGTCAGGCAAACCGACAGTGGACCTTGCACAGCCCGGCACGGTATTTTTAAGCGAAAGTCTCGCGAAAAAGATATTTGGCGACAATGACCCTATAGGACAGCAGATAAGCTACAACGGCACATGGATTCTGCACGTAAGAGGCATATACAGCGACATTCCCGACAATGCGTCGATACGCCCTCAGGCTGTCATATCACTGCCCACGATACTTTCACGCGGCATAGGCAACCACTCTTGGAACGGCGGAGACAGCTGGTATGAATACATCCGGCTTAAAGACCGTAATATCGACATCGACCTTCTAAACAAAAACATAAACAAGATCATACAGCAACACTCGCCCGACACCGACGACGTGGGTCTGTATGCGTTTGTACGGCCCATTACCGACACCCACTCCGCGATGAACGAGGATGTGCGTCGCATCAACACCATAATGTGGGTGCTTGCCCTAACCCTCCTGTTCATAGCCTCGCTCAACTATTCGCTGATATCGATTTCGTCACTTAACCGCAGAGCCAAATCCATAGGCGTACACAAGTGCAGCGGAGCCGGCTCCAAGTCGATATTCACGATGTTTCTGCTCGAAACCCTCTTCATACTTATCGGCGCGGCAGCGGTGATGACGCTGATAATAATAAATTTCAGCGAGTTTATCGAATATACACTCTCCACCCCCGTATCCACTCTCTTTGCCACTGACCGCCTGTGGATACCGGTGGCCGTAATAGCCGGCGTGCTCATACTGGGCGGCATACTTCCGGGCCGTATATTCGCCTCTGTGCCGGTGTCGCAGGTGTTTCGCCGCGTCACCGAACGCAAACGCTCATGGAAACGCGCGCTGCTCTTCATTGAGTTTTCGGGAGTGGCGTTCATATGCTCGTTGCTGTGCGTCATGTTTGTACAGTACCGCTATGTGGTCGACAAGGACAAGGGCTATACTCTCACCCGGCTCGCCATAGGACCCCGACCGACGGTGTACGACAGCAGCGATGCAGTAGTGGCCGTATACAAAGGCCTGCCTTATGTAGAGAAGTTCTCTTCGTCGATTTACACGCCTCTTACAGGCTATTCCGGCGAATTAGTACGCGAAGAGGGGCATGACACCAGCTTCTCGACCCGCTACGACTACGGCGACAAGGAATACCTCGACATAATGGGCATGACAATACTTCAGGGCCGCGCACCGGAAAAAACCGGTGAAGTCATAGCCAACCGGACATTCATAAAATGGATGGGCTGGAACGAAAAGACGGCACTGACAGAGCATCCGACCATTATATTGGGCGACGAGCGTATAAGAATAACCGGAATACTCAAAGACTTCGCCATAGGCGGCTTCTTCTCGGAGCAGCAGCCCTTTATAATGTACTATCATCCCTACCCGCTCAAAGGACAGATAGTAATGAAGCTGAAAGAGCCGTTTGAAGAAAACCTCAACCGTCTTAACAAGGACATGGCCGAAGCCTTTCCGACAGGACATATCGAGTTCAAAAGCATGGAGCGGATGAACGAAGAGATTTACAGAGACGTCAAAGTATTTCGCGACATGACCCTGCTCGCGGCCATAGCGGTCATAATGATTACCGTCATGGGGCTTGTAGGCTTCGTGAAAGACGAGATAAACCGCCGCTCCAAAGAGATAGCCATAAGAAAAGTCAACGGAGCCGAAACCGCCGACATACTCAGCCTTATGTCAAGCGACATCCTGAAGGTGGCGCTCCCCGCCGTAGCTATCGGCACCGCAGTCGCGGCATGGGCCGGCGACATATGGCTCAATCTATTTACCGTAAGGGTCGAAAATCTGTGGTTGTACTATACGATGACCGCCATAATCATAATCGCCGTAATCGTGGCAAGCGTGCTGATGCTGTCATGGCACACGGCGCATGAAAATCCCTCACGGAGCCTGAAAAGCGAATAACCCCGACCTTCTTAACGAAAACAATATAAATTTACATAACTATGATACAGATTGAAAAATTGGACAAAGTATTCCGTACCGACGAAGTCGAGACGGTAGCGCTCAACAACGTAAACTTCAATGTAGACAAAGGTGAGTTTGTGGCTGTCATGGGCCCCTCCGGTTGCGGAAAGTCGACACTGCTCAACATACTCGGACTGCTCGACAACCCCTCTGACGGAAGCTACAGACTCAACGGCACCGAGGTGGCCTCGCTTAAAGAAAAGGAGCGCACACGTCTGCGCAAGGGCAAGATCGGGTTTGTGTTTCAGAGCTTCAACCTCATCGACGAACTAAACGTGTATGAAAACGTTGAACTGCCGCTCACCTATCTCGGAGTGCCCGCATCGGAGCGCAAACGCCGTGTAAACGAAATGCTTAAACGCATGAATATAGGCCACAGGGCCAAGCACTTCCCGCAGCAGTTGTCGGGAGGTCAGCAACAGCGTGTGGCCATAGCGCGCGCCGTCATCACCGAGCCGGGACTCATTCTTGCCGACGAGCCTACCGGTAACCTCGACTCGAAAAACGGCGCCGAAGTCATGGAACTGCTTACCGAGCTTAACCGTCAGGGCACCACGATAGTCATGGTCACGCACTCCAAGCACGATGCCGGATATGCCCACCGTGTAGTTCATCTGTTTGACGGCTCGATAGTGGCCAATATACCCAACTAAACGACTGACCTTATGAAACAACTTCACTACGTACTGCGCACGATGTGGCACAACCGCGGCACTACGCTGATAAAGGTAGTATCGCTCGGTCTGGCCATAACCATGTGCGCGCTGCTATTTGCACGGATAGCCTACCTGCAGAGCTTCGACACCGGCTTCAACGACTACAAGAAGCTGTACGGCATATCGATGAAATACGGCGTAGCCGACAAGGCCGGATGGGAACACCGATGCCTCGGGCCGCTGCCGAAACTCATAGCCGAAGCGTATCCCGACGACATAGAGTCATACACCACCACCTTCAACGGCCGATACTGCTCGCGCATAATGGTAGACGACCGTGAAATAAAAATAGACGGATGGGCCGGAGAGCCTGACTTCTTCAAGACACTCGGCATCGACATCATAGAGGGCAACCCGGAGACACTGTTGCAGCCCGACAACATATTTGTCAGTGAAGAGACGGCGAAAAAGATAGGCAACGGCGAAAGCCCCACAGGTACAACCGTAAGGACCGACGGAGGGCTTTACAGGATACAAGGGGTATACAGAACCATTGCCGACAACTCCACCGTAAGGCCCGATGCTGTCTTCTCGCTCACCGACGCCCGACGCCAATGGAACTTCCAAGCCAACTGCTGGAACGGTTACTTCCGCCTCAGGAAGGAGATACCGCAGGAGCGCCTCGACGCAATGATAGAAAAGGCCATACGCCCGGCCTATCCGCCTAACGGCCAATGGGACCTATTCGGAGTAAAATTAGGCCCCTTGCATGAGGTGTACAAAAACAACAAGGAGATAAAACGCATGTGCACCATCATGGCCATACTCGGCATATCGCTCCTGCTTATCGCGTCGCTGAACTATGTGCTGCTCTCCATATCCTCACTGAGCAAGCGGGCCAAGGCCATAGGCGTACAGAAATGCAGCGGCGCCGGCAACGGACGCATATTCGGCATGTTCATATGGGAAACGGCCCTGATACTCGCACTCGCTCTTCTGCTTGCGGCCATAGTGACCCTGAACTTCCGTGAGCCCATCGAGGAGATGCTCGCCACACCGGTGTCATCGCTGTTCAAGGGAGGACGTACACTGATTATATTGGGCATTTTAGCCGTCGTGCTGCTTATAGGCGGCGTCATACCGGCCCGCACGTTTGCTTCCGTACCGGTGTCGCAGGTGTTCCGCCGCGTCACCGAACGCAAGGGTTCATGGAAGCGGGTGCTGCTTTTTATAGAGTTTGCCGGAGTGTCATTTACCTGCGGACTACTGTGTATAATGACTTTTCAGTACCGATACATAGTAGATAACATACGCAATTACAATCCCACTCCTATGGCGCTTGAGTCCAACTGGACACAAAACATAGCCGGATATGAGCTTGTGGCCGGATTTCTGCGAAGTCTGCCCTACGTCGAAGACTGCGCCGGGTCGTCATGGCTCATAGCCGATTCATTTGAAGGCACCATGATCGACAACGGCATAATGAGCTCCATCTCAGCCGTAGAAAGCAACATGATCGACATAATGGAGCTGAAGATACTTCACGGCCGCACTCTGAAAGCCCCGGGCGAGATGCTTATCAACGAGAAACTGATGAACTCACTGCATCTTACGCCGGAAAAAGCGCTGAACGAGAACAAAGTCATAAATCCGGGATATGGAGGTCCTTACACCATAGTGGGTATAGTGGGCGACATCGACCTTTACGGCGCCTACGACGAAGCGCCCAATTCCATGATAGTATGTCCGCCCGAAATAGCATACAATGAATGGGGCTGGAACCATGGTGTCATCACCGTAAAGCTTAAGCCTCCATACAAGGAGAACCTCAACAGACTGAACGAGGCCGTGGCCGAGGCATATCCCGATGCCCACGCCGAATTCACGCTGATGCCCGACGTCGTAAAGATGCAGTATTCCGACATACGCATATTCCGCAACTCGGTGCTGACCACATCGGTCATAATACTGCTTACCACGCTCATGGGTCTCATAGGCTTCGTGGCCGACGAGATACAACGACGCCGCAAGGAGATAGCCATAAGGAAGGTAAACGGTGCGGAAACCGCCGACATACTGGCACTGATATCGCGCAACATAATGCTTGTGGCCGTACCCGCAGTAGCCGTCGGAGCGGTTGCGGCGGCATGGACCGGCAACCTGTGGATGCAGCAGTTTGCGGCAAAGATCGAAAACCTGTGGATATACTACATACTGACCGCTTTGGCCGTACTGGGGGCGATACTGCTGTGCGTGACGGCCATGACCGTCAGGACAGCACGTGAAAATCCGGCCCTCAGCCTGAAAAGCGAGTGACCGCCTAACGTCCGAAAACGTAGTGCCCGCTCTTGACCGTCATGCGGTCGGGGTGGGCACGATGTATCTTATGATTGCTGAGCGCGTACGTTACCGGTATCTTCGCTCCGGCACCGGTACGGCGCAGCATAGGACGTGTCGTCGACACATTGTCGCGCACAGTATCGCCGTCGACCACGTAATAGTAGTGCACCTTATAGCTCGTCGATGCCGGACGGCGCACAAGCCGGTGATTGACCCGGTAGGAAGTGGCTTCGGTATGATGGCGGGTTATTTTTTCCACTGTGCCGTTGATGTCGCACGAGCCTTTCTCAAGCTCACGTCCCTCGTAATTCAGGCGCAGTATGAGACCGACAATAAACAGCGCTACCACCATAGCGGCGCTGATAATCAGTTTACGCCAATTTTTCCGTGACATGGTATGTTTATAGTTGAGTCATGATTAAACTTCCGCAAAGTTAATCAACTTAACGGTATTATTTCGTAAATTTGCCGGACTAAATTTATCAGCTTATGCTTGAAACGATAAAACAAAAGGCTCTTGAAGGCATTCCCGCCACAGTGGACGAAGCGCTTGAGCTAAACCTGCGATATACAGCCGATGAACTTGCCGATGCCGCCGATGAAGTACGGCGTAAATTCTGCGGCGATGTCATCGACACCTGCTCCATTGTCAACGCACGTTCGGGGCGCTGCTCCGAAGACTGCAAGTGGTGCGCGCAGTCGCGCTACCATGTCACCGGCATCGACGAATACGAATTCGTATCCGAGGCCGAAGCCCTGCATGCCGCGCGGCTCAACAAGGGTGCCGGAGTACGGCGGTATTCACTCGTGACAAGCGGGCGCAAGGTGGCTCCTGCCGACATAAAGCGCTTCTGCGACCTGTACCGTAAGGTAGCAGCCGAAACGGGTATATACATGTGTGCCTCAATGGGGCTGCTTAACCGCGACGAGCTGCAACAACTGCACGAGGCGGGTGTGCGGCGCTACCACTGCAATCTTGAGACATCGGCAAGCTTCTTCCCCGCCTTATGCTCCACCCACACCCACGATGACAAACTGCGCACCATCAAGGCGGCGCGCGAAGTCGGCATGGAGATATGCTGCGGAGGCATAATAGGCATGGGCGAGTCGATGAGGCAACGCCTCGAACTGGCCGAAGAAGCCCGCGAAGCCGGAGCTGTGTCGATACCGATAAACATACTTAACCCCATCAAGGGCACGGCGCTTGAAAACGTACCGCTTATCGAAGAAGAGGAGATAGTGCGCACCGTGGCGCTGTTCAGACTGATAGCGCCGAAGCAGACACTGCGCTTTGCCGGCGGCCGAATGAGATTGTCAAAAGATACAATGGCCCGGATACTTCGCGGCGGCATGAACGGAGCGCTCATGGGCGACATGCTCACAACCGTAGGCAACGGAGTGGCTGAAGACAAAGAGCTTTTCCGCGACACAGGCTACCGCGAGGAGCCGTTGAGCTGATCGTAACCCCTCCTGAAATATTCCCGCTCCATATCCACTGGGCGCAGTACTTCGTCGTTCCATACGACGACATCCATGTCTATCGTCACGGCTCCGGCGAGTTTCATAGCCGGCGTACGCCCGTTGTCGAGTTCATAACGCTTAAGCTCGTCGGTCACTTCATCGACAGACTTGTCGGTGAAGCCCACGGCCACACAGTTGAGATAAGGCGCGTAACGCCCGCTCCACTCGGGAGTTTCGTATATCGACGACACAAGCACGTCGCTGAACGAAGCGGTGAAGTAAGCCACGGCCGCCGACATGCGTTTGTCGCGGTCAGCAGTGTTGCTGCCTATGCCGACGATCAACCTGTTCATTGCTGCGGCACATCTTTCATGGTCAGAGCTATGCGGCCCCGCGCATAGTCCACGTCAAGCACACGTACGGTGACATGCTGGTGCACGCTGACCACCTCGGCAGGCGACGATATGAAGCGGTCGCAGAGCTGCGATATGTGCACAAGTCCGTTTTCATGAAGGCCTATGTCGACAAAACAGCCGAAAGCGGTGATATTGTTGATTATGCCGTTGAGCTGCATACCGGGCTGCAGGTCGTGAATGTCGCGGATGCGGTCGTCAAACTCCATAACCTCGACAGTGGAGCGCGGATCACGTCCGGGCTTTTCAAGTTCAAGCACGATGTCGGTCAGCGTGGGGAGTCCAACCTGCTTTGTCACATAAGGCGTAAGGTCGAGTTTTTCAAGCAGTTTGGGATTTTTGACAAGCTGGTCGACCGTGCAGCCGTTGTCAGCGGCTATCCTGTCGATGAGTTCATATCGCTCGGGGTGCACGGCTGTATTGTCGAGCAGATTGGAAGCCCCGGGTATACGAAGAAATCCGGCACACTGCTGAAAGGCTTTCTCGCCCATGCGAGGCACGTCAAGCAGCGCCTGACGACTCTTGAAGTCGCCGTTCTCGGCACGGTAGCTGACTATATTAGACGCAAGTGCGGGCCCTATACCCGACACGTAAGCCAACAACTCCTTAGAGGCGGTGTTCACATTTATACCTACAGAGTTCACACAGCTTTCCACCGTATAGGCGAGCGCCTCCTTAAGCTTGGTCTGGTCGACATCATGCTGATACTGCCCTACGCCTATCGACTTGGGCTCGATCTTGACAAGTTCGGCAAGAGGGTCTATAAGACGGCGGCCGATGGACACGGCCCCGCGTACAGTGACGTCATAATCGGGAAATTCATCGCGGGCTATCTTGGAAGCGGAATAAATGGACGCTCCGTTCTCATTGACGACAAACACCTGCACAGGCCGCGGATAGCGCAATGAGCCGAGAAACTTTTCAGTCTCGCGGCTGGCGGTGCCGTTGCCCACGGCAATGGCGTCGATGCGGTACGACTCCACAAGCCGGCTTACCTTGAAGGCCGCTCCGTGGAAGTCATTCTGCGGCGGATTGGGATAAATGACCTCGGTGTGCATCAGATTGCCCTGCTCGTCGAGGCACACGACCTTGCATCCGGTACGGAACCCCGGGTCTATGGCAAGCACTCTCTTACGGCCCAACGGAGGTGCAAGAAGCAGCTGCCTTACATTGTCGGCAAACATGTTTATGGCCGCATCATCAGCCTTGCTTTTTGCCGCGGCGAGCACCTCGGTCTCTATCGAGGGTTTTATAAGACGACGGTAACTGTCCTTAACCGTGGACTTTATCAAAGCGGCCACGGACTCCGACGCGGTTGTCCTGACAAACATACGCGACAGCCGCTCTATCATCTCGTTGTCATCAATCGACACCGACACCTTCAGGAAGCCCTCGGCCTCGCCGCGCAGTATGGCGAGAAGACGGTGAGACGTCACCGTGCGCAACGGGCTGCTGAACTCAAAGTAATTTTCGTAGTTGGCGCCCTCCTTCTCCTTGCCTTTCACCACCATGGCCGATATGACGGCATTTCGGCCGTAACGCGCACGCACTATCGACCGCGCTTTCTCGCTCTCGCTCATCCACTCCGCCATTATGTCGGCGGCGCCGGCCACTGCGTCGGCCACATCGGCAACCTCGCCGCCTATGAAACGACGGGCAGGCGACTCCACATCGGCCGACGTCTGCGCCATGAGCATACGGGCCAGAGGTTCAAGCCCCTTCTCGACAGCCATCTGCGCTCTTGTGCGCCTACGCGGTTTGTAAGGCATATAGAGGTCCTCAAGCTGGGTGGCGTCATATGTCTCCAGAATTTTCTTCTTCAGTTCGGGAGTCAGTTTATCCTGTTCCTTGATTGTATCGAGAATGGTATCTTTTCTTTTCTCCAACGCGAGTAGCGCTTCGTAACGCAACTGTATGTTATGGACCGCAACTTCGTCAAGGGCGCCGGTGGCCTCCTTGCGGTAACGGCTTATAAACGGTATGGTACACCCGTCGTCAAGCAGTTTCAACGTTGCCGCAACCGATTTTTTATGGATACTCAGCTCATCGGCGATAATAGTAGATAATTCAGGATTCATAAGGGTTTACTTTGTGTTTGGTGCCTTCTTTTTCAGCTTCAGTACAGTTATTTCAGGAGTGGCCCCTATACGTGCAGGCAGAGCTACGGTGCCGAGGCCTATGTTGACATAAAGTTTGTGTCGGTCTGACTTGTCGCCGTACAGGCCTCCCCATTTCGAATAACGCCATGCGGCAGGCGACCAACGGGCTATCTGCATCTGCATGGCATGGGTATGCCCTGAAAGCGTGAGGTCAATGTTTACGGTGTCATTGTCGGCGATTTTATTGACCCAATGGGCGGGATTGTGCGTCATAAGCACCTTGAAAACACTGTCGGACAACTGCGGATAAGCCTTCGCGAGATCGCCGTACACCGGGAATGGAGGATCGCCCCAGTTCTCAACTCCAATCAACGCTATCGAGTCGCCTTCATGACGGAGCCACGCAGTGGCGTTATCAAGCTCGTTCCACCCCATATTGCGCTGAAGCGTGCGCAGCAGCTTCATGTTTTCGGCCTTGTCACCATCGTTTTTCCACGAACTGTAGTCGCCGTAATCATGATTGCCGAGCACGGAGTAAACACCGTCGCGGGCCTGAAGCCTCGACAATACGGGCACGTGCGGCAACATCTCGTCGGAGCGTCTGTTCACAATATCGCCGGTAAAGAGCACCACATCGGCATTGCGCGAGTTTATCTCGTCCACCACACGGCTTACAAAAGTAGTGTCGGAGCCGTAGGTACCCAGATGAAAATCGGAGAACTGCACTATGACATAATCGTCGAAAGCGGCCGGCAGATTGTCAAACTCCAACTCCACGTAATTCACCTTATAGTCGGTGCGGTTAACGAGAGCGGCCCACCAAAGGACGACAAATGCGCCTATAGCGGCTATAATGCCGGCAACGGAGCCGACATAGCACTTACGGCGCCTGAACACCAACGGCAGGTAATCGAACAGGCTGAATATACAATATATATATTTAGGCAGGTATACGGTGACATATGCGTAGAGCATCCACATGATGACAATAAGCATGCCGTCGGAACCGCCGCGGCGCGGCAGACACGCTACCGTTATTATATATACAAGCAGCAGAAGCGAGCTCCATGCATACACGACACCGGGCCAGCGACGGCGACACACGGCGGTAAGGCGCCGCCATATATAGATGTCGACCGCCACGTTGATCGCGGCTATAACGATAACAAGCATTATCCCAAGCCTCATCGTGCAATAACGACTTTAAAGGTTATCAGCCGTGACACTCGTCATGACAGAATTCATCAGCCTGAATATTGTTTTTCAACGGATTGGCATACATGGTAAGCATCATCCTGTACAGATAGTCCTTGTCTTCGGCTGTAAGCTCGGGCACATCCACTTTCTTGAGCTGCTCCTGAATGTAAGTCTCGAAGTCGGCTACTTCGCCGGCAGTGTACCGGCCGGCAAACTCCTTGGTCGAGTAGAGCAGGTCATACGCTATGTAGTTTATAGGATATATCTTGTAGCCTGAATGTATCTGGCAGTCTATCATGCGGCATACGTCGCGGGCCACGGCAGCCTTGTCGAGCGACTCGTCAAGAGCGGCGAGTTCCGGGTTGACGGGATATCCGACAGCGAAATGCACACGTCCTTTAGGCTGCAAAAGTCCGGTCTCCATGGCAAACAGGTCGTCGCGCTGTGTCTTCTTGAACTCGGGGTCATTGCGGCGCAGCAGAAACTCGCGTGCCTTAAGATAGTCGTTGGGGTCGTACTCGTAGGAGATTGACACGGGCAGCAGGTTGATCTCCATCAGATTTTCGGTAAACTCCTTGCCTCCGGCAAGTCCGAGCATCTTCACCAAAGAGTCCTGCGCCATATCGTTGGAGTCCTTGCTTCGTCCCTGACGCTCGGCTATCCATACCGACTGGTTGCGGCGCGATACCGTGTCATGTATGTAAGCCGACAATTCCTGTGCCGCTTCAAGAGCCTTCACTCTCGGGAGGTCGCGCTTCACGATAAAGCTTTTGTTGAGTCTGACCAAGTCGTTGATCCACTCGTAGACGAGCAGATTGTTGCCTATAGCCACCTCGGTCGTGGGATAGCCCGCGCGAAGAAAGCACAGGTTCAAAAACGACGTGTCGAGCACGATGTCGCGGTGGTTGGTTATAAATGTATATGCTTTTGTCTTGTCGACACGCTCAAGGCCGTCGACAGTTATGCCTGAAGTGGTTTTCGATGCCAGCATCTCAAGAAACGGCCACATGATCTTGTGCTGGAAAGTATCCTTGTCATGCACCTGAAGCAGGTCATGGCACATTTCGTCATAATCAACATTAGGTAACACCCATTTTACCGCATGCTCAAATCCCGGTTCTTTTACAAGATGCTGCATTTTTTCATGGAATACACTGTCGGGATAAGGAGCTATGTCCTCAAATTGTAGCTGTTCCTGTGTCATAATTATCCTAAATTATAATTTCGGTTGTTCAAAGATAACACTTTAATCTAAAAGTCGGTCTAAAATTACCGTTTCTTTACGATTTTTTATATATCGACGGCGTTGTTATAATTACGCCATTTCTCTATCAGAGCGGTCATGTCGGGCGGCACGGGAGCCGAAAAGAACATCTCCTCGCCCGTAACCGGGTGCACGAAGCCGAGCGTGCGCGCATGTAGCGCCTGACGCGGGCACAGCTCAAAACAGTTAGCTACAAACTGACGGTAGCGCGACGTAGTGAGTCCGCGCAATATGACATCGCCGCCATAACGGGCGTCGTTGAACAACGGATGCCCTATATGCTTCATATGAACCCTGATCTGGTGGGTACGGCCCGTTTCAAGCACACACTTCACTACACTTACATAGCCCAGCGGCTCGACTGTCGAGTAGTGGGTCACGGCATGCTTGCCGTAATCGCCATCGGGAAATACCGTCATCTGCAGCCTGTCCTTAAGGCTGCGGCCTATATTGCCCTCAATGCGTCCGTCGGCGGGGTCGGGACGTCCCCACACCACCGCCACATACTCGCGCTTGGTCGTCTTGTTGAAGAACTGCCGTCCGAGATGAGTCTTGGCATCGGGAGTCTTGGCCACTACGAGCAAGCCCGATGTATCTTTGTCGATACGGTGCACAAGCCCCATGCGCGGGTCATTGACATCGTAGTCGGGATTATCCTTGAAGTGGTAGGCCAATGCGTTGACGAGAGTACCGTGATAATTGCCGTGGCCGGGATGCACTACCAGTCCGGCCGGCTTGTTGACCACAAGCAGATGCTCGTCTTCATACACTATGTCGAGCGGTATGTCCTCGGCTATTATCTCCAGTTCATAACGCGGACGGTCCATGACCACCGTCACCACATCGAGCGGCTTCACGCGGTAATTGGACTTGACAGCGCGGCCGTTGACAAGTATACAGCCGGCTTCAGCCGCCTGCTGCACGCGGTTGCGCGACGACTTTTCAAGACGCGCCACAAGAAACTTGTCGACACGCAGAAGCTGCTGCCCCTTGTCGGCTACAAACCTGAAGTGCTCGTAAAGCTCGCCGCCGTCAGAGTCCTCGATATCGGAGTCATATACGTTATCGGCGACTGCATCGTCATCCGACGGCATAATATCATCTATATCATCAACTGCCATAGCTCACCGGTCAATTGATGTCAAGTTCACTTGCCTCGATGTCCTCCGATATAGCCTCGGCGACAGCCACGCTATCCTCCTCGTCGGGCAGTCCGCCACCCACCTCGATGGTGACCGTGGCAGAAGCCGGGATACGCGCTCCGGGCTGCAGGGATATGCCGTTGAACTTGGCCCCTATCACAAGGTCGCGGTATTCACTGGGCACATAATGCTCTCTGATATGTTTTATGCCTATACCTTCAAGCACCGAACGCGCCTGACGCAAAGACATGTCGGCGAGATTGGGTATCGACACCATCTTGGGCGAAAAAGCATTGACCGTAAGATAGACAACCCGGTTGGGCTTCACTTTCGTATTTGGCCGGGGCGACTGGTCGAGCACGGTGCCGGGCTGAGTATGCTCGTCATATATCGAGTCAGACAACTCCACTTTGAGGCCGGCCGCCGCAAGCGCCGCCGTAGCCTGATTATAGGTAAGTCCGCGCATGTTAGGCACCACCTCATATTTTCCGTGGCCGGTCCACACGTCAAGTGCTACCAAAGTTATCCATACCACACCGCATCCTGCGATAAACATCAGCAACAGATTGAACAATATCGGATGCCGTTTGATAAAATCCTTATATTTTCCGAGTCGACTCGATTCTTCCACGTCTCACTAATTTAATTAAGCAATTGCCGCGATGTGTACGTAAAGCCGTCATGACAACACGACATTTTACCAATGTAAAGTGCAAAATTATATAAAACGAATGAAATTAACATCCCGCAGTGTATAATTTGTAGGCAAAAAATCTTAAATTATCTTTTATCGGGATTTTTTTGAGCCAATATATTATTACACTCATTATTTATTACTAAATTTGCAGCTTGAATATTTGATAGCATATTATGCGTAATTACATCCATATTTTAATAGTGCTTGTTTCCGCTGTCGCGTTTACATCATGCGGCGAATATCAGCGCATACTTAAAAGCAATGACCCGGACGAGCGTCTCGAGTACGCCAAGCGTGCGTTTGAGCAGAAAAAGTACACTCAGGCCGCTACCGTGCTCACCGATATAGTGACAATGTTCAAAGGCACCCAGAAAGCCGAGGACTCCCTGTACCTGCTCGCCCTGAGCCACTACGAAAACAAAGACTACGAAAACGCAGGCGCATACTTCCAGACGTACTACAACCGCTACCCCAAAGGCAAGTACGCAGAAATGGCCCGCTTCTACTGCGGATATGGCTACTATCTCGACTCTCCGGAGCCACAGCTCGACCAGAGCGGCACCATAAAGGCCATCGAGGAGCTGCAGGCGTTTCTCGACTATTTCCCCAAGAGCGACAAAGTGCCCGTGGCGCAGAACACCATATTCGAGCTTCAGGACAAGCTCACACTGAAAGAACTGCAGAACGCCCAGCTGTATTACAATATGGGCAACTATATGGGCAACAACTACGAGTCGGCGGTAATAGTGGCCCGCAACGCCATCAAGAACTACCCCTACTCCAAGTATAAGGAAGAGCTTGAGATGCTCATACTCAAATCGCGCTATCAGGAAGCAGCACAGAGCGTCGAGGAGAAGAAAGCCGACCGCTTCCGCGACGTGGTCGACGAGTACTACTCGTTTATCAACAACTATCCCGAGTCGCCCAACCGCAAGGAAGCCGACAACATCATGAAGATAGCCGGTAAATACGTAAACGAATAAACATTTATAATAATGGACTACAAGAAATCCAACGCACCTCTCAACACCACAACCCGCGACCTCATAAAGATGTCGGAGGACACAGGCAACATCTACGAAACAGTGTGCATAATCGCTAAGCGCGCCAACCAGATCGCCGGCGAGATGAAACACGACCTCGAAAAGAAGCTACAGGAGTTTGCATCGCTCAACGACAATCTCGAAGAAATTTCGGAAAACCGCGAGCAGATCGAGATTTCACGTTACTACGAGAAACTTCCCAAGCCCACTCTTATCGCCACCCAAGAGTATCTTGAAGGGAAAATCCACTTCCGCAACCCCTCGAAAGATAAAAATCTCGACTAAGAGTTTGGCCGGTTGCATAAAAATCACTAACTTTGTGCGCTCGTTTGGAGCACCTATATAATTATTAACTTTAAAATTTTCAATAAGAATGCACTTGAATTCTGACGAAAAAGTACAAATCTTTGAGAAATACGGTAAGGGCAAGACTGATACTGGCTCACCTGAAGCTCAGATAGCATTATTCTCGGTTCGTATTGCTCATTTGACTCAGCACCTGAAGTCAAATCACAAAGATTATACTACTGCACGCGCTCTGAAAGCATTGGTAGGTAAGCGCCGTCGCCTTCTTGATTACCTGATCAAGAAAGACATCAACCGCTATCGTGCCATCATCGCTCAGAAAGAGCTTGGTATCCGCAAGTAAGCCACGTGCTGCTTAACGACTACATGGGGCCGGCTGCGTCAATCGACGCGGCCGGCCTTGTTTTCATCCCCCCGCAAAATAACCGACGGGGTCACATGTCCACGTTATTTGATTGGGAGCAGGCAGGCACGTAGGGGCGCCAGTATCACGGCGCCCGCAGGAGATTCGGCTGGACATATCGGCAAGGCAATTACAGAAGACCATACCGAACGTAGCCGGACGCCGTGGTACTGGCATCCCTACCAACATTGCCGCCGCTTGACCGTTTCCTTATATCACTACTGTCCACTAAAAATGGACG
>LUJO01000044.1 GCA_001689405.1 Candidatus Homeothermus arabinoxylanisolvens | reverse complement strand
CCTCTTTTCTCGGTTATTCCAAAGATTTTTCGTAAATTTGTCCATTATTAACTTTATTATTTAATATATGAGAAAAGCTTTAACCGCCTTTCTGACTCTATTTGCAGTTATGACACAAGCGCAACAATCTGCGGCATCGTCCGACAACCCGTTTTTTAAGGAGTATGAAGGTATTCATAATACCGTACCTTTTGACCGCATATCAAACAATTATTATGAGGAAGCGATAGATCGAGGCATGAATATACAGAATCAAGAGATTGACGCTATAGTAAAGCAGAGCGCAAAGCCTACTTTTGAAAATACTGTTGTGGCTCTTGAACGTACCGGTGCCGATCTTAACCGCGTGCTCAACGTGTTTTATCCGATGCTTTCGGCCATGAGCGATAACGAGCTTATGGACATTTCGCTGCGGGTTTCGGGAAAACTGTCGCAACACTCCACCGGCATATCGCTTAACGAAGGATTGTGGAAGAGAGTGAAGGCCGTTTACGATGACCGTGACAATCTTGAGCTGTCGCCGGAGGATGCCATGCTGTTGGAGCGTACTTACGATTCTTTCGCCCGCAACGGCGCCAAACTTGAAGGCGAGCAGCGCGATATGTACAAGGAGCTGTCGTCACGTCTGTCTGATTTGACTACTAAGTTCGGTCAGAATGTATTGAAAGAGTTGAATACTTACGAGATATGGCTTGATGCCGATGACTTGTCGGGGCTGCCCGAAAGTTCTGTGGAAGTGGCCGCTCTTGCCGCTAAAGAGAAAGGCAAAGAGGGTATGTATCTCTTTACTTTGGCACAGCCTGACTATATGGCGTTCATGAAGTACAGCGACCGACGCGACCTTAGAGAAAAATTTTATCGGCTTTACAACAGCCGCAATACGAAAGGGGAGTACTCCAACATTGACATAATGGCGGAGATAGCCGACATACGTCGCCGTATAGCCAATCTGTTCGGTAAGTCCACTTATGCCGAATACGCTCTTGAAAAGACTATGGCCGAGACTCCTGACAATGTCAACAAGCTGCTCACCCAGCTTACCGAGGCTTACCGTCCGGCTCAGCTGAAGGAGTTTGCCGAAATAAAGGAGTGTGCCGCGGCTGTCGAGGGACATCCGGTGAAGCTTCAGGCTTGGGATTACAGCTACTATGCCAACAAGCTGAAGGAGCGTAAGTACAATTATGACGAAGAAGAGCTGAGGCCCTATTTCGAGCTTAATAATGTCATTGACGGCGTGTTCGGGCTTGCCACCAAGCTGTACGGCCTGTCGTTTACATACAACCCGGAGATAAAAGTGTATCATCCCGACGTCAAAGCTTATGAGGTAAAGGATGAGAACGGCCGATACATAGGCATAATATATGCCGACTTTTTTCCGCGCGACAGCAAGCGACCCGGTGCATGGATGACCGGTTTCCGCGATGAGTGCATCACTGCTTCGGGCGACAGTGTGCGGCCTCACGTGTCGATAGTCATGAATTTCACCAAGCCTACCGGCTCCAAGCCGTCGCTGCTGACTCCTTATGAGGTCGAGACTTTCCTTCATGAATTTGGACATGCGTTGCACGGACTGCTTGCCGACACAAAATATGCTTCATTGTCGGGTACGGCTGTATACCGTGATTTTGTGGAACTCCCCTCGCAGTTTAATGAAAACTATCTTACCCAAAAGGAGTTTCTTGACGGTTTCGCAAAGCATTATCAGACCGGTGAGCCTATCCCGCAGCGGCTTGTTGACAAGATTGTGGCCACCTCGCAGTTCGGAGCCGGGTATGCGTGTCTGCGTCAGCTCGGGTTCGGACTTACCGACATGGCATGGCATTCTGTGACGGAAAAGGTAAGCGACCCCGCGGCGCTTGAGCGTAAGGCCACAGAACCTGTGGCGATGTTTGACGAAGTCGAGGGCTGCTCATTCTCGCCGCAGTTCAGCCACATTTTTTCAGGAGGGTATGCTGCCGGTTACTACAGTTACAAATGGGCTGAGGTACTTGATGCCGATGCATTCTCCGTGTTCCTGAAAAATGGACTGTTTGACCGCAAGACCGCCGACTCGTTCCGTAAGAATATACTGACACGCGGAGGCACCGAGCATCCGATGACCCTTTACAAACGTTTTCGCGGTCAGGAGCCTACTATCGACGCGCTTCTCGAACGCGACGGTATAAAGCCTTCGCTTGAACTGCCGCAGGCAGTCCCCGTCAATAAAGACTGACAATAGCTGCATAATAAAGGAAGTCCGGCAATCATATATTTTGCCGGACTTCTTGTTTTGTTGTGGCCTGATTACGGTCGGGAGTTATTCTAATTCCACCACGGTTATTCCTGCACCGCCAAACTGCACATGCTCGTCGCGGTATGACTTTACCCCCTCGATTGTGTCGAGATACCGGCGCAGATATTGCCGGAGCGCTCCCGTGCCTGTGCCGTGGAGTATTCTTACCGTGCCGGCGTTGAAGCGTATGGCATCGTCTATATAATATGTGAGGGCTTGTACGGCTTCATCCACTCTCATGCCGCGCAGATCTATCTCCTGCTTGAAGTCGAGTTGTTTGCGGCGTTGGGCGTCTGATACAGCTCCTCCTACCACTGTCGTCGGACCGGCTCCCGATTGTGCTTGTGCTATGGTGGCCTTAAGGCGGTCGAGCTTCACAGTGGTCTTTATCATGCCGAATGCCACGGTGGCATTTTTGCCGTTTATTTCGAGTATTTTACCTATAGTGCCTTGACCGTCGAGTTTTACGTTGTCGTTTACTTTAAGCGGCCGCGACTGCTGCATGTCGCCTGCCGGCTTGGGCTGACGCTTCTTTTTAGGAGCTTTCTTCAGCAGCGGATGTTCTGAAGTGCCTTCCTGCGCCAGACGCTCTTTGTCTTCCTGAAGTTTTTTACGGGCCTCCAGTGTCTTGGTCTTGTCGGCCTGCGCCAGTTTTATCTCGTGGATGGTACGCTCGATCGACGCGTTGCTTCCTTCAAGTATTTTCCGGGCTTCCTCTTTAGCTTCGTTCAGGATTTCACGGCGTTTGTCGCGCAGTTGCTCGGCCTCGTCCTCGTAGCGGCTAAGCTGATTCTCCAGCTTTTTTTCTTTCTGCCTTATTGCGAGGCGTTTGTTCTCCCAATAGCGTTTGTCACGGGCGATATCGAGAAGATACTTGTCCATGTTTATGTAGTCGCTTCCCACTATGGCCTCCGCTTCCGATATTATATAGTCGGGCAATCCGATTTTCCGGGCAATCTCGACAGCGAACGAGCTTCCGGGATTGCCTATTGACAGCCGGAATGTGGGTTGCATCAGATGCCGGTCATAGAGCATCGAGCCGTTTATGAGTCCTTCGGTATCTTCCGCGAAATGTTTTAGATTCTGGAAGTGGGTTGTGATTACTCCCCACATGCCGCAGTCGTTGAACTGCTTGAGTATGGCTTGGGCGATGGCGCCGCCTATCTGCGGTTCGGTGCCGCTGCCAAATTCGTCAATAAGTACAAGCGACGTCTTTCTGCCGTTGGCGAGAAAGTATTTCATATTACGCAGATGAGAGCTGTAGGTACTTAGGTCGTCCTCTATCGATTGGTCGTCACCTATGTCTATGAATATGTCGTCGAAAATGCCCATGTGGGAGTTTTCATACAGTGGCGGCAGCATGCCGCACTGCGTCATGTACTGTACGATACCTACGGTTTTAAGACATACCGATTTTCCTCCGGCGTTTGGACCGGATATAATAAGTATGCGCTTCTGTTGGTCGAGGGTTATGTCGAGCGGTACAATCTCCTTGTTCTGCCGTCTTAGCGAGAGCAGCAGCACGGGGTGTACGGCGTGATACCATTCCATCTCAACCTTCGGGCTGAGTATCGGCAGGCGTGCTCCTATCTCGTTTGCAAAAATAGCTTTGGCATGTATGAAGTCAAGCTCTCCCACGATGTCCATACCGGCCAGTATCGGTTCGATGTGAGGTCTTATATCGTCGGCAAATGCCGTGAGTATTCTTATCGTCTCACGGCGCTCCTCAAGTTGCAGCTCGCGTATACGGTTATTGGCTTCGACTATCTCCGCCGGTTCTATGTATACTGTCTTGCCCGATGCCGACTCGTCGTGTACAATGCCGTTGATGCGGCGTTTGTTCATCGGAGGCACGGGTATGACCAGACGTCCGTCGCGTACCGAAGGCGTAGTGTCGCTGTCTATGTATCCTGCCTGAGCCGCGCGTGCGAGCACTCTCCTCATTATGGTGTTTATGGTACCCGACGTGGAGTTTATGCGTGAACGTATGTCGGCCAACTCCGCAGATGCATTGTCTTTGACATTTCCGAACCGGTCTATTATCCGGTCTATGAGTTTTGTCACTTCTGGAAATGGAGTAAGCAATGATACCTTTTCATCCAGTACGGGATATTCCGAGCCTTCTTCGTGCCGTTTTGAATTGAAGTACGCTACTATGTCATTTATTGTGGTAAGTGTGCGTCTGACCGTGAGCAGGTCCGTCGCTCCTATAAACGTACCCGGCACTTTTATGCTCCCTAACAATGTGTTTATGTCATGTACGCCTTCAAGCGGGAATGCTTCTCCCGATGTTATGATCGAGAGCATCTCGCCTGTAGCATCCAGTTTGTTTTTTACTACATCGTAGTCGCGGGAAAATGACATGCCGTCGCAATATTCTTTTCCTATGGATGACAGACATCGCTCTTTGATTAATGAACGAAGTGTTGAGAAACCGGTTTTATTTTCAAAACTTTCGGGATATATCACAATAAATGCTTTTTGTCATATTTACGTTTGTTGCCGATAACGCCGTCATTTCAGATTTTGCCTTACCACGTCGAGGTAGTTCTGCATCGCCTCGTTGTCGTGCTCCTCGACTATCTTTTGCAGTTCGGCCAGCTTCTGCTGTATCTTGGTAAGCTGTCCTGACGTATGAGGGTTGAACAGTATCTCGCTGAGCAGATAGTCGTCTTCACTCATAAGTCCGTCGGCTATGGCCTTGTGACGCTTGAATGTGGTGCCCGGGGCATCCTGATGCTTCATGCAGCCGGCAAACACGAGTGTGGATGCAAACGGTATGGACAGAGAGTAGGCTATGGTCTCGTCATGCTTCTTGAATGTGTATTCTTCGATGTGCAGACCCAGTCCTGAGTACAGGTCTTTGAAAAATACCTTGCCAAGATGGTCGCCTTCGGCTATGATGATGGCGTTTTCGTTGCTCAGATTGCTTAATGAGGCAAATGTGGGGCCGAACATGGGGTGGGTCGACACAAACGGGTGGCCGCATGATGCATAAAATTCCGGCAGACCGGTTTTTACTGAAGCGATGTCGCTCAAAATACATCTTTCAGGCAGGTGGGGCATTACCGCTTTGAATGCATCGAGAGTATACTTGACCGTGGCGGCGTTAATGACCATGTCGGGCGCGAATTCATCCACTTCCGACAGGTCGCTGAAGCGGCGGCACATAAAAGTGAACAGAAGCCTCTTCGGATCAGTGTCGTATATGGCCACATCATGGTTCTGGGAAAGCAGGTCGCAGAAGAACGAACCCATCTTTCCCGCTCCGATAATAAGAATCTTCATAATGCGGTATATATTTTAATGTGTACGGTCGTTAAATATCTCGATTTGCTGGCGTACCGACTCCTCGTGTATCGCAGCCAGTACCGAGCGCATGAAGTCGCCGCTCATGCCCATCTCTTCCGCGAGTTTTGCACGCGACTGCATGATTTCGTCATGTCGTCCTATCTGGAGCACAGGCATGCGGTGCTCTTTTTTGTATTGGCCTATCTCGCGCGATATTCTCATACGCTTGTTGAGTACTTCGAGGAGCTCGTTGTCGAGTTCGTCTATCTGTTGGCGGAGCAGGGTCAGGCTTTCGGTCGTTACAGTTGAGTCGCGCAGCACAAGGGTGTTAAGTATGAAGTTAAGTACATCGGGTGTAACCTGCTGGGCCTTGTCGCTCCATGCGCAGTCGGGATCGCAGTGGCTCTCGATAATGAGACCGTCAAAACCCATGTCAAGTGCCTGCTGCGACAGCGGAGCCACTAATTCACGCTTACCGCCGATATGGCTCGGGTCGCAGAGCAGCGGCAATTCGGGGAACCGGCGGCGAAGTTCTATGGGTATGTGCCACTGCGGCAGATTGCGGTACAGATGCTTGCCGTAGGAGCTGAAACCGCGGTGTATGGCTCCAAGTCGTTTGATGCCTGCATTGTAAAGGCGTTGGAGCGCTCCGATCCATAATTCGAGGTCGGGATTTACCGGATTTTTTACAAGCACCGGTATGTCCGCTCCCGATGCTTTCAGCGCGTCGGCTATTTCCTGCATGGCAAACGGGTTGGCCGATGTGCGGGCTCCTATCCACAGTATGTCTACACCCGCTTCGAGAGCGGCTTCCACATGCTGTTTTGTCGCCACTTCCGTCGAGGTGAGCATACCTGTCTCCTCCTTTACACGTTTGAGCCACTGCAGTCCTTCTACACCTATGCCTTCGAAACCTCCGGGTTTGGTACGGGGTTTCCATATGCCGGCGCGAAATATTTTCACACCGTTTTTGGCGAGTTCACGGGCCGTGGCCATTACTTGTTCTTCTGTCTCGGCGCTGCAGGGGCCGGCTATTATGATGGGGTGGAGCTTTTCGGCGCCATCTTTCAGAAGCGGTTTTAATTCGTTCATGTCAGTTTATGATTATTTGTTTTTGTTCATTTCGTTGATGCGGTCAAGTGCCCGCTGCATATTTTGCTCGGTGGCGCACAGCGATATGCGTACATAGCGGTCGCCGTTGCTTCCGAATATGAAACCCGGAGTGATGAATACATGTGCGTTGTACAATACTTTGTCGGCAAGCGATTCGCTCGACTGTTCGTTGTCGGGAATACGTCCCCACAGAAACAATCCTTTTTGTGCCGGGTCATAAGTACAATTCAAGGCTTCCATTATTTTTTCAGCTACCTTACGTCGGGCCGAGTAGGTGGCGTTGATGCTGTCGTACCATTCACGTCCTACCTCATAACCCTTTACCGCCGCAAGCATGAGCGGCTTGAACTGTCCGGAGTCGATATTGGACTTTACTTTAAGTATCCAGTTTATGAATGTGGGGTTGGAGGCAAGCATGCCTACACGCCAGCCGGCCATGTTGTGTGACTTGCTCATTGAGTTCATCTCTATGGCGATATCCTTTGCCCCTTCAACCTGAAGGAGGCTCAGCGGCCGGTCGTTAAGTATGAAGCTGTATGGATTGTCGTGAGCTATGACAATATTGTGTTTCTTGCCGAAAGCGATTATCTTTTCGAAAAGCTCGAGAGTGGCGGGAGTGCCGGTGGGCATGTGGGGATAGTTTATCCACATGAGCTTTATTTTGTCGAGCGGCATACGCTCAAGTGCGTCGAAGTCGGGCAACCATCCGTTCTTTTCTGTGAGGTCATAGTTATATATGGTGGCTTGTGCCAGCCGGCTTACGGATGTGTAGGTAGGATATCCGGGATTGGGCACGAGCACTCCGTCGCCGGGATTTAGAAAGGCGAGCGATACGTGCAGTATGCCCTCTTTTGACCCGATAAGCGGCTGCACTTCAGTAGCCGGGTCAAGGGTCACACCATACCAGCGTGCATACCAGTCGGCCATGGCCTTACGCAGTTCGGGTATGCCTACATACGGCTGGTAGCTGTGATTACCGGGCTTTTGAGCCTCTTTCGAAAGGGTCTCTATGACTTCGGAATGGGGTGGTAGGTCGGGGCCGCCTATCCCGAGCGATATGACATCGGCGCCTTCGGCGTTCATCTTGGCTACTTCACGCAGCTTGCGCGAGAAGTAGTACTCCTGTATCTCCGACACTCTGTCGGCGGGAACTATTTTACTGTCAGATTTCATTTTTACATTCGGTATATTCTCCAAGTATGCGGAGGTCGTTGATTAATGGACGCACGGCTTCTATCGACTGGCGGTAGCGTGCATAGCTGTCAAATGTAAGGTCGGCGTAAAACCTGTATTCCCACTCACGGCCCACAATAGGCATGGACTGTATCTTGGACAGATTTATGTCGTAGAATGAGAAGATGGTGAGCACTTTCGACAGCGCCCCCTGAGTGTGTGGGGTGGTAAACACTATCGATGCTTTGTTTATGTCGGTCTCGGGGGGCGCCATCTCCGCAGCCATAAGCGGGTCGGTGATGATGAGAAAGCGGGTATAGTTGCGCTTGTTGGTCTCAATCTCGCGCTGCAGCACATTGAGTCCGTACAGCGAGGCCGCGTATTCACCGCACACGGCTGCATGCCCCATTAGGTTCTTTTCTGCAATCTCTTTAGCGCTCCCGGCCGTGTCAAAGGCCTCGATCATCTTCAGGTTGGGGTGGCGGTGCAGAAACTGCTCGCACTGGCGCAGTGCCATCGGATGTGAGTTGACCTCGGTCAGCTCGTCGATGCTCTGTCCCGGCAGGGCGGCGAGTGTATGCGATATGCGCATTTTGTATTCGCCTACAATCTGCATGTGGCTTTTGCGCAGAAGCTCGTGGTTCTGAAGGAGCGAGCCGGCTATCGTGTTCTCTATGGCAAGGATGCCGAGAAGCGAGGCGTCGTCGGCAAGGGTCTCGAACATTTCCGTGAACGACTCGCACGGTATGGTGTCGATATCCTCGTCAGCGAAATATTTACGGGCGGCGGCATCGTGATAGCAGCCTGCAACACCTTGGATGGTAACGCGCTTTTTCATTGCGTGGGTTTGTTTTTGATTATAAAATTTAAAGTCCCGACCTAAGTATGTTAGGAGCGGGACTTTAAAAATACGTTTTATTGTTTAGCCGATTGTTATGTATACATATTTGCCCGCTTCAATTTCTTGCGAAATAAAAGTAAGAAAAATAATATGCATAAAATCGAGTCATATACTGTTGTTTGTTATTTACGCTACAAATGTAGAGCAAAACTTTTAATTATGCAACAAAAAGTCAAAAATCATGCGAAAAAAATGACGAATCGGCTATCAGACAAACGGATTATGACGTTGTTCATAACCGATGTCGGTAGGAAGTCCGTGGCCGGGATATACAGTTACGTTTTCAGGAAGTTTGAAAACCTTGTTGCGTATGCCGTCGATAAGCAGCTGATGATTGCCGCCCACGAGATCGGTGCGGCCGATACTTCCGCGAAACAACACATCGCCGGTTATGGCCCATCTGGACTCCGGAAAATACAGCACGATACTGCCGGGGGAGTGCCCCGGAACACCAAGCACCTCCACCTTCTCGCCGCATATGTCTATTGTGTCGCCGTGACTTAGCCGTCGGTCTATCTCCACTACCGCCATGTTGTCGGGTAACCCGAACATGCGGCACTGTGTGGCGGCACGCTCTCCGAGAAATGCGTCATCCTCGCAGGCCGTTACGTCAAGCCCGTACTTGTTTTTTATATACAGGTCGCCGAATATGTGGTCGACATGCATGTGGGTATTTATGAGATGGGTGAGCCTGAGCCGGTGCGACTCTATGAAGTTGTCGAGCTGCTGCTCTTCATCTTCGTTTATCATGCCCGGATCTATTACGGCAGCTTCGCGGGTGTCGGGATTCCATATGAGATATGTGTTTACCCCGAACATATTGAATGTAAATGTCTTTATTTTCAACATAATTTTCAGCGTTTTAGTCACATTTGTACATATACGAGTTTCTTTGTCTCAAAAAACGGTTCGTCAAACCATTGACTGAGCTCCTCTATTATAACGGGGTTCGGTATACCTTTTGTTTCGTCGTTCAAGTCGCCGCCCTTAAGGCATATGAGGCCGTTGGGGTAGCCGTTTCGCTGTACTTTGTCTATATTCTTTTTTATAAGGGGCACGAGCCCGTCGAGGCGCATGACGGCCCTGCTGACCACGAAATCATATTTGTCGCGGCACTCGGCTATGTCGCCATGTTGAAAAGTGACATTGTCGAGCTTTATGCTTTCGGCTACGTTTCGGGCCACGTTTATTTTCTTGCCTATGCGGTCGATGAGATGAAACCGGCAGTCGGGAAACATTATGGCGAGCGGTATGCCCGGAAAACCTCCGCCGGTGCCCATGTCAAGAATTCTTGTCCCGTCGGTAGGGTTTATGAATTTGGCTATGGACAGCGAGTGCAGTATATGGTTTACGTAAAGATTGTCGATATCTTTACGTGATATGACATTTATCTTCTCGTTCCATTCGGGATATAGGGTGCCGAGCATTTCGAATTGCTCTTTCTGCCTTTCGTTGAGATTAAAGTATTTCGTTATTGACTGCATATTTCGTGCTTTGATATTATAACAAAGATAGTGACTTTTTATCTAAACGGAACTAAAGATAGGTCTGATTCTACAAAATTACCTTAATTCTGTGCCAAATCACCAATTAAGGGATAAATTTCGACCTAAATATGCCGTTGTTTTGAAAAATTTTGCGCAACTTTGCACATTAAATAAAACTATTTTAACAATTAAACGATTGCAATGGAGTTTTCCGCAATACAGATAGCAGCCCTTGTAAACGGTACGGTCGAAGGTGACGGCGAGGTTAAAGTCAGCACTTTCGCTAAAATCGAAGAGGGCCAACCCGGGGCCATTTCGTTTCTCGCCAACCCGAAATACACTCATTTTATCTATGATACTGCAAGCTCGATAGTCCTTGTGGGCAATGAATTTGTCGCAGAGCATCCTGTAAAAGCCACCCTCATAAGGGTAGCCGACCCGTATGCCACCGTAGCAAGTCTGCTCGAAATGGTAAGCAAGATGTCGGCTCCCAATCCTGTCGGGGTAGAGCAGCCGTCTTATATATCGGAGGGTGTCGCTGTGGCCGATGATGTCTATGTCGGCGCGTTTGCATATATAGGCAAGAGCGTAAAGCTCGGTAAAAACGTGAAAATATATCCGCAGGTATATGTCGGCGACGGAGTGGAGATTGGCGACAATACTGTCCTGTATCCCGGAGTTAAGATATATCACGGATGCAAAATAGGAGCGGGATGCACTCTGCATGCAGGTGTGGTCATAGGTGCCGACGGCTTCGGATTTGCTCCGGTAAACGGCGCATACAATAAGATACCGCAGATCGGTATCGTGATTCTGGAAGATAACGTGGAGATAGGTGCCAACACCACCGTCGACAGGGCTACTATGGGTTGCACCCGTATTCATAAAGGAGTTAAACTTGACAATCTCATACAGGTGGCTCACAATTGCGAGATAGGTGAAAATACCGTGATGGCCTCGCAGGTAGGCGTAGCCGGCTCGACAAAGGTAGGCGCAAATTGTATGGTAGGAGGTCAGGTAGGATTTGCCGGACACATACATGTGGGCGACAATGTAATGATCGGCGCTCAGTCAGGACTACCGCGTGACGTGGCTTCAGGCTCGCGTATAATGGGGTATCCGGCAGTCGATGCCAAAGACTTTGCCCGTCAGGCCGTTAACGTAAAGAATCTTACTGAGCTTTACCGTCGTGTGGCTGAACTTGAAAAGAAACTCGATAATCAGAAATAAAGATATAAGATATGAAACAGCGTACTCTCAAAGAACCGTTTAAGGTGCATGGTAAGGGGCTGCATACCGGCCTTGTGATAGATGCCGAGTTTTGCCCGGCTCCCGACAATCACGGTTATAAGTTCAAGCGTATGGATCTCGAAGGAGAACCTGAAATAGATGCGCTTGCCGAATATGTGACCGCTACAAACCGTGGTACCGTGATCAGTCGCGGCGACATCAAGGTCAGCACAATCGAGCATGCGCTCGCCGCCCTGTATGCTGCAGGCATAGATAACTGTCTCATAAAAGTCAATGCTCCCGAGCTTCCCATACTTGACGGAAGCGCCAAAGAGTATTGCGAGAAGATTCTGTCGACAGGAGTAGTGGAGCAGGATGCCGAAAAAGACTATTATGTGGTTAAACAGAAAATAGAGGTGCGCGATGACACTACCGGCTCATCGATTGTCGTGCTTCCCGACGATGATTTCAGTATCGATACCATGGTCGCTTTTGACTCACCGGTGCTGACCAATCAGTTCGCATCGCTCGATCGTCTCGACGACTTCTCCCGTGAGATAGGTGCAAGCCGTACGTTTGTATTTGTACGTGAAATCGAGCCTCTTGTAAAGGGCAACCTTATCAAGGGCGGCGACCTTGACAACGCTATCGTAATCTATGACAAGCCCATGGAGCAGAGCGATCTTGACCGTCTCGCTGACCTGATGAACGTACCTCACAAGAATGTCTCGGAACTTGGTTACATAAACAATTTCCCTCTGTTTGCCGAAAATGAGCCCGCACGCCATAAGTTGCTTGACGTACTCGGCGACATAGCGCTTATAGGCCGTCCCTTGAAAGGCAAGGTCATAGCCACACGTCCCGGACACTCGATCAATACGACTTTTTCCAAGAAGATACGCAAGGAGATAAAGCGTCAGGAGATACAGGCTCCGGTCTACAATCCGTCGCTTGATCCGGTAATGGATGTGAACCGCATACGTGAGCTGCTTCCTCACCGCTATCCTTTCCTCTTGGTCGACAAGGTCATTGAGAAGGGCGACAACTACATAGTGGGCGTGAAAAACGTAACCGGCAATGAGCCTTACTTCCTCGGACACTTCCCGCAGGAGCCTGTTATGCCCGGTGTGCTTCAGGTCGAGGCCATGGCACAGACCGGAGGCCTGCTCGTGCTGAGCACTGTCGACGAACCCGAGAAGTACTCGACATACTTTATGAAGATCGACAACGTTAAGTTCCGCAACAAAGTCGTTCCGGGCGATACGTTGATATTCCACGTATCATTTACCACTCCTTTGCGTCGCGGATGTGCCGTTATGAAAGGCTATGCCTTTGTCGGCGAGAAGATTGTGACCGAGTGTGAGTTTATGGCACAGATAGTAAAAAACAAGTAAATCAAATCCCAAATAAATGAAACAACCTTTAGCATATGTACATCCGGCTGCCAAAATAGCCTCCAACGTGGTTATCGATCCGTTTGTAACAATTGATCAGAACGTGGAGATTGGCGAAGGCACACGCATCGGAAGTAATGTGACAATTATGGAAGGAGCCCGCATCGGTAAGAATTGTGTTATTTTTCCCGGAGCTGTTATCGGCGCTATTCCTCAGGACTTGAAATTCCGTGGCGAAGACACTCTTGCCATAATAGGTGACAATACCACAATACGTGAATGTGTGACAATAAACCGTGGTACGGCCGCCCGCGATAAGACCGTGGTTGGCAACAACTGCCTTATAATGGCCTATTGTCATGTGGCTCACGACTGCATAGTGGGCGATAATGTCATAATGTCAAATGCAACACAGCTTGCCGGCGAGGTCGTGGTTGATAACTTTGCCGTCATAGGCGGCGGTACTCTGGTACATCAGTTCTGTCATATAGGCTCGCATGTCATGATACAGGGCGGCGCTCTCGTGAACAAGGACATACCCCCTTATGTAAAGGCCGCGCGTGATCCTATCGCTTACGCCGGTATCAACTCGATCGGTCTTCGTCGCCGCAATTTCAGCAACGAGCAGATACGTGAGATTCAGGAGATATACCGTTATCTGTATCTTTCCGGACTTAACGTTACCGATGCCATTGAGCGCATAGAGGCTGAACTCCCGGCCACCAAGGAGCGTGACGAGATAATACTCTTTGCACGCAATGCCAAGCGCGGCATAATACGCGGATACGTATAAAGACTTAAAACCACTTGAAGATTATGGCGCAGATACATATGCCGATAAAGCACGCGGTAGCGTAGATTATCGAGCTTAAAAGTATCTTGCGCCGTAAAGCGGTGGGTGAGAGACGGCGTTTGAGCCTGCGATTGTCGGCATAAGAGTATACCGGACCGCTGATCACTCCAAACACTATGGAGAAAATCAGCCACATCAACGGGGTGCCCATACGGTCAGTCGTCGCTTGGCGTTATTTCCGATGCTTCGCGCATTTCGTCATATTCGAGCCACTGCGGATCATTTTCAGTGTAAATGCTTATCGGGAGAAGATCAAACGGAGCCAAGGCCAAGTTGATCTTCTTTTCGAATATATGTACCGATGTGCAGTAAAATATCCAGTTGCGCTCGTTGTCACCGGTATAGATGCCCGTAAGTATTGCCACAGGGTCTTTGTCGAAAACTTCGGTCATTGCATCCTGAACCGCTTCCATCACGGTCGAGGTGGGGTCGTCGGGCATACCGGCGGCATTTCCGGGATATTTCCATGTGATTTCAACCCGGATATTGTATTTCCCCGACTCGCGTGCTTTTTCGACGCCACGGCGTCCGGTGACCATAACAAGTCGTCCTGATTCGCTCTCGGTGGGCGATGTCCACCAATCGTTTCCAAATTTCATAATTGATAATTCTGTTAGTCGGACCTAAATTACTTAAAATAGTACAAAGTCTCAATTATTTAATGATGAAATTTGATAAAAGTTTATACCGACCTAAGGTTTTATACTGAAATAACAAGGATATGCACCGTATCATCATTATATTTATGCTTTTATTGGCCGGTGTGCCCTGCGGCCTGATCGCACAGGAGGTGAGGGGAGTGTGGCTTACCACCAATGCCGGTCTTGACTGGCCCGATAAAAACGCGACAGTCGAGGAGCGTAAAAAAAAGCTTGTCGACATGCTCGACCGTCTTGAGAAAGCACATTTCAATCTTGTGCTGTTTCAAGTGCAGGCCAACGGTGATGTGGCATGGGACTCCAAGATACAGCCGGCTATGGAGCAGTTTACCGGCAACGGTGCACGGCGTCTTGACTACGATGTGTGTCGTTTTGTTATTGACGAATGTCATAAACGCGGCATGAAATGTCATGCTTGGGTCGTGCCGTACAGGTTGGGCACGGAGGCGGCCGCTTCAAAATACCGTAACAACCATGTAGGGCATGCCATATACAGACATCGCGACATGTGTGTGAAATATCGCGGGGCATATTATCTTGATCCCGGATTGCCTTCAGTCAGGAAGTATCTTGTAAAGCTATACAAGGAGTTGCTTGAGAAGTATGATTTTGACGGTATAAACTTGGATTATACCCGCTATCCGGGCGATGACTTTCCCGACGGTGCGTCATTCCGCCGTCATAATTCTCATAAACTTGACAAAAACGACTGGCGACGCGACAATATAAACCGTTTTGTGGCTGAACTTTATAAAGCTGTCAAGAAGATAGACAGGAATATTGCAGTAGGGTCGGCCCCCATAGGTACATATAAGAATGTAAAAGGGTATAAGAATACTACGGCTTACGGATCGTTTCAGCAGGATCCCGGAGAGTGGATAGCCTCACGCCACCATGACCTTGTGATACCGCAGATGTATTGGGGTGAGGATTTCGGTTTCTCGACCCATCTGTCGACTTGGGTGGATGTAGCCGACGGACAAAGTCTGATAGTAGGTCTGGCACCATATAAAATGGTAGAGGGTAAGTGGACCGCATCGGACGTCATACAACTTATGAATAAGGCTGTGAAAGCAAAGGGTGTGGACGGAGTATGTTTTTTCAGGGCCGCCCATATACTCGGTAATGACAGGCGTGTAAAGGAACTGTATAATTATCTGGTCGATAATCCGCCGTCTCCGGCAGTCAAAAAGGTATCGCGCAAGGAGAAGCCGATAGAAAGTGTTGAAAAATTTTTGGAGTAAAATTTGGCTGTCGGTTAACGATTGTCTATCTTTGACAAAATATAATACAAAACAATTTACAAACATGGAAATTGCAGGAAAAATAATATTGGCATTACCTGAACAGTCCGGTACATCAAAAGCCGGCAACGAATGGAAAAAACGTGAATACGTTCTGGAGACCCACGAGTCATATCCCCGTAAGGTGCATTTTGACCTTTTCGGCGCAAAGGCCGATCAATATCCTCTTAATGTAGGCGATGAGATTGTGCTTAGCTTTGATATAAACAGCCGTGAGTTTAACGGCCGTTGGTTTACTTCAATCAGCGGTTGGAAGGTAGAGAAGGCTGCTACTCCCGCAGTGGCAGGCGCTCCCGCACCTCAGGACTTCCCCGGCGCCGTTCCTCCGCCTCCTATGCCTGACTTGGGAAGCGATGCCAGCGATGACCTTCCTTTCTGATGAATGACGATATAATCAATATAAGAAAAGCGGATGCCGTTACAGCATCCGCTTTTCTTATATTGGAGTCTATGCGTTATTACAGCATGCTGATTGAGCGCTTGATGAAGTTGCTCAGGTCCTGACCTTTTAAAAGACCGTTGCCGAGAAGAGCAAGGTCAAGCAGCTGTTTTACCTTGCTTTGTCCGGCTGCGTAGTCGCTTATAAGCTTGGTCTCTTCATCGCGAAGTGTGCTTACCTCTTTCTCAAGCTCCGAAACTTTCTTGCTGTCCTCGTCGCTCATCTTGCCGTCCTTTGCAGAGTCGCGTAGGCTTGTGATTTCGGAATTTTTGTTCTCGATGTCGGCGCTTATCGGTTTTACTTTGTCACCGAGGGCTTTGTCGGCGTCATCACGTATCTCCTTGATTAACGTGTGCTCGGTGTTTACAATAAGATTGTAGCTGTCGGGCAGCTCTCCGTAGAATGACATGCCGGGCTGCATGGCTGCCATGTCCTTCATGCGTCGCATGTACTCGTTCTGAGTGATGACGAGCGGGGCGGCATCGGCAGCAAGCGCTTCAAACGTAACGAGGAACTCTGCCTTTTCAACCTTGGGCACCTGCGACTTGAACACCGTGGTAAGTATGTTGCGCTGTTCGGGCGTAAGGTCGGCGACCTTGCGGTCCTCCTTGCGTATAAGGTTTTCAATTACGTCGGAGTCTACACGTACGAAGTGCGATTTTTCGAGTTTCTGCTCAAGCAGACCTATGAAGTGACTATCAAATTGTCCGTCCATGACAAGCACGCTGTAACCTTTGTCGGTGGCGGCGTTGATGTAATTGTATTGGGCAACCGGATCGGTAGAGTATAGATACACTATATTGCCGTCCTTGTCGGTCTGCTCGGCCTCGATGAGGGTCTTGTATTCGTCAAGTGTGTAATATTTGCCTTCGGTGTCTTTGACGAGCACAAATTTCATGGCGCGTTCGCAGAACTTCTCGTCGGTCAACATTCCATACTCGATGAATAGCTTTATGTCATCCCACTTTTGTTCGTATTCGGCGCGGTTGTTCTTGAATATCTCTTCCAGACGGTCGGCCACCTTACGGGTTATGTAGGTCGATATTTTCTTTACGGCAGTATCGCTCTGAAGGTAAGAACGCGATACGTTAAGAGGTATGTCGGGCGAGTCTATCACACCCTGCATCAGCATCATGAACTCGGGCACCACGCCTTCTACGGAATCAGTGACAAACACCTGATTGCAATAGAGCTGGATGCGGTTGCGTGTAACGTCGATGTTGTTCTTTATCTTCGGGAAATACAATATGCCTGTAAGGGTGAAGGGGTAGTCCACGTTGAGGTGAATCCAGAACAACGGGTCGTCCTGACCGGGATAAAGCTCGCGGTAAAATGCGAGGTAGTCGTCATCGGTAAGTTCCGAAGGCTTCTTTGTCCAAGCGGGCTCGGTGTTGTTGATTATTTTGTCTTTGTCGGTGTCGACATATTTGCCGTCTTTCCACTCCTGTTCTTTTCCCGATACAACCGGAACCGGCAGGAAGCGGCAATATTTCTTCAAAAGGGTGTCTATGCGGGCCTGTTCGAGGAACTCCTTGTTATCGTCATCGATGTAAAGTATGATGTCGGTACCGCGTTCGGCTTTCTCGACAGGCTGCATCTCATACTCGGGCGATCCGTCGCATACCCAGCTCACGGCCTGTGAGCCTTCTTTGTATGACAGTGTGCGTATTTCGACCTTCTTGGCTACCATGAATGCCGAATAGAAGCCGAGGCCGAAATGTCCTATTATATTCTCGGCTTTATCTTTGTATTTGGCCAGAAACTCTTCGGCTCCCGAAAATGCTATCTGGTTGATGTATTTTTCAATGTCATCGGCAGTCATGCCTATGCCGTGGTCGCTGACCGTGAGTGTGCCGGCCTCTTTGTCTACCGATACTTTTACGTTCATTTCGCCGAGCTCACCTTTGTATTCGCCGAATGACGAAAGTGTTTTCAGCTTGTTGGTCGCGTCGATGGCGTTGCTTACAAGCTCGCGCAGGAAAATTTCATGATCACTATAAAGAAATTTTTTAATAACGGGGAATATGTTTTCTGTGGTTACCCCGATAGTTCCTTTCTGAGTACTCATAATATATTTTGTTTGGTTGTTTTTTGAATATATACTGAAATAACACTTTGCAAATTAAATGCCATATCGATAACATGACATTTTATCATAATAAACGTTAACCAACGTGACAAATTTGCTTTATCGTTTACCACATGTCATAGAAAATGTTGTCTGCGGCATAAATTAGCGGTTAAAATAGGTTTAAATCTAATTTTTAATCCTATCTTTGTCATTAAATTTTATGATTTAATATATGAAAAAATCTATAGTATTATTACTTTTTACCGTATTGTGTTGTATGTCAGTATTTGCTCAGGCAACTCGTGGAGACGAATTGCTGAAGCAGGCGCAGACTAATCTTGAAAACAAGGAGTACATAAAGGCTCGCTATCTGTTTTTGCAGGCATACAATGCATTTGCCTCTAAAAATGACTATGAAAAAGCGGTAGATGCCGGAGTGAACGCTGCGGCGCTGTATCACAGAGAGAATTATTATAAGGAGGCTTTTGACCTGCTTAGTCGTATCGATGCCGGCCTTGCCGAGGGCGAGGAAGCTTCGGGCAAGCCCCTGTCGGCGCTGAGATACAAGACAGCCAAGGAGAGAGCCAACATGTATATAAAGCTCAAAAACGCGCCCAAAGTAAAGGAGAACCTGTCAAGGATGGAAGAGATAGCCAAAGCGAATCCGTCATTGAACAACGACCTGTTGTATTCGCAGGCCAATTATTACTATACGTTCGGACTTAATCCTCAGGGTGATGCCGCCATAAACAAACTCATTGACCGTTACCAGCAGGAAAAAGACTATGACAAGGCCAACGACTGCTATCGTCAGCTGATTGAAATGGCCACACGTGCCGGTAATGCGCGTCTTGTGGCCCGCACATATGACCGCTACAACCATTGGTCTGACTCCATAAGGGCGCTTACCGCGCAGGACGAGCTTAATGTCATGAAGCGTAAATATGACGAAAGCCTGAAGACAATTGAAGATAAGGACGGCTCCATAAAGGTCAAGACCGGTATAATAGTCACGCTGTCGGTGCTCCTTGCCGTGCTTGCCGGAGCTTTGGTATTCGGCTTCATCGTGTTGATGCGTTATGTGGTGCGCAACCGCAAGCTGAAGAAAAATATAGCGGTGGCCAATGAGCATAATGAATTGAAGACTCAGTTTATCGGAAATATATCGGAGCAGATGAAGCCGACACTTGACACTCTTGACCAGAAGTTGCCGGCGGTTCAGGCTCTCCGCTCTTTCTCCGAGCATATTCAGGTGCTCTCTGACCTTGAAAGTACGTTGTCGGAGCATTATGAACTTCAGGACAATAATGTGCTTGCTTTTTGCGAGGACCTTATGTCACAGATCAAGCCTTATGCCAAACCGGGTGTGACTCTGAGTGTGAACGCGCCTAAAATGAATGCCAAGTTTAATACGGAGGAGGTTCGCAACGTTTTGTATCACATGCTTTATAATGCGGCTATGTATACTGACGAAGGCGGTAAGATAACACTTGAATACAAAAAACGCGGTGCTCATACCCAGCAGTTTATCATTACCGATACCGGCTGCGGTATTCCGGAAGAGCAGCACAGCACCTTGTTCAAGCCGTTCACTGAAGTGCGTGACCTTACCGACGGTGACGGACTCGGACTGCCCATCTGCTCGTTGAAGGCCATAAAGCTTAACGGTAAACTGTCGCTTGATGTCGACTACACTCACGGTGCCCGCTTCATCCTTGAACTGCACTCTTGATTCATGATATAGATACATATAAAAGCACGACAATAAAAAAAGCGGCAGAGTTGAGGCTCTGCCGCTTTTTATTGCTGATATGGTCTGTACTGTATTATTCCGTGCGTATCTCGGTGACAATCTTGTCGGCCTCTTTGTCATAGTCGACATAGATGAGGTTGCCCGGCATAACTGATGCATTGATAATCATTTCGGCCAGTTCGTCCTCAAGGTACTTCTGTATGGCACGTTTCAGAGGCCGTGCTCCGAATTGTGTGTCATATCCGCGGTTGGCTATGTAGTTTTTGGCCTCCTCGGTTATCGTAAGCTTATAGCCCAATGCGTCCACTCGCTTGTAGAAGCCTGCAAGCTCGATGTCGATAATCTTGAAGATCGCATCTTTGTCAAGTGACTCAAACATGACTATGTCATCCACACGGTTGAGAAATTCGGGTGAGAATGCTTTGTTGAGCGCTTTTTGGATAACTCCGTGCGTGTACTCTTTGTCTACGGGCTTGGTCGCGAAGCCCACACCCGAGCCGAAGTCCTTCAGCTGACGGCTTCCTATGTTGGAGGTCATGATTATTATCGTGTTCTTGAAGTCTACGCGACGGCCGAGGCTGTCGGTCAGTCGGCCTTCATCAAGTACCTGAAGCAGCAGGTTGAACACGTCGGGATGCGCTTTCTCTATTTCGTCAAGCAGTACGACGGAGTAGGGGTGGGTACGCACTTTTTCAGTGAGCTGTCCGCCCTCCTCGTAACCTACGTATCCCGGAGGCGCTCCTACGAGTCTTGACACGGTGAATTTTTCCATGTATTCGCTCATGTCGACCCTTATGAGGGTGTCGGCGGAGTCAAACAGATATTCGGCCAGCTTCTTTGCAAGGTGGGTTTTGCCCACACCGGTAGGACCGAGGAACATGAAAGTCCCTATAGGCTTGTTGGGGTCCTTGAGGCCGACACGGTTGCGCTGGATGGCTTTTACTATCTTGTCTATGGCAGCGTCCTGACCGATGATGGCTTCTTTTAGTTTCGGACCCATTTCACGCAGTCTTGCGCCTTCGGCTTGGGCTATGCGCTGTACGGGTACTCCGGTCATCATGGCCACGACTTCGGCCACCTTTTCCTCATCGACGGTTTCGCGGTGCTCGTTCAGCGATGCCTCCCATTTGCGTTTGGCATCTTCGAGTTCAAGTTTAAGACGCTGTTCCTTGTCGCGGAACGACGCCGCGCTTTCGAAGTTTTGCGACTGAGCCGCTTTAAGCTTGCTGGCATTGGCTTCCGCTATCTGCTCTTCAAGATGCTCAATCTCTTTGGGTACCACGATATTGGTGACATGCACGCGCGAGCCTGCTTCATCAAGCGCATCGATGGCTTTGTCGGGAAAGTTGCGGTCGCTTACGTAGCGGTCGGTCAGTTTCACGCATGCTTCGAGTGCTTCCGATGTATAATTTACATTATGGTGCTCCTCGTATTTGTCCTTTATGTTGTTGAGTATGCTTAGAGTCTCTTCGGGCGAAGTGGGCTCTACCATGACTTTCTGGAAGCGTCGTTCAAGGGCGCCGTCCTTCTCGATATTCTTGCGGTACTCGTCGAGGGTTGTCGCGCCTATGCATTGAATTTCGCCGCGGGCGAGAGCCGGTTTCAGCAGATTGGCCGCGTCCATCGAGCCCGATGCGTTGCCTGCCCCGACAATGGTGTGGAGCTCGTCGATGAACAGTATTATGTCTTTGTTCTTCGACAGCTCGTTAAGTATGTTTTTGATACGTTCCTCAAACTGGCCCCGATATTTCGTGCCGGCCACTATGGAGGCCATGTCGAGCGATATCACGCGCTTGCCGAAAAGTATGCGCGACACTTTGCGCTGTACAATGCGCAGAGCGAGCCCCTCCACTATGGCCGATTTTCCCACTCCGGGTTCGCCGATGAGTACGGGATTGTTTTTCTTGCGTCGGCTCAGTATCTGGGCAAGGCGTTCGATTTCGACATCCCTGCCTATGACAGGGTCGAGGCGGTTCTCTTCAGCGGCACGTGTCATGTCATTGCCGAACTTGTCGAGTACCGGGGTGTCATTGCCGCGTTTGGGGGCATTTGTCGGTCGGCTCGGCTGGCTGTCGCCTCCGCTTTTCTGAAACATCTCTTCGTCATCCTCGTCCTCGTCGTCGTCACTGAATGACGCTCCCATCTGAGGCGTGTCTGTGACATTGGCGAGCAGCTTGTAGATCGACTCGTACGTTATGCCGACGTTGCGAAACTGTTCCATGATTTCCAGCCCCTGCACTTCGCTGTTGTGGAATAATGCAAGAAGCAGATGCTCCGAATCAACGACGTTGCTTTTAAGCATTCGCGCTTCAAGCACGCTGAGTTTTATTATGCGGTTGGCAAGGTCGCTTACCGCTATGCTGCGGTCGGCGCCGGGCTTAACATGCAGGCTGTTGTCAAGATTATCGCGTAATCGGTACATAGTGTCGTCGTCAAGGAGTTGGCGAAGTGTCATGAATGCATGGCTGTCGGGCTGCGACAGAAGAGCCAGCAGAAGATGTTCGGCACTGATCACGTTGCTGTTGTGACGTGCCGCTTCAGTGTGGCTTTGTTCAAGCACTTTCTTTAGTTCATTAGAAAAATTAGTGTCCATAGAGCTACATTATATACTTTTGAACGGCAATAGTAACAATAATTGTGCCAAAAAACAAAGTAATCGGCATATTTAATGTACTTCAACATATTTTAAACAATACGGCCGATAAAATTGCCCGTTTTTTAATAAAAAAGTTTTATCTTTGTGTGAATTTTTTCGTGCTTTCGGCACGGATTATAAACAATATCATATATGCTTGAAGAAGATAGAATTCTGAAAATTGATATCGAAAACGAGATGAAATCGGCCTACATCGACTACTCGATGTCGGTAATTGTGTCACGTGCTCTCCCTGATGTGAGAGACGGTCTGAAGCCCGTGCAGCGAAGAGTGCTTTTCGGCATGAACGAGATGGGCAACACATCCGATCATCCTCATAAAAAATCGGCTAATTGCGTGGGTGAGGTTATGGGTAAATATCACCCCCACGGCGACTCTTCAATATACGGTACGGTAGTGCGCATGGCACAGCCGTGGGCTTTGCGCTACACGCTGGTCGACGGACACGGAAACTTCGGCTCGGTCGACGGCGATGGTCCTGCGGCCATGCGTTATACCGAGGTGCGCCTTGAGCGCATAGGCGAAGAGATGCTCAGCGATATCGATAAGGAGACTGTGGACTTTCAGCCCAACTACGATAACTCGCGAGTAGAGCCCACCGTACTGCCCACCCGCATACCCAATCTTCTTGTAAACGGCACTTCGGGTATAGCGGTAGGTATGGCTACCAATATGCCTCCGCACAACCTCAGCGAGTCGATCAATGCCACTGTGGCGCTTATCGACAATCCTGACATGACTATTCCCGAACTTATGCAGTATATAACGGCTCCCGACTTCCCGACGGGCGGCACTATATACGGCTACAACGGAGTGAAAGATGCGTTCGAGACCGGCCGCGGCCGCATTGTGATACGTGCGAAGGCTGAGATAGAGCCGCACGCCAATCACGAAAACATCATCGTTCACGAAATACCTTATAATGTTAACAAGGCCGAGCTTATAAAGGATATAGCCGAGCTTGTCAACGAAAAGAAAATAGACGGTATAGCCGACCTGAATGACGAGAGCGACTACAAGGGCATGCGTATAGTCATACGCCTTAAGAGCGACGCCAATGCCAATGTGGTGTTGAACAAACTGTACAAACTCACCCAGATGCAGTCGTCGTTCAGTGTCAATAACGTCGCTATCGTGAACGGACGTCCTAAGACATTGAATCTGAAACAGGTACTTGAGGCGTTTATCGGACACCGTCATGACGTCGTAATACGTCGTACACGTTTTGAGCTCCGCAAGGCCGAAGAGCGTGCCCATATACTGAAAGGCCTGATTATAGCGTCGCAGAATATCGATGAGGTCATACGCATAATAAGGGGCGCCGACTCTGTGGATGACGCACGTGCGCAATTGTCGGTACGATTTGAACTCTCCGATGCGCAGACCCTTGCCATCGTCGAGATGCGACTTCGTAATCTCGCCAAACTCGAGCAAGACAAGCTCCATGAGCAGTATGCGGAGATACAGCAGCTCATAGCGCGACTCAATCTTATACTCAATGACGAGCATGAGTGTCGTGAGCTTATAAAGAGCGAGCTGATAGCCATACGTGACAAATACGGCGATGCGCGCAAGACCGATATCGACTATATGGCCGGCGATTTCAATGCCGAGGATTTCTATGCCGACGACGACATGATTATCACCATCTCGCATATGGGATACATCAAACGTACTCCGTTGAGCGAGTTCCGTGCTCAGAACCGCGGCGGTGTGGGCTCTCGCGGCAGCGACACACGCGATGAGGATTTCATCGAGCACATATACCCGGCATCCATGCACAATTATCTGCTCTTCTTCACGCAGAAAGGCCGCTGCTATTGGCTGAAAGTATATGACCTGCCTGAAGGCGCCAAAAACACCAAGGGCCGAGCCATTCAGAATCTGCTCAACATAGACAGTGACGATGCGGTAAATGCTGTCATAAGAATAAAGAAACTTGATGACAGGGAGTTTGTGTCGTCGCATAACCTCATATTTGCCACCAAACGCGGAGTCATAAAGAAGACTTCGCTGGAGGCATATTCACGTCCGCGCGCCAATGGCGTCAACGCCATAATCATCCGCGAAGGCGACCAGCTGATAGGTGTGGAGCTTACCGACGGCAAATCGGAAATACTTCTTGCCAACCGTAACGGCCGGGCCATACGCTTCTCTGAAGAGAAAGTACGTGAGATGGGCCGTGTGTCAACCGGCGTACGCGGCATGACGCTCGACGGCGACGACGATGAGGTGGTAGGCATGATATGTATGAACGCTGACACCCTGAATAACGTTATGGTTATATCGGAGAAAGGATTCGGCAAGCGTTCGCCTCTCGCTGACTATCGTGTCACCAACCGAGGCGGCAAGGGCGTCAAGACTATCAATGTCACCGAAAAGACCGGTAAACTGGTAGCTATTGATACCGTAAACGATGACAATGACCTTGTCATAATAAACAAGTCGGGTATCACGTTGCGTATAAAGGTGTCGGATATCAGGGTTCAGGGTCGTGCCACTCAGGGTGTGAGACTGATAAACCTTGAGAAACGAAATGACGAGATAGCTTCAGTATGCTGCGTCGACTCCGATCCTGAAGAGGAGACCGACAGCGATATCCTTGTGGATGAGGCCGATCAGACTCCGCTTCCCGTTGACGACACTGAAGAGCCTGTCGATGAGGCTGATGAGGCAGTCGATGACGAGGAGGATATTGTTGACGATAATATTTAACTGAGTAATATATTCATTAATAATAGCTAACATGAAGAAATTATTTATCTTAGGTCTTTGCCTGATGGCTGTTGCCGGAGCATCGGCTCAGAAAAGTCTGGTGAAGGAAGTGGAAGGAAAGGCTAAAGGATTCAATGCCGACTATGCCTCTGCACGCAACCAGTTGAAGCCTGCGCTTACAAACCCGGAAACACAAAATGAAGCACAGACATGGTATGTGGCCGGAACTGTGGAGTTTGGCGACTTTGACAGCATGTACGGCAAGCAGGCCGTAGGTCAGGGTAAGGAGGAGGATAAGGCCAAGATGGGTCATGCCCTCATCAACGGTTACAACTATTTTATGAAAGCGTTCCCGCTTGACACTATTGTCGAGGTGGACAAGAAGACCGGCGCTCCCAAATTGAACAAGGACGGAAGCCCCAAGACCAAGACAAAGTATTCTAAGGATATGGCAAAGAAGCTTGCCACCCACTGGAACGACTATGTAAGCGGTGGTCAGTATCTTTGGGATGCCAAGGATTATGAAGGCGCCTATGAGGCATGGAATATCTATACAAGTATGCCCTCCAATCCTTCTCTCGGTTCAGAGGCTCCCGCCGCTCCCGCCGATACTGTCATCGGCCAGATGTGCTACTTCCAAGGACTTGCCGCTTGGCAGGCTGAAAAGCTCGACGTAGCTCTTGATCGTTTCGAGAAAGCATATGCCAATAACTATCATTCTCCCCAGATGTTTGACTACGCTATCGGTGTAGCCGCCCAGATGAAGAATGATCCCAAGATTATAGAACTTGCCGAGACAGCCAACAAGCTTTATGGCGATTCTCTGTCCAACTATCTGTTGATTATCATCAATGACAAGATAAACAACAAGAAATATGAGGAAGCCCAGACTCTTCTCGAAAAGGCTATTTCGATGAACCCCACTCAGGCAGAGCTTTACGATGTTCTCGGTATACTCTACCAGAGCCAGAACAATCTTGAAAAGGCCCGTGAGAACTTTACCAAGGCTATAGAGATGAAGCCTGACTTTGCAAAGGCACAGTTTGACCTCGGTCGTGCCATATATGCACAGGCCGGAGTCATTGACGAGGCTTCAGCCAATCTTCCTACCGCCGAGTACAACAAAGTACGTGCCGAGCAGATTGTACCTTTGTTGAAAGAGGCTATTCCTTATCTTGAGGAGTCTTTGAAGGATGACAGCGTGTTTGACGATGCCCGTCGACTTCTTCGCAGTCTTTACTACAATCTTGACGACGAGGCCAACCTCAAGCGCATAGAGGCTATGTAAAAGCATGATAAATATATATAATAATGAAAGCACCGGATTTTTCCGGTGCTTTCATTGTTTTAAAACTCTGTTAATATTTTTTGTGAAAAAATATTAATGAGGCGTTCATATTATACGCATAAAGTTTTAATTTTGCGTATTAAAACACAAAACAGATATAATTATGGTACTTTTTGACAAGTTGACTTCAAAGGCTAAACAGAGCCGTCAGCGAATTGTGCTTCCCGAAGGGACTGAACCTCGTACACTTACCGCAGCCGACCGCATAATCATGGAAGGCATAGCCGATGTGATATTGATAGGTAACCCTGACGAAATCGCCAATGTAGCATGTGAATTAAGTTTGACCAATATATGTAAGGCCCGTATCGTCGATCCTTCCGATGAGGAGATTATCGATGTGTATGCTCCTATATTTTACGAGCTCCGCAAGAACAAAGGCGTCACTATGGACGATGCCCGCCGCATGGCTGCCAATCCGCTCTATCTCGGATGTCTTATGATTAAAAACGGCGATGCCGACGGTCAGGTGGCCGGTGCGCTGAATACTACCGGAAATGTACTTCGCGCCGCATTTCAGGTGATAAAGACTAAACCGGGCATTGAAGTCGTTTCGGGAGCATTCCTTATGCTGCTTCCTGAAGGAAGTCCTTTCGGCGAAAACAATATACTCGTATTTGCCGATTGTGCCGTGTTGCCCGATCCTACAGCCAAGGAGTTGGCTCAGATCGCACTTTCAACCGCCGATACCGCGCGTGACATAGCCGGTATAGAACCGCGCATAGCCATGCTTAGTTTCTCAACCAAGGGAAGCGCCAAGCATGAGAGGGTAAACAAGGTTATAGAAGCTGTGAAACTCGTACACGAAGCCGATCCCGAACTTATTGTCGACGGTGAGCTTCAGGCCGATGCCGCTATAGTGCCGGGGGTTGCAAAGAGCAAGGCACCCGACAGTCCTTTGAGCGGAAAGGCTGACGTACTCGTATTCCCGTCGCTCGAAACCGGTAATATAGCTTACAAACTTGTACAGCGTCTAGCCGGAGTTCAGGCTGTAGGTCCTATTCTGCAAGGTCTTGCCGCTCCTGTAAATGACCTGTCGCGCGGATGTTTCCCCGAGGATATTTACAAAACTATAATCATAACCTGTAATCAGGCCATAGGTGCCAAAAGCAGAAAAAAGTAAATAAAGACTTCCCTCAAAAACATAATCAAAATGAATATACTTGTACTAAACTGCGGCAGCAGTTCCGTAAAATATAAACTTATTGACGTTGACAATAAAAACACTCTCGCCGAGGGAGGTGTCGAGAAGATAGGACTTCCCGGCTCCTTTATAAAATTTAAATTGCCCGACGGCGAAAAGAAGACTGTCGAGGAGCCGATACCCGATCATCGTAAGGCCATCAACGACATACTTAATACTCTGACTGACCCGCAATACGGCTGCATAAAGAGCTTTAAAGAGATCGATGCCGTAGGCCACCGTGTGGTACATGGCGGAGAGAAGTTCAACAAGAGCGTGAAGATCGATGACGAGGTTATCGCTAAAATAAAGGAGTGCTATGATGTGGCTCCGCTTCACAATCCTGTAAATATGGCAGGTATTGAGGCTATAACAGAGCTTATGCCGGGTGTGCCTCAGGTCGCAGTATTCGATACGGCTTTCCATCAGACTATGCCGAAAGAGGCTTATATGTACGCACTTCCTTATGAACTCTATGAGAAGTACGGTATACGTCGCTACGGTTTCCACGGAACAAGTCACCGTTACGTGGCCCGTAGAGTCTGCGATTTTCTCGGTGTACCTTATGAGAAGCAGCGTATAATCACCTGTCATATCGGCAACGGCGGCTCTATCACTGCCGTAAAAGACGGCAAGAGCGTTGACACCTCGATGGGCCTTACTCCTGTGGAGGGGCTTATGATGGGAACCCGTGTAGGCGATGTCGATCCCGGTGCTCTTACATTCATTATGGATAAGGAGCATCTGTCGACCAAAGAGCTGAGCGATCTCATTAACAAGAAGAGCGGTGTACTCGGAGTGTCAGGCATATCGTCTGACATGCGCGACATCGATGCCGCTATAGCTCGTGGCGATGAGAGAGCCAAACTGGCCCTTGACATGTACATATACCGTATAATTAAGTATATAGGCGCATTTACAGCTGTGCTCGACGGTGTAGACATAATAGTCTTTACCGGTGGTGTGGGTGAGAACCAGCAGCCGCTGCGCAAGAGAGTATGTGACCACCTCAGTTATCTCGGGGTGAAGATTGACGACGAAGTCAACGCTGCATCCAGAGGTGAGGAAAAGGTTATATCATCGGCTGACTCCAAAGTGAAAGTCGTCGTCATACCGACTGACGAGGAGTTGATGATTGCACGTGATACGGAAGCTATCGTCAACGGACGGCAGCCCGAATAATATATGCATTATTAACACTATACTATGATGAAAAAAATCAGAGCTGCCATTGTTGGATATGGCAATATTGGAAAGTATGTGCTTGAAGCACTTCAACAGGCACCCGACTTTGAGATAGCGGGTGTTGTCAGACGTAATCCGGCAGAGCGTCCCGCCGAGTTGTCAGGCTATAAAGTGACTGCCGATGTCATGGAGCTTGACGATGTTGATGTGGCTGTGCTGTGTACTCCTACCCGTGAAGTGGAGAAGTATGCGTGTGAGTTGTTGGCAAAAGGTATAAACACTGTCGACAGTTATGATATTCACGGCGGCATCGCTGACCTGCGGGCCAAACTGGCTCCTATTGCCGAGTCTAATAATTCGGTAGCTATAATATCTGCCGGTTGGGACCCGGGCAGCGACTCCATTGTACGTGCTCTAATGCAGGCAGCTGCTCCAAAAGGTGTCACTTACACCAACTTCGGACCCGGTATGAGTATGGGCCACACTGTCGCCGTAAAGTCAAAGCCCGGTGTGAAAAACGCTCTGTCGATGACTATTCCGCTCGGCACCGGCATACATCGCCGCATGGTGTATGTCGAGGTCGAGGACGGTTATAATATTGATGACATAGCCCGTGCGGTAAAGGCAGACCCGTACTTCGCCAGCGACGAGACCCATGTGTTTGCCGTGCCTTCGGTCGATGATATAAAGGATATGGGCCATGGCGTGAATATGGTGCGTAAAGGTGTTTCCGGTACTACCCAGAACCAGCGTTTCGAATTCAATATGTCGATAAACAATCCGGCGCTTACGGCCCAGATACTTGTCGGCGTGGCCCGTGCCACGATGATAGAGCGTCCCGGTGCTTATACGATGATTGAGATACCTGTCATCGACATGCTTTACGGCGATCGTGAGGAACTTATACGTCATTTAGTATAATCTTTGTATGCTTGACTTCATTACTTGGAATGTCAATCCCGAATTGTTCAGCGGATTTGTTACCGTACGTTGGTATGGTCTCATGTTTGCTGTCGGCTTCCTCATCGGATACGAGATTGTGGCCCGCATGTTCAAGCATGAAGGTGCCCCGGAGCGTTGGCTTGGCATATTGTTGATTTATGTCGTTGTCGCTACGTTTGTGGGTGCCAGACTTGGGCACGTGTTCTTTTACGAATGGGACGTGTATAAGGCCGATCCTATACGTATACTCTACATCTGGGAAGGTGGACTGGCCAGCCATGGCGGTACTATCGCTATCATAATCGCGGTTATTCTGTTTTCCATATTTGTCACTAAAAAGAGCCCTTTATGGACTTTTGACCGTCTGGTGGTGGCTATAGCTCTTGTAGGGGGGCTTATACGTATCGGAAATCTGTTTAATTCAGAGATTTACGGCACGGCCACGACATTGCCGTGGGGATTCATGTTTGTCCGCTCCCGGGAATGGCATGAATTGTATGAAGGACAGGCTGTGCATCCTACGCAGATATATGAGGCGCTTTGCTATTTCGCTCTGTTTGCCTTGCTCATGTGGATGTATTGGAAGAAAAATGCCGAGGAACGTCCCGGCCTTATTCTCGGAGTATTCTTCATCGGTATTTTCCTTCCGCGGTTCCTGATTGAGTTTATAAAGAATGATCAGGTAGCCCGTGAAGCTACAATGACACTTAATATAGGTCAGCAATTGAGCATACCGTTTATCGTTTTGGGCTTGGGGCTTATCTTATATGCCATGACTCGTCCGCGGCAGCATCTGTCGTTCCCTGACAGGTATGCCGACGATAAGACTCCGGCACGGCGCAAGTGACTACAGGTCGCTTACAACTATTACGATATGTTTGTCATCAGGGGCTTGGATGTGTATCCAAGTCCCTTTTTTATCGGTCCGTTCAACAGTAGCTTTTTCTATAGCCACGCGGTTGCCGTCTACATGCAGTTCAGGGGCGTTTATGTCGCCGACTTTGTCAGTCGTGCCCGAAAATTCTATCCGTTTGCCGGTAGCAAGGTCGGTCATGATTGTTTTCCCGGGCGATGTCGAGGCAAGTATGCCTCCCCGGCTGTAGTGCATCTCTAACGATTCTGAAACGTATCGTGTATCGGGATTGTCGAGTTCCGGGGCGAAGGAGTAGGGCGGAGGCGCGGGATTGTCTGGATCGGAGGGCAATAACTGTGACGGGTCGTCTATTTTGTACGGTTTCTCGTGTCTGCACCCAGTCAGGCATAGCAATGCCGTTGTCAGGGCTATTATCGGCAGACTGAATTTCATGGCTCTATGGTTATTAGCAGTTTACCTTTTTCATTTTCGGTGGTGTAGCGCAGTTCGTGGGTCCCTGTGCCCAGCGTATGGGTGCTTAATGTGCCTGACGCGCTTTTGCCGTCTACAGTCCAGCGTGCATCGGCGCTTACATACGGCGAATACAGGTCTATGTACAGGTCGCTTAGTTTATATACTCCGTGAAGCGGTATTTTTGTCCGGTCGGGATTTTCGGGATCGGTGGAAGTTCCGCCACGGTATGGCATATCCTTTTTGTCACCCCACAGGTACTCGGCAAGTTCGGGATGGTCGATAAACGGATTGCGGTTGCCCTGTATATTCTCAATCTTTCCGTTGAGTATGCGTTCTTGTTCATCGACCGGATCTTCTCTGTGCCATTTTATATATGTCGCAGCCGCTTCTTTTCTTAGTGTGGGGTACGTGTTCGTTTCAAATATCACATTGCCCCAGTCATACCATAGCGTGGCCGGATATATAGTGGCCGCGTAAAACATGATACGGGCAAAATCGCCCTTGTATTCCGCTGCCGGCTCGAAGCATTCCATCCGGTCATTTTCACCATATGGCGCATATCCTATGGCCCATCCGTCGCCTTGTATTTTTACGTCGGTCACGTCACCGAGCGGGCGTGTGGCTCTTTCCGCTTCGGCGCTTTTGTCAATCAGTCCGAGATTGTGCATGTCACGCGATGCCGCATCTTTCTTCTCGGGCCACATCCTGAGCCAGTCGGGGTGCAGTGCGGCTCCTACCGTCGTGTGGCTCGTTTCCGTACCCGTTGCCGTGCCCGTAAAGCGGTCAATGTTCCCGCTTATCTCGCATACGGTTTTGTATACGAGATCCGGTTCCGTAAGACGCAGCGGGGTGTAGTGCTTTTGCAATGTGCCTTTAAGAGCTTCGCCTTTTCTGCCTATGGCATAATCGTCCACCGCATCGGCGTAGACCGATGACGATATGGTTATGACAGTAAGCATTGCCGTAAGGAGTCGTTTGTTCGGTTTCACAGGATTAAGGTTATTTAAGTTTCCGTATGATTGCAAATATAATAAAACTCATGAAATTATATGTGCTATTTCATGAGTTTTATTTAGCTGATAATCTAAATCGTGTCACTTGCCGATGCAGTGGTATTCGAAGCCCTCTTCGGCAAGCTCCGCCGGGTCATAGATGTTGCGTCCGTCTATCACGGTATTGCCTCGCATGACACGCTTGATTATGCTCCATGACGGCACTCTGAATTGCTTCCATTCGGTCATTAGCGCTATGGCGTCGGAGTCTATTACCGCCTCATACATGTCACGGGCATATCTTACCGAGTCGCCGAGTCGCCGGCGGCATTCGTCCATGCTTACCGGGTCATATACCGTCACTTCCGCACCCTCTTTGAGCAGTCCGTCGATTACTACAAGCGACGGAGCCTCTCTCATGTCGTCGGTTTCCGGTTTGAACGCCAGTCCCCATATGGCTATGCGTTTATCCTTTAATATGCCGAGTGTATTTTTAAGTTTGCGCAGCACTATGCTTTTTTGAGCGTTGTTCACCTCCTCAACCGCTTCTATTATACGCATACGGTAACCGTTTTCACGGCCCGTGCTTATGAGCGCTTTTACATCTTTGGGAAAGCATGAACCGCCGTATCCGCAACCGGCGTACAGAAATTTATTCCCGATTCTCACATCCGTGCCTATGCCTTTGCGCACCATGTTTACATCGGCGCCGACCAATTCACAGAGATTGGCTATATCGTTCATAAACGATATGCGGGTGGCAAGCATGGAGTTGGCGGCATATTTGGTCATTTCGGCCGACGCTATGTCCATGAATATGACTCTGAAATTATTCAGTAAAAACGGCCGGTATAGACGTTCCATGACTTTGCGTGCGCGGTCGCTCTCTATGCCTATGACAACGCGGTCGGGCGACATGAAGTCCTTGATGGCGGCTCCCTCTTTTAAAAACTCGGGGTTTGACGCTACTTCGTATGATATGTTTACACCACGGGCGTTCAGCTCTTCATCGATGATGCTTTTTATTTTGGCGGCGGTGCCTACGGGCACAGTGCTTTTAGTGACTAATATGGTGTATTTGTTTATGTTGCGGCCAAATGTACGTGCCACTTCCTTTACATAGCGTAAGTCGGCCGAGCCGTCCTCGTCGGGAGGGGTGCCTACGGCGCTGAACACGACTTCAACCTCGTCCAGACACGAAGTGAGGTCAGTGGTGAAATGCAGTCTTCCCTCTTTGACGTTTCGGGTTACAAGATCATCGAGTCCCGGCTCGTATATCGGAATTATTCCGTTTTTCAAATTGTCGATTTTGCGGGTGTCGATGTCGACACATGTTACATCTATGCCTACTTCGGCAAAACATGCTCCTGATACAAGACCCACATAACCGGTTCCAACAATTGCTATTTTCATCAGTGTACGTTTTGTGCCGCAAATTTAGTAAAAATTATAACGTACATGCATAAAATGTCGTGTATGTATAATTTGCGGCCAAAATTGTCGTTAAAAAATATATAATGTATATCATTAGTGTCCACTAAAAAATCATA
>LUJO01000043.1 GCA_001689405.1 Candidatus Homeothermus arabinoxylanisolvens | reverse complement strand
CGATAGTCACTATTATTTTGCAGAGAATTTAATGTAGAATTTAATTGGGTTTAGAATTAAACGCTACTTTTTAATACAGTTTAATCAAGCCGATTTATCGTGGTTTATAGCGATTTAGATAGTGACTATTATAGTGACTACGGGCGATAGTGACTAAAAGAAAAATCGCCAACTCTATGAGAATTAGCGATTTGACTTTTACTTGGGTGGTGCCACCAGGAATCGAACCGGGGACACAAGGATTTTCAGTCCTTTGCTCTACCAACTGAGCTATGGCACCTTGCTGCGTTTTTGCGATGCAAAGTTAAGGCGTTTTTTTTGTTTATGCAATTTTTTTAGCGACTTTTTACAGTGCAAAGGTATATGTTGCTATGTTACAACCGTTTAAATTTATTTAAACTAAGGATTTTGGCATTCCATTATTCCGGTTTGTTTTATTTTTTATAACTTGCGATATGCAACAACACAATTTTGTATGAGAAAAAAACTTGTTATTTCGACAGGGGCCGGCATGAGCGCCGAAAGCGGCATCTCCACGTTCCGCGACAGCGGAGGACTCTGGGAGCAGTATCCGGTCATGGATGTGGCGAGTGCCGACGGTTTTGCAAGAAATCCGGCATTGGTACACAATTTTTACAATGCCCGACGCCATGATTTGCTGAAAGCGCAACCAAACGCAGGCCATAAGGGACTTGTCAAACTTGAGGATTGGTTTGACACTTATATCATAACTCAGAACGTCGATGACCTGCATGAACGCGCAGGCAGCAAAAACGTGCTCCACCTTCACGGCGAACTGATGAAAGTCAGAGCCATCGACGACGAGTCGCGAGTATATGAATTAAAACCCGACGCCCTCGACACCTCTCCCGACACAATCATAGACGGCCATCGCGTAAGGCCCCATATTGTATTCTTCCAAGAGGCGGTACCGTGCTTCGAACCGGCCACAAAACTGGTCAGCGAGGCCGATATATTCGTAATAATCGGCACCTCGCTTAATGTATATCCGGCAGCCGGATTGCTGCACTATGTAAGGCCGGGTGTGCCTATATTCTACATAGACCCCAACCCGGCGAGTGTGCCACCCGGAGTAACAGTGCTGAAAACCGGTGCCGGAAAGGGCGTGGAAGAGCTGACAAAAATACTGTCGCGGATGAAATAATTTACAATTGTAAACATTCGGAGCCTCAGTATTGAAAATGCTCAAAACCAGCTGTAGTAGCGGCGTTTGCATAATGTTGATAAATTTATGGAAAAAAGTCGAAATTTATGTATGTAAATTTTAAATTATTTCGCTAACTTTACGACCTTATTACAAACGTTTTCAACAGCACAATATGCAGCAGAATGTCTATCACATACCGGCATTGCTCGACGATGCCATAAATGGCCTTGACATCAAGGCTTCAGGCAAGTATGTCGATGTCACTTTCGGTGGTGGCGGACATTCGCGCGCCATAATGGAAAGGCTCGGTGAAAACGGGCACCTCTTCGGCTTTGACCAAGACGCCGACGCCATAGCCAACGCCATAGATGACCCGCGATTTACATTTGTATACAGCAATTTCCGCTATATGCGCAATTTTCTGCGGTTCTACGGGGTTGACGAAGTCGACGGCATACTTGCCGATCTCGGGGTGTCATTTCATCACTTCGATGATCCTGAACGCGGCTTCTCATTCCGTTGGGAAGGGGCGCTCGACATGCGCATGAACCGAAATGCATCGCGTTCAGCCGAATGGTATGTCAACAACCTTGACGAAGAACAGCTTGCCGACACACTGTATCTTTACGGCGAACTTAAAAACGCACGCCGCATAGCCTCGGCCATAATCAAAGCCCGGGCAGCGGCGCCCATAACCACTGTAGAGGGGCTCCTTTCGGCGGTGCGTCCGCTGATGAATCCCCGCAAGGAGAAAAAAGAGCTTGCACAGGTGTTTCAGGCACTGCGCATAACCGTCAACAACGAAATCGAGGCACTGAGCGAGTTCTTAAGACAGTCGCTCGAAGTGCTGAAGCCGGGCGGACGTCTGGCGGTCATCACCTACCACTCGCTCGAAGACAGGCTTGTAAAGAACTTCATGCGCTCGGGCAATCTTGAGGGTCGCGTAGAGCAGGATTTTTACGGGCGAAATCTGTCGCCCTTCCGTCTGCTCACATCGAAGCCCATCGTAGCCGACGAGGCCGAAATAGAACGCAATCCACGCTCACGCAGCGCCAAGCTCCGCATAGCGGAAAAAGTGACGACGCCTTAATACAACAACATCACATTACAGGCAATGGCAAAAAAAGCGACTGACAAAAAAAACGACAATATAATCAAGAAGGCACTGAACGGACGTGTCCTCTCAAGCGACTTTTTTCTCCGCCATTGGAAAGCCGTACTTACCGTCATGGTTATGCTGCTCGTATTTATCACCAACCGATACCAGTGCCTGACCCGCATGGAGGAGATACGTAAACTCGAGCAGACACTCGAAGTAGTCGAGACCGAACGCATAAGAGAACGCAGCACCTACATGAGCCGCATACGCGAGTCGTCGATGCAGGAACTTGTCGACACAATGCATCTGCATCTTAAAATACAGGACCAACCGCCATATAAACTGCCGAATTAAGTCAAACGATGAAAAAAGAGAACCGCACCCACATACTGTTACGCTATATCCTCGTGATAGGCTTCATACTTCTCTTTGCCGGTCGTATAGCATACAAAGCCTTTGACAACTCTGTACTGTCGGCCGCCCAATGGAATAAGAAAGCCATGAGCGAATTATCGCGCGTCGACACAATCACGCCCGAGCGAGGCGACATACTGTCATCCAACGGGCAGATACTCGCCACAAACCTATGCTTCTACAACATACGCATCGACTACCGCTGCGAACGCTTCCTCGAAGGCCGCTACATACTGGCGCTCGACTCGCTTGCCGATTCCTTGGCGACCTACTTCCCCGTGAGAACACGTCAGGAATGGCTGCAACGGCTGAAAAAGCCCCTCGCGCAGCAAGACAAACAGAAACGCCCGCGCGCCTATAAAATCCTGTCCAACATCTCTTACGCACAGTATCAGCAACTGCTCACATTCCCGTTCTTCAACATAAAAAATCCCAATAAGACCGGACTGACAAAAGAGCGGGTAAACCGCCGCGTAAATCCGTACGGAGCCATGGCCCGACGCAGTATCGGCGGCGTAGGCATACACCCCGTATCGGGTGAGGTGCACGGCATATCGGGACTTGAAAAAGCGCTCGACTCACTTCTTTACGGCAAACCCGGGCTCGCAAAGAAAGTGCCCTTGACAAAAGACATCGTAAACTGGACCGACATACCGCCTGTGGACGGCTACAACATACGCACCACAATAGACATAAACATGCAGGACATTGTGGAAAACGAGCTTAACAACGTGCTCACCACATGCGATGCCGACTGGGGTGTAGCCGTACTCATGGAGGTATCCACCGGCAACATCAAGGCCATATCCAATCTTGAGAAAAGCCCGTATTCAAACGAATATATCGAAGGCATGAACCGAGCCGTACTCGGCTACGAGCCCGGTTCGGTGGTAAAGACCCTGTCAATGATGATAGCGCTCGAAGACGGCATAGTCAACGATGTGGAGCAGATAATCACTACGGGCCACGCATTCAAATACGCCGGCGGACGCGCCATCACCGACTCCCACGGCACAGCGTCGATGCCCGTGCGTGAAGTCATAGAACGTTCGTCCAACATAGGCATGGCCAAAATCATAACATCGCGTTACGGCGATAATCCCGGCGCATTCTATTCACGGCTGAAAGGTCTCGGATTTCTTGACCCGATGAACACCGGCATAGCCGGAGAACGTCCGCCGCGCATTGACTCCGTAGCCAACAACCGCGGCGGCCGCATAGCCCTGTCGCGCATGTGCTACGGATACTCGACAGAGATACCGCCGCTCTACACCCTGTCGATCTACAATGCCATCGCCAACGACGGAGTGTATGTGAAGCCACGGCTTGTCGACAAACTTATCGGCGAAAACATCGACTCCGTACTACCGATAACCCACATGGGCACCGGACGCGCCTGCTCGCCGGCCACAGCGCAGAAAATGCGCGGCATGCTCACCGATGTGGTGTGGGGCGAACACGGCACCGGCAAACTTCTGCGTAACGAACGCGTGAAAATAGCCGGGAAAACGGGCACCTGCTACATAATAGAAAACGGCGCCTACAACACCGGCAAAAAGAGGCTTGCATTCTGTGGATTTTTCCCCGCCGAAAAGCCATTGTATTCGTGCATAGTCCTCACCTGCCATCCGCGACAGAACATGTTCGGCGCCGCCAGCACAAGCGGTACGGTATTAAAGAACATAGCGTTAAAAATGTTCTCACGCGGCATGTTGATGAACAGCTCCGACTACCGTTCGGGCGATACACCCGACAGCCGCCCCACCCTTTATGCCGCCACCAAAGAGTCGCGTCATAAAAAAATCCGCGAAAATCTGTCAATCGCCAATGTCAAGAAGTTTACGCCTAAAAAACATTACGACGGCATGCCGGGAGTGATAGGCTACAACCTCCGCGACGCCATCAACATGCTTGAAAGCGCCGGTGTAGACGTGTCGTTCAGAGGCAGCGGATACGTAGTGTCACAATCCATAGCTCCGGGAGCGTCATTCAAGCCCGGGCAGCGGGTCATGCTGACACTGGCACAATAAAACGAAAATTAAAACATCAAGATATAAGGTTATGAAATCCCTGTCAAAACTACTTTCGTCAATCATGGTCGAAGAGATCATAGGGTCTGACGACAAAATAATAACCGACGTAGTAAGCGACTCCCGCAAGGTCACTACCGGATCGCTGTTTGTAGCCGTACGAGGCACTACCGTCGACGGACACTCTTTCATACCGCTGTTGCAGTACAGCGGCGTGGCCGCGATAGTATGCGAGGAGTTTCCCGAATTTATCGAGACATCCATTACATATATAAAGGTAAGCGACTCGGCCGTGGCGCTGGGATATCTTGCCTCGGAATGGTATGACAATCCCTCACGGTCGCTCCGGCTGGTGGGTGTCACCGGCACCAACGGCAAGACCACGACAGCCACCCTCATCTACGAAATGGCCCGGCTCATGGGCTATAAAGCCGGATTGCTGTCGACAGTATGCAATTACATCGAGACCGAAGCCGTGCCGACGACCCAGACTACCCCCGACCCGCTGACCATAAATTCACTTCTGCGCCGCATGGTCGACGCGGGCTGTCAATACGCATCGATGGAGGTCAGCTCACACGCCGCTCACCAGCACCGTATAGCCGGACTTAATTTCGCGGGAGGCATCTTTTCAAATCTCACGCGCGACCACCTCGACTACCACAAAACCGTCGAGGCCTACCTCGCCGCTAAGAAATCGTTTTTCGACGACCTCCCCAAGTCGGCGTTTGCCCTCACCAATATAGATGACAAAGCCGGCAACGTCATGTTGCAGAATACGGCGGCGCGAAAGTACACCTACTCCCTGCGCACCGGCGCCGACTTTACAGGACGCATCATAGAAAGCCGCCTTGACGGTACGACCATGAGCTTTAACGGACGTGAAGTCGAAGTGCTCTTCACCGGCAAATTCAACGCATACAATCTTACGGCCGTGTACGGAGCATCGGTATTGCTCGGGTGGCCGATAGAGCAGGTTCTTGTCAACATGAGCCGCCTTGTGCCGGTGGCCGGACGTTTTCAGGCATTTCACTCGCCCAAAGGCTTTACCGCTATCGTGGACTATGCCCACACGCCCGATGCCGTGGTCAACGTACTTCAGGCCATACGCGAGGTGGTAGGCACACGCGGCGCCATAATCACCGTGGTAGGCGCCGGAGGCAACCGCGACAAAGGCAAGCGCCCTATCATGGCCAAGGAAGCCGCTCTGCGCAGCGACCGGCTCATCCTCACCTCCGACAATCCGCGTGACGAGGATCCGGCCGAGATACTTCATGACATGGAAGCCGGACTTGACTTGGAGGGACGCAAGAAAACCCTCAGCATAGTCGACCGCCGCGAAGCCATCCGCACGGCCGCCGCTCTGGCCAATGCCGGCGACGTCATACTTATAGCGGGCAAAGGCCACGAAGATTATCAGGAGATCAAGGGCGTCAAGCATCATTTCGACGACAGGGAGGTAGTATGTGAAATCATTAAAGAGTAACGCCAACAGACAAAGACGTATTAGCTATGTTGTATTCGCTGTTTCAGTATCTGGAAAATTTTGATTTCCCCGGAGCGCGCCTGATGGACTACATCACGTTTCGTTCAGGTGCCGCGCTCGTCTTGTCATTGTTCATAGCCATTGTTTTTGGCCGCCGCATCATAGACCGGCTGCAGCTGATGCAGGTCGGCGAGATAATACGCGACCTCGGGCTTGAAGGACAAATGAAGAAAACCGGAACTCCTACCATGGGGGGTATCATCATAATAATATCGATACTCATACCATGTATACTCATCGGCAACCTGTCAAACGTATACATGCTGCTCATGATAGTGGCAACCATATGGCTCGGCACACTCGGCTTTCTTGACGACTACATAAAAGTGGCACGCCGCGACAAAGACGGGCTAAAAGGCAAGTTCAAAATCGTAGGACAGGTAGGTCTGGGCCTCATAGTAGGCATAACCATGCTTGTAAGCCCCTCGATAGTGATGAGAGAAAATGTCGAGGTTGAAAATATAGAGAACCACGAGATAGTAGTCCAGTACAGGGCCGAGGATGTCAAAGCCCCGCAGACTACCATACCGTTTGTCAAGAACAACAATTTCGATTATTCCTACCTGACCGGATGGATGGGCAAATACGCCATGGCCGGCGGATGGTTTCTGTTTATCTTGGTGGTCATATTTGTCGTGACCGCGACTTCCAACGGAGCCAATCTGACCGACGGCCTTGACGGACTCGCCACGGGCACCTCGGCCATAATAGGCACCGCCCTTGCCATCATGGCCTACCTCGGAGGCAACATCATCTATTCTTCCTACCTTAATATAATGTATATACCGGGCTCGGAAGAATTGGTGGTGTACATGGCGGCATTCATAGGCGCCCTCATCGGCTTCCTGTGGTATAACGCCTATCCCGCGCAGGTATTCATGGGCGATACGGGCAGCCTCACCATAGGAGGCATAATAGCCGTATTCGCCATACTCATACGCAAGGAGCTTTTGCTGCCCATACTATGTGCCATTTTCTTCGTCGAGGACCTCTCTGTCATACTTCAGGTGGCCTACTTCAAACTCACCAAGAAAAAATACGGCACCGGACGCCGCATATTCAAGATGACCCCTCTGCATCACCACTACCAGAAGTCGGCGGCCGAGTCTGACGCGCTGTTAAGGCGCCCGCTGACCGCCATTCCCGAGTCCAAGATTGTGGTACGCTTCTGGATCATAGGCATATTCTTGGCGGTAATAACATTTGTGACACTTAAAATCAGATAACGATAGATATGAAACGTATAGTAGTACTCGGAGGCGGAGAGAGCGGTGTCGGCGCCGCTATTCTTGCAAAGGACAAAGGCTTTGACGTGTTTTTGTCAGACTTCGGCAAAATACCTGCCCGTTACAGCGAGCAGCTTGCCGCGGAAGCTATCCCCTTTGAGGACGGAAAGCACACCGAAGAGCTTATACTCAATGCCGATGAAGTCATAAAGAGCCCCGGCATACCACCTACAGCGCCTATAATGGTGAAAATAGCACAGCGGGGCATACCCGTGATATCAGAGATAGAGTTTGCCGGACGCTATACCGACGCGAAGATGGTATGCATAACCGGCAGCAACGGCAAGACGACAACGACGCTGCTCACCTACCACATACTTAAAAACGCAGGCATAAATGTAGGCCTTGCGGGAAATGTAGGCAAAAGCCTCGCACTTCAGGTGGCCCGCGAAAAGCATGACGTATATGTCATAGAACTAAGCAGTTTTCAACTCGAAAACATGTATGACTTCAAGGCCAACGTGGCGGTCATGCTCAACATAACCCCCGATCATCTTGACCGCTATGAATACCGTATGCAGAACTACATAAACGCAAAATTCCGCATAATACGCAACCTGACTCCGGAAGACGCCTTCATATACTGGCAGGACGACCCCGTGATAACCGCCCAGTTACGCAGCATAAAGACTGAAGCGGCCATGTATCCTTTCAGCGAGCACTTCGAGGAAAACTCCGAGGCCTATGTGGACGATGACGGTCAGCTGGTGCTTAACACCGACCGTATATCGCTGACCATGCCCCGCGCCGACCTGTCACTGCACGGACTGCACAACCTGTATAACTCCATGGCAGCCGGCCTCTCGGCATGTCTGCTCGACATAAAGAAAGAGGACATACGCCGCGCGCTCGAAGACTTCGACGGAGTCGAACACCGTCTTGAGTATGTCGACACGGTAGCCGGCATACGCTACATCAACGACTCAAAGGCCACCAACGTAAACTCATGCTGGTACGCGCTGGAGAGCATGCCGCGCAACGTCGTGCTCATACTCGGCGGAAAAGACAAAGGCAACGACTACACGGAGATAGAGCCGCTCGTAAAGAAGAAAGTGAAGGCCATAGTGTGCATGGGCAAAGACAACACCAAGCTCCTTGACTTTTTCAAGGGCAAGGTCGAAGCCATATACGACACCCACTCGCTTCAGGATGCGGTAGACACATGTGCGTCCGTGGCTCAAAGCGGCGACACGGTGCTTCTGTCGCCCTGCTGTGCCAGCTTCGACCTCTTCAGTAGCTACGAGGACCGCGGCAAGCAGTTCAAGGATGCGGTAAAAAACTTAACGGATAGAAAATAGACATACTGTTTATGAACGACAACGATATATCCATGTTCGGAGCCGAAGCTCCCGCAACGGCTGCCGCCGAACCGGAGAAGCCGGCGAGCGCCATTCCCTACAAGCGTCACGGCGACAAGTCGATATGGGGCATATTCATCATGCTGTGCCTTATATCCATCATCGAGCTGTGCAGCGCGTCGAGCCGTGAGGTGGCCGCGTCGGGAGTATATGGCCCTATCATGCGCCATTTCATCATGCTTACGGCGGGAGTGGCTATCGTGTGGTATCTTGAGAAAGTGCATTACAAGTACTTTTTCGGCCTCGCATGGATAGTGGCCTTTCTCAGCATCGGGGCCATGCTCTATGTGACCATGTTCGGTGAGATTGTCAACGGAGCGCGACGCAGCTTCAGCATATGCAGCATAACCATACAGCCCTCGGAGTTCATAAAGATTTCGGCTGTGCTCGTGATAGCGAAAATCATGGCAAGGGCACAGAAACCCAAAGGCATCGGCGTGCGCAACAAAGGCATAATAATATCGGCGTGTGTAGTACTCGCATTCGGCGGCGTCCTGTTCAAACAGGGACTTACCAATACTATTCTGCTCATGGCCATCAGTGTGGCTATGATGACTATCGGCGGCACGGAGATGAAAAAACTGCTGCTGGTACTCGGAGTATACGGTCTTATAGGACTCGGACTGCTGGCCTTTAAAACGGGCCGCGACAATGCCGCTCCGGCCGAAGGCGCGACAACCACCGCGGTAGTGGCTCAGGACGCCCGTCAGAAAGACGAGCGTCACGGCACATGGAAAGCCCGTATGGACAGGTTCTTCTCCGATGTTCCCAAGTATGAGGAACCGATTACCGCGACCAACCGTCAGGAGATGTATGCCTACATGGCACAGGCCAACGGAGGTCTCATAGGAGTATTTCCCGGCAATTCGCGAGAGACGGCACGCCTGCCCCTCGCATTCTCCGACTATATTTTTGCCATAATTCTTGAGGACCTCGGCTTTATAGGAGGCATCGCGCTCATGCTGCTGTATCTCGGTCTGCTCGCGCGGGCCGGTGTCATAGCACGAAAATGCCACAGGGCGTTCCCTGTCCTGCTTGTCATGGGCATGGCTGTCATGATAGTACTTCAGGCGCTGTTCCACATGGCCATAACCACCGGAACATTTCCCGTGTCGGGACAGCCGCTGCCGCTTATCTCCAAGGGCGGTACATCGATATTGGTAACGTCGATAGCGTTCGGAGCCATGCTCAGCGTAAGCCGCACGGCGGTACAGAACGGAACGCGACAGGCAGTGAAAGAGGAGCTTACATCACTTCCCGAGGACATGAGGGCAACAAATCCCGTACAATTTTAACAGAATAAACCAATTATGAAACATTATAGAATACTTATAAGCGGAGGAGGCACCGGCGGACATATATTCCCGGCACTCGCCATAGCCAACGCCCTGCGCCGCCGCGATCCCGATACGGAAATACTATTTGTAGGAGCGGAAGGGCGCATGGAGATGGAGCGTGTGCCTGCCGCGGGTTATGATATAATAGGATTGCCCGTAAGCGGATTTAACCGTAAAAAAATATTGAGCAATGTCAAAGTACTGGCCCGTCTGGCCAAGAGCATGCTCCGCGCCAAGAAAGTACTGCGCGAATTCAAGCCCGACATGGCCATAGGCGTAGGAGGATACGCCAGCGGACCCATGCTTAAGGAAGCGCAGAAACACGGCATACCCACCCTCTTGCAGGAGCAGAACTCCTATGCCGGCGTGACCAACAAGCTGCTTGCCAAAAAGGCGAAAGCCATATGTGTGGCCTATCCCGGCATGGAGCGCTTTTTCCCGCAGGAAAGCATAATACTCACAGGCAATCCTGTACGGCAGAACATACTGTCATCCGACATGTCAAAAGAAGGAGCCCGCAAAGAGCTCGGCCTACCGGCCCACCGCAAGATTGTGCTTGTCATAGGCGGCAGCCTCGGGGCGCGCACCATCAACGAAAGCATAGCCAAGGCGTTCAACAAGATTGAAAATGCGGGTGGCTACATACTCTGGCAGACAGGAAAACTGTATGCCGACGAGTGTCGCAAGATAGCCGACAAATATAACAATGTGGTAAAAGCCACTCCCTTCATATCGCGTATGGATCTGGCCTATAAGGCTGCCGATGTAGTGGTGTCGCGTGCCGGAGCCGGAACAATTTCAGAGCTTCAGTTGTTAGGAAAGCCTACGATACTCATTCCGTCGCCCAATGTCGCCGAGGACCATCAGCGTAAAAATGCCGAAGCTTTGGTGAAATGCGACGCTGCGGTCATGATACTTGACGCCGACGCTCCCGCAAGACTCGGCAATGAGGTGGTGGCTCTGCTTAACGACGAAGAACGGTGCGACACACTGTCACGAAACGTGAAGGAGATGGCTCTCTGCGACGCAGACGAGAAGATTGTCGATACGATATATAACATACTTGCTGAAAAAGATTAAAACTGTTTCAATTCTTGATGGAGAAGAAAAAGATATATTTTGCCGGTGCCGGGGGCATAGGCATGGCCGCTCTCGAGCGCTATTTCCTGTCCTTGGGCTACAAGGTTGCCGGATATGACCGTACACCCACCGCTCTCACCCGCGCACTTCAGGAAGAGGGCGTCAACATCGTGTTTGATGAAGCAGTGGAGGCGATACCCGATGACTTCCGCGGCGACCCCGACGGAGTGCTTGTCGTATATACACCGGCACTCCCCGACAGCCATCCGCAACTGTCATATTTCCGCGATAACGGCTATGAAGTGGTCAAGCGAGCCGAAGTGCTCGGACGTATCACCCGCGGCACCCGCGGATTATGCTTTGCCGGCACACACGGAAAGACGACCACCTCCTCAATGGCGGCCCATATACTGAATACCTGCCCCGTGGGATGCAACGCCTTTCTCGGCGGCATACTGCGCAACTACTCAAGCAATCTGATACTTAGCTCCACCTCGCCTTACTCCGTAATCGAGGCCGACGAGTATGACCGCTCCTTCCACCGTCTGTCGCCCTACATAGCCGTCATTACCGCTACAGATCCCGACCACCTCGACATCTACGGCACTGAAGAGGCCTATCTGGAAAGTTTCGCTCATTTTACATCGCTCATACGCCCCGGCGGAGCTCTTGTTGTTCATGAAGGGCTGAAGCTGGTGCCCCGCCCCGCAGAGGGAGTGGCGGTGTACACTTACTCACGCGACAAAGGCGACTTTCATGCCGACAACATACGCCGAGGCAACGGGTCCATAGTATTTGACTTCATAGCTCCCGACTGCACCATCCGCGATATCAATCTCGGTGTGCCTGTCGAGATCAATATTGAGAACGCAGTGGCGGCACTTGCCGCATGTCATCTGACAGGAGCGATGGATGCCGATAAAGCACGCGAGGCCATAAGCACATTCCTCGGGCCCAAACGGCGTTTCGAGTTCTGGCTTAAAGAGGATGCCCCGGTAAGAGCCATAATAGACGATTATGCCCACCACCCCGATGAACTGAAAGCGTCCATACTTTCGGTCAAGGCCCTATATCCCGGCAAAAAGCTTACGGTGGCTTTCCAGCCTCACCTGTATTCGCGCACAAGGGATTTCGCTCCCGAATTTGCCGAAGCCCTGTCGCTTGCCGACGAAGTCATACTGCTCGACATATATCCCGCACGCGAGCTTCCGCTGCCCGGTGTGACCTCAAAGATAATATTTGACCGCATAACCTCACCGGATAAAGTGATGATAGACAAACACGATTTGACAGAAACGATTAAAAATCGTAACTTTGAGATATTATTGACAGCAGGCGCCGGCGACATTTGCGACAGCCTGCCCGAAATAGTAAAAATAGCATCTTCCGGTCGATGAACAAGATACTGCGCTGTATTATAACCGTATTGTTGCTGGCCTATGTGGTCGTGGCCGTGTCATGGTCGCGCACGCAGGCTGCCGCGGCTCGATGCTCGGGTGTTGACATCCGGGTCACCGACACCGTGGGCACCCGGTTTGTGACAGCGCGGGAGATAGCCCGTGAAATAGGCGACTTGCCCGACCGCGCGCCGGGTATGCTCCTGAGCCATATAAATATCGACAGCATCGAGAACATATTGTCGGCCATAGACAAGATCGAGTCGGTACGGTGTGTGACAACCACCGACGGCCGTGTGCTTATCGAGGTCGATCCGCTGCACCCCGTGGCCCGCATATTCGAGCACGACCGGTCATACTATATAAACAAGGACGGAAAGCGCATATCGGCCAACGCCCGTTACCACACCGATGTACCGGTCATATCGGGTCGCTTCGACTCGCTGTTTCATCCCCGTGATATACTGCCGCTGGTCGGATATATCGACAATGATTCTACTTGGAGCGCGCTCATAACCCACATCAAGGTGGAGGACCGCCGCAACATCATACTCGTGCCGCTTATACACGGACATGTCATCAACATAGGCGACATCGATGACCTTGACAATAAGTTTTACCGGCTCAAAAGAGCGTACAAAGAGATATTGCCCGTAAAAGGGTGGGACTTCTATGATACCCTGTCGGTAAAATGGGGCGGACAACTGGTGGCCACACGACGCGTAAAGCGACTTCACCACGCTATAAGCGCGGTCGACCTTGACGCGGAAAAGGAGCTTCCCGACATAGGCACCATGCTTGTCGGCGACAGCGCCGGAGTAGCGACGGAGCACCCCCAAAAAACCGGTACCCAAAAAAGCAATTAAAATTATACGTCATATAAATGGAACAGAAATATATCGTAGCCTTGGAGATCGGAAGCTCTCATATAAGAGCGGCCGTCGGAACAGTAAACGACGATGGTGTACTTACCCTGCTTGCCGTTGAGGATGAATATGCCGTGGAGATTGTGCGGTACGGCACCATACAGAATGTCGAGGAGGTAAGCAACCGGGTTAAGTCGCTCATGCGTAAGCTCGAAAACTACCAAAGCATACATCCGCGAAAAATAAAGGGGGTGTATATATCCATAGGCGGAAGGTCCACGACGACTACCTCGCGACAGGTAGTAAGACAGTATGACGTCGAAACGGCCATAACGGCGCAGATTATAGCACAAATCAACGAAGAGGCCAAGCAGTGCGGGCTGTCAGACCATTGTGTGATCGACGTGTGTCCGCGCGAGTTTGTGGTAGACAATCTTGAATGTTCCAATCCCGTAGGCACTCTCGGCAAAAGCATAAGGGCCGACATAAACCTCATCACGTGCAAACCCAAAATATTGCGCAATTTCGATATAGCCCTTTCAGAACGCCAGCAACTCTCCATAAAGGGCACCTATGTAAGACAAAACGTGATAGCCGACCTTGTGGTGACAACCGACGAGAAGAAGCTTGGATGCATGCTTGTCGACTTCGGAGCCGAGACCACGACGGTGTCGGTGTACAAGAACGGTGCGTTGCACTACCTCGCCACACTGCCCATAGGCTCACGAAATATCACACGCGATATAATGGCCACCAATCTGACGGAAGAACATGCCGATGAAGTGAAGCGCATAGTAGGCGACGCCATAAACGCCGAGCCCAAGGCACGCCAGCTGCATAACTTCGGAGCTGACGTAGTCGAAGTAAACAGCTACATACGTGCACGTGCCGGCGAGATAGTACTGAACATTATCGAACAGGCCAAATATGCCGGATACTCCATATCGACCGACCTGCCCGGCGGCATAATAATAGTTGGCGGTGGAGCCAAGTTGCGCGGATTTAACGACTTGTTGGCTGAACAAAGCGGCGTAACGGTACGTCTCGGAGCCATACCGAGCACCATACGCATTTCCGACCCGCGTCTTCAGAGCTTCGACATGATCGACATCGTGGCCCTGCTTAATGCAGCGGCACAGAACGCACTTGAATGTACCGAGGCGGCACCGGCGCCACAACCGGCAGTCGATCCGTTTGCCGATGAAAACGAAGGCTTCAAGCCGCAGAAAGGCGGCGAGAAAGTCCCGAGAGGCAAAAACGACAAGACCACCGATGATACTACACACCAAGGCGGTAAAACAAGAGGAATATGGCGTGGCATTCAAGATACTCTTGCCGGTTTATTTGTAGAAAACGATCCTGATGATTGATAAATGACTCTCTTCAATAATATTATTACTAAATGAACGAATCGATGGAAGACAATATACCTTTGATGTCCGATGCGGGCTTTAACGTAGACAAAGCTTCGGAACCAATAATAAAAGTAATCGGTGTAGGCGGTGGCGGCAGCAATGCCGTAAACCACATGTACCTGCAGGATATTGAAAATGTGTCGTTTGTCATTCTCAATACCGACCGTCAGGCTCTTGAACATCTCTCCGTGCCATCCAAGGTGCAGATAGGCGACGGCCTCGGCGCCGGAAACAAACCCGAGAAAGCGCGCATAGCGGCAGAAGATGCGGCCGACCGTATAGCCGAACTGTTTAATGACAACACGAAGATGGTGTTTATCACCGGCGGCATGGGAGGCGGTACCGGTACAGGCGCGGCTCCGGTGGTGGCTCGCATAGCCCATGAGAAGGGTATCCTGACAGTGGGTATAGTCACCATACCCTTCCTGTTCGAGGGTCTCAACAAAATACGCAAGGCATATGTCGGCGTCAAGGAAATGTCCAGATACGTCGACGCGCTCCTTGTGGTCAACAATCAGCGCCTGATAGAGATATATCCCGATTTCACGTTTGACAACGCGTTTGACAAGGCCGATGACACACTTACCACCGCAGCCCGCTCGATATCGGAGATAATCACCACAAAAGGTAAGATCAATCTTGACTTCAAAGATGTGGAGACTACTCTGCGCGACGGAGGCGTAGCCATCATATCAAGCGGATACGGCGAAGGCGAACACCGCGTGACAAAGGCTATCGAGGACGCATTGTGCTCGCCGCTTTTGCGCAACACCGACATTCTCACATCCAAGAAACTTCTGTTCAATCTATATTACAATCCCGATGCCCAGTCGCCGCTCACCGCAGGCGAGACCAACGAGCTCACTACATTTATCAACGGCATAAATGAAGAGGTGGATGTCATATGGGGTACGGCTTACGACCCGACTCTTGAGGAACGTGTCAAGATAACCATACTTGCTGCGGGCTTCGACAGCTCAGATGAAGAGACCAAACCCTCGCGCACGGTACACTTCGGCGACAAGAAAGAGAATACGGAGGGCAACTCCGACATAGCGCGCGATTACGGCACGAAGGCTCTTGACCTCGTAAAAGACAGCAAGGGAAAAGCCCGCTATATCGTCATTCTGCCCAACCAGATGGATGACGACCGCTTTATAGAAGCATTTGAAAAGAGCCCCACATTCAACCGCGAGAAAAAAGTAGCGGAGGAGATTAAGAATATCGGACATACTACCACGACTGTCAGCGATAGCGACAATTCTGGCGATGACCATAAGGCATCGGCTCCATCCGGAGGCGGCACAATACGCTTCTTCATGGATCCCGACCGCTACGACCTCGACTGATTGTAAAGATCAGGTCAAGGCTATCTGACCGGGAATCCTTAAGTATAAAGGTTTACATTCCGGCTGCATGGGTGTCGTTATCACGGCGCTCATGTACATTATATAATGTCAATTATACCGGACTGTCAATGTGTTATTTCCGGGAAGCCTGTCGTCGGTACAAGTTTCCACTCTCCGTTATCGTTGGCGGTCACAAACATAGCCGACACTCCGTCAAGGCCCTCCACCATAATCCGGGCGCTGTCGAGCGGCATTATCATGCATGCTGTAGCAATAGCATCGGCGGTTATACATTCAGGAGCCAATATGGTCACTGACAATATATCGCTCTTGGCCGGCAGCCCTGTAAACGGATTCATGGTATGACCTACAACCTCGCCGTCAAGAATTTTATAATTCCTGTAATTACCCGAGGTAGCTACGGCACACGAGTCGATTTCTATTACAGCCATGCCGTCATGCACTATCGAATCGGCGCTGTTGACAGGCGCGTCGATCATAATGCGCCAGTCAGAGCCGCGTGAGTTCTTGCCGCGCACCACAATCTCGCCGCCTATCTCCACCATGTAATCCGTCACGCCGTTACGCGAGAGCATCTGCCCGATGAGGTCGCAACCATAGCCTTTCGCTATTGCGCTGAAATTAAACGTAGTCAGTGAATCTTTTTTAACGACGCGGCCCTCTCCGGCAAGACGACAATCGGCAATTCCCACCATATGCATCACACTGTCAAGCCGCTCCCTCGAAGGCTGACGCTTCACTGCCTCCTTTGTATCAAAGCCCCACAGCTTGCTAAGAGGAGCTATCGTAGGATCGAAACGCCCCCCGCTTATCTTGTTGATGCGCAATGACTCCATAAACACATTTCTGAACATCGAGTCGGTAACATCGGTCTCACATCGGTTTATACGGCTTACCAGCGACGACTCATTGTAAGCCGACAGCGACTCATCCACTTCACGCATTATGGCTCGTATAGAGTCGTCGAGCACGGCATTTGACGAGTAAGTTATATGGAAAGTCGTCCCCCACACCACCCCCTCACAGCGGCGGTAAGGCTTCGATGTACGGCATGCCGATGCCACCGTCGCCAATATCATTGTCACTACAAATATTCTGAGCAGTTTCATAAACACCTGTTTTTCGTTCGCCAAAATTACACACTTTATTCATAACGGCAAAACGGTATCATCAATATAGGCCACCGCACAGCACCCACGCTCATATTAAAACGGCACGGAATCTATGCAAAAAATGTCGTTGCACCTCCTTATCGACATCTCCGTCCAACCCCTTGTACAAAAAATTTCATGAAATTCACTCGAAAAAATTTTGTCATAAGTAAAATTGTGCTTAACTTTGCATCGCAAAAGTCAAAGGACTATGTGCAATGACTCCGTAGCTCAGTTGGTAGAGC
>LUJO01000042.1:128044-145610 GCA_001689405.1 Candidatus Homeothermus arabinoxylanisolvens | reverse complement strand
AAACTCTCCGTTGTTGGTATGTTTGTTTTGTTTTTTCTGTACTGTGTACGAAACCTTGCTCAGTCCGCTCGATTTAATGGCGTAGAATTGACTCGAGACATTTTATCTCAATGCTCTTGTACTACTTGTCTATTTAAATCTGTCAATGTTCTTGTGCTTCGTTCTTGAAAGCGAGTGCAAAGTTATAGCGTTTTTTAATAACCTCCAAATATTTTTTCTGCGATTTTTTCAGCGCAAAGTGAACAATATCGCCAAAAACTATGTTATACAACATCTTACAGAGTTTTCGCCGAAACCAAATTTAACCTCAATTAACACTTGTAAATTATTGTATTACATTGATTTCAAACAGTGTAGATAAATATATATGTAAAAAAACTCAGCCAACAGATTTTTTGTCGTATCTTTGAGGAAACATATATCAAGATTGATGCAACCATTTATACACCTACACGTTCATACACAATTTTCAGTACTCGACGGACAAGCGTCCGTGCCGGCTCTTGTCGACAAAGCCATTGCCGACGGAATGCCGGGTCTTGCCATTACCGACCACGGCAACATGTTTGGCATAAAAGAGTTTTATAATTATGTCAACAAAAAAAACGGCAAAATAAAAGATGAGATAAAAGCGGCAGAGAAAGCCATGAAAGAAGCGGAAGAAGCAGGAGATGCCGATACCGCAAAACAACAAAGCGAAATTATAGCCGGATTACAGAAAAAGATATTCAAGCCTATATTCGGCTGCGAGATGTATGTAGCGTTAAAATCGCTTCATGAACATGTAGACAAAAAAGACACAGGCCGACATCTGATAGTACTTGCCAAAAACGAGACAGGATACCATAATCTTATAAAAATAGTTTCACAGGCATGGACCGAGGGTTTTTACTCGCATCCACGTACCGATAAGGAAGCTCTGGCACAGCATCATGAGGGACTTATAGTATGCTCGGCATGTCTCGGAGGAGAGATACCGCGCCTGATACAAGCGGGTGAACTTGAAGAGGCGGAACGTCAGGTAAAGTGGTTTAAAGACATATTCGGCGATGACTACTACATAGAGCTTCAACGCCACAAGACCGACAAGCCCGGAGCCAACAGACAGACATACGAAGTGCAGGAATCGGTAAATCCCGAGCTGATAAGGCTCGCACGGAAATACGATATAAAGATTATAGCGACCAACGATGTGCACTTTGTCAACGAAAGCGATGCAGAAGCACATGACCGACTGATCTGTGTCAGCACAAATAAAAATCTGACCGACCCTACACGCATGCGCTATACAAAGCAAGAGTGGATGAAGACTCAGGCTGAAATGAACGAAGTATGGGCCGACCTCCCGGAAGCGCTTACAAACACGCTTGAAATACTTAACAAAGTAGTGCCCTACTCTATCGACCACAAGCCGATATTGCCAAACTTCCCCCTGCCCGACGGCTTCACCAACAACGATGACTACCTGCGTTACCTGACATACGAAGGAGCAAAACGCCGTTGGGGGACACTCGACGAAGTACACACCGAGCGTCTTGACTTCGAGCTTGACACAATCAAGAATATGGGCTTCCCCGGTTACTTCCTGATTGTACAGGACTTCATACGCGCCGGACGCGAACGCGGAGTGTCAATAGGCCCCGGACGTGGCTCGGCGGCAGGTTCGGCTGTAGCCTACTGTCTTGACATAACACAGATCGACCCTATAAAATATGACCTGCTGTTTGAGCGTTTCCTGAATCCCGACCGAATATCGCTGCCTGATATAGACATAGACTTCGATGATGACGGACGTGCCGACGTTCTTAAATATGTGACGGAAAAATATGGAGCCGAAAAGGTGGCCCGTATCATTACTTACGGCACAATGGCGGCAAAATCAGCCATCAAGGATGTGGCACGCATCGAACAGCTGCCTCTGTCGGAAAGCAACCGACTGACCAAACTCATACCGAAGCATATGCCGGAAGTAAACGGCAAGGAGCTGAAGATGACCCTCAAAAACTGTTACGAACATGTGCCGGAATTCCAGCCTGAACTGTCGAGCAACAATCCGCTTGTAGTTGAAACGCTGAAATACGCCCAAGAGCTCGAAGGCAATGTACGCAATACGGGAGTCCACGCCTGCGGCGTCATAATCGGCCGCGACGACATAACAGACTGGGTGCCCGTAAGTACGGCTACCGACAAAGACGGAACTAAGCTGCTGGTCACACAATATGAAGGCAGTGTCATAGAGGATACCGGACTTATAAAGATGGACTTCCTCGGACTTAAAACCCTGTCCATAATAAAAGAAGCGCTCGCCAACATAAAGCTGACCCGAGGAATAGACTTGGATATAGACTCCGTACCCATTGACGACAAGAAGACCTACGAACTTTATTGCGAGGGGCGCACCACAGGTACATTCCAGTTTGAGTCGGCAGGCATGCAGAAGTATCTGCGCGAATTGCAGCCAAGCGTGTTCGAGGACCTCATAGCCATGAACGCTTTGTATCGTCCGGGACCTATGGATTATATACCGGACTTCATCGCGCGTAAGCATGGAAAGGCTCCTATAGAATACGACATACCCATCATGGAGCAATACCTGAAAGACACTTACGGAGTCACCGTGTATCAGGAGCAGGTCATGCTCTTGTCACGATTGCTGGCAGGATTCACACGCGGCGAGAGCGACACGTTGCGAAAAGCGATGGGTAAAAAGCTAATCGACAAGATGATGGCCCTTAAGGCAAAGTTCCTGAAAGGGGGCGAGGCCAACGGCCACGAGCCTAAAGTACTTGAAAAGATATGGGCCGACTGGGAAAAATTCGCATCATACGCATTCAATAAGAGTCACGCCACATGCTATTCTTGGGTAGCATTCCAGACGGCATATCTGAAAGCGAATTATCCTGCGGAATACATGGCGGCGGTGCTTAGCCGAAACCTCGCCGACATAACCAAACTAACGGTATTCATGGACGAGTGCAAAGCCATGCATATCAATGTCAAGGGTCCGGATGTCAACGAGTCATTCACGGCATTCGGTGTTAACAAACAGGGCGACATACGCTACGGACTTGCGGCAATAAAAGGCATAGGCGTAAATGTGGTGAACGAAATCATCAGAGCACGAAATGAAGGAGGGCCGTTTAAAGACATATATGACTTTATCGAGCGCGTCGACCGCTCGGCAATCAACCGGCGCGTCATAGAAAATCTGGCGCAGACCGGAGCATTTGACTGCTTCAGTGAGGTAAAGCGTGAGGACTTTTTCGCAACCAATATAAAAGGTGAGAGTTTTGCAGAAATTCTTGTAAGATACGGACAAAACTTCCAGAATGACAAAAGCAAGAACGAGAACTCGCTGTTTGGCGGCTTTGAAGAATCGATAAATACGGCAGGCAGGCCACAGCTCATTCCGGCAGTACCATGGCTTGAGATAGAAAAACTCGAGAAAGAACGTGAACTGATAGGCCGATACCTGTCGGGGAATCCGCTTGACCCCTACTACGTGGAACTGAATCACGGATGCAACATAACACTGAAGGAGCTTTCGGAAGAAGAGCCGGTTGAAGGGCGTGAGCTTACATGCGGCGGCAGAGTGACCGAATTTACCATAAAACAAGGCAAACGAGGCAGTTTCGGCATACTGAAAGTTGAGGACTACTCGGGCACGGCTGAATTCATGTTATTTTCCGACGACTTCGTCAACTATAATAAATTTGGCGTGGCCGGCACCACGGTATTTATCAAAGGCCGGTTCGCCAGACGCTTCAGCAACTCCGAACTGCGTTTCCAGATAACCGGAATGTCGCTGCTCGAAAAAGCCCGTGCCGAACTTGTCGACGGCATAATCATCGATATCGACGCTGACAAAGCCAACGAGAACTTCCACGGCATACTCAACGACCTCATCACGTCGTCGACCGAGGACAAAGGCAATCTCTATCTGCGAGTTCACGACCACAATCTGAACCGCTCCCTCAAATTGTCGGCCGGGGTCAAGATACCTATCAACCGCAAGTTAATCAACACCTTGGAAGATATGGACATGAAATTTGAGATTTGTAGACCGTGACAGAATTTGCCCGATACATATTTCTTCACTAAATTTGTCGCATCGAAATAACTTAATTTTAATAAAACATATAACATTTATGGCATTCCAATTTACTGACGCAAACGTCAAAGAGGTTATAGCATCCGGCAAGCCGGTGGTTATCGATTGTTGGGCCACTTGGTGCGGCCCCTGTGTACGCATGAGCCCTATTATTGATGAACTCGCGGAAGAGTTCGGCGACAAGGCCGTAATAGGTAAATACAACATAGATGAGCAGTCAGACCTTACCGGAGAGTACCGCATAATGAGCATACCCACCATACTTTTGTTCAAGGAAGGCAAACTCGTTGAACGCCTTGCCGGCTCACAGCCCAAAAGCACGCTTGACGAAAAGATCAAAGGTATGCTTTAAATAACAGGCAATAAAAAAAGAATAGCGGAGCGCCACATGGTACTCCGCTATTCTTTTTTATCAATCACATCATTTTGCCACACGCAGCACTGTAAACGAGTAGGCGGGCAACTTAACCGAAGGCAATGTCATGCTGACATCGACCGGCACGGCATCAGCTGCATCAGGCTCTCCCACAAGCATACTGCCGACGGCCTTGCAAGAAGAGGGCAATCCGAGTGAAGACAGGTCAAGATCCACATCGGCCTGAACAGGAAGCATATTGACCAGCTTCACAATATAATCTCCGGCATCCTGATCCTTTACTATCGACACCCCTATGCGGTCGACAACATCGGCATTGTCACTGTCAATCTTCACGTCCGATGGCACATAGACCGTTCCTGAATTGTTGCCGTACATATGCTGCACGTAATAGTCGGTAGTAAGACGCACCTTATCATTGTCGAAATAAATAAGGTCAGGCGTCCATTGCGTATGGTTTTTCTTCGCAAGCAGAGGAGCGTAGGAAGTCATGGTCACGACATCGCCGTTGCGCTCAACACCAGTAAGATACAGGGCTATCGACAGAGCGGTCTCCATATTGTTGGGACGTCCGGGCAGATGCGACGCATATTCGCCAAGATATACCTGTGTACCGCCGCGAGGATATTCTTCATAATACTTGTTGTTGTGTATGAGCCAGCCGGGCGACACATAGTAGTGCTCGTCCACTATAGGTATGTCAAGTTCGTTTGCAAGCTCCCAGCCGCGGTCATAGTCGGTACCCTCATAGAACGGGCCTACCGTGCCTACTACTTTGACTTCGGGATAAAGCGAGGTGACGGCGTCATATATCATGCGGAAACGCGGCTCAAACACCTCGGTAATCATATCTTCGTTGCCTATACCTATATATTTAAGGCTGAACGGCTCGGGATGACCCGCAGCGGCACGCTTGGCGCCCCACTCCGTCGTAACATCGCCGTTGGCGTACTCAATGAGGTCAAGCACATCCTGAACATAGGCGTCCATCTCTTCCATAGGTATACCGCACTGCTGTCCGAAAGTAGTAATGGCCTCATGTGAATGATGAGCCGCCGTACCGGAATTCTGACAGGGCACACCGGCTGCGAGCACCGGCAGCGGTTCGGCACCTATATCCTCGCAAAACAGGAAATACTCATGATAGCCGAGGCCTCGGGTCTGATGATAGCCCCACAGATTGCGCAACGGCTTTCTCGACTCAAGCGGTCCGATAGAGCCTTTCCAGTCATATATATTGTCCACTCCGTCGCCGTGGGCCACACAGCCTCCGGGGAAACGCACAAATCGCGGCTTCAGGTCGGCAAGAGTCTGCGCAAGGTCTTTACGCAGACCGTTCTCGCGGCCCTTAAATGTCTTGGCCGGGAAAAGCGATATCATGTCGGCGTCAACCGATGCTCCGGCGGGCACCGTAATAGAGAGCGACGCATCGCTTACCGTACGCGACGGACGCAGTTCAGCCTTATAGGTGCTCCAGTCAGACGATTTCAACTTCACCTTGGCCGATGACAGGCCCTTGCCGCTCTTGTCGACCAACGCGACAGTTATTACAACAGGCTTTGGCGAACGCGCCATAATCGAGAATTTATAGCGGTCACCCTTTTTAAGAGATATACCGTCGTAGCCCTCATTGGTCAAAGTCACCTGACCTCCGGCAGCATCAAGCGCCGCATAGTGAGGATTATTGGCGTGCACGGGATTGTCGGTTTTAATCACGACATCGCCGGCACTTGACGACCATGCCTTTGTCGAATTCCAAGACTTGTCATTGCCACGGTCAGTCGGCACATACTCGAAGTCGCGGTTCTGTATAAGTTCGGCGTAAAGTCCTCCGTCGGCCCCATAATTTATATCTTCAAAAAATATGCCTATAAGCTTATCGGTAATGGGTTTGCTGCCGGCCGGCTGTGGCGTCACATCAACCTTGACCCCTTTAAGACCGGCGAAACGCCCGCCATCCTGCGCGGCCTGCTGTCCGAACAACGCATAATCGGCATATCTTTTTTTCACATAAGCGTTAATGCCCTCTATGACCTTTTCAGGCACCATCTGCACATATCCGCCCACTTTGACTCCGTTTATGTCGGCGCTGTCACGTCTTACCTTATACATTGGCCTCATGTCGCGGGGCAGGTCGACTTTCTTTTCAAAATAGCGCTGCGGAGCCCACTTTATAAGATCGGGCGATACCGACAAGGCCGTAACCCTGTTCTTGCTGTCAGCACTCCACACGCATGTCCACATATTGTCGGCCACATTGTATATCAACTCGGGAGAAAACATTTTCTTATAGCTTCCCCACGGTCCGAAATCGGACTTGACAAAATCATATCCATTGCCCACCGACTGCCACGGCGCGTCCTTATCGGCCCGCCACGCTATACGCAGTCCCGAATTACCCTCGGGCAATGAGTATGAAAACATCTCGACATCGGCTGCCGACACAGCACCCGGCAATACCATAGCCATGCCGCACAAAACACACTGCAATCTATTCATAATTCAAGGTCAATTATTTAATATCGGGTTATACCAAATCCACATCGTAAAAGGAATAATCCTGACAAAACCGCCCTCAGACAGACGGCCTTTCATTCTACAATAAACTTTGTCTATTACGACATATTTTCTCACAAAGATAAGGAATCCATAAAGTAAAAGCAATGAATCATCAGGCAATTATATGTATTATTTTTTGGTTTATGTTTAATAACATAGTAATTTTGCACTCGAAATTAAAAAAGGTTATGCAGAATATCAGAAATATTGCCATCATCGCACACGTTGACCACGGCAAGACCACACTTGTGGACAAAATGCTTCTCGCAGGCAATCTCTTTAGAGAAAACCAGAACGCAGGCGAACTCATACTTGACAACAACGACCTTGAGCGTGAACGAGGCATAACAATTCTCTCCAAAAATGTATCTATCGACTATAAAGGCTATAAGATAAACATCATCGACACTCCGGGACACGCCGACTTCGGCGGCGAGGTTGAAAGAGTGCTTAATATGGCCGACGGCTGTCTGTTGCTTGTCGACGCATTTGAAGGCCCCATGCCGCAGACCCGCTTCGTCCTTCAGAAAGCCATACAGATGGGGCTCAAGCCGGTAGTGGTGATAAATAAGGTTGACAAGCCCAACTGCCGTCCCGACGAAGTTCAGGAAATGGTGTTTGACCTTATGTTCAATCTTGACGCCACCGAGGACCAGCTCGACTTCCCCACCATATACGGCTCCGCCAAACAGGGCTGGATGTCAACCGACTGGAACAAACCCACCGACAACATACTTCCCGTACTTGACGCCATAATAGAGTACATACCGGCGCCCGAAACCCTTGAAGGCGACGCGCAGATGCTCATCACCTCGCTCGACTACTCAAGTTATGTAGGCCGTATAGCCGTAGGACGTGTACACCGCGGCACACTGAAAGAGGGCATGGACATAGCGCTTTGCAAGAAAGACGGCTCCGTTGTAAAACAACGCATCAAAGAGCTTCATACCTTTGAAGGCATGGGACGCAAACGCGTACAGGAGGTAAAGTCAGGCGACATATGCGCGCTGGTAGGCATCGAGGGTTTCGAGATCGGCGATACGGTTGCCGACATCAATAATCCCGAACCGCTGCCCCGCATAGCTATCGACGAGCCCACCATGTCAATGACCTTCACCATCAACGACTCGCCGTTCTTCGGCCGTGACGGAAAATTCGTGACATCGCGCCACATAGCCGACCGCCTCACCAAGGAGCTTGACAAGAATCTCGCCCTGCGCGTGAGCAAGGCACCCCACGAGGACGTGTGGACCGTATATGGACGCGGAGTGCTCCACCTGTCGGTGCTTATCGAGACAATGCGTCGCGAAGGCTACGAGCTTCAGGTAGGACAGCCGCAGGTAATCGTCAAGGAGATTGACGGAGTCAAGTGCGAGCCGGTCGAGCTGCTGACCATAAACGTACCCGAAGAGTATTCGAGCAAGATAATCGACATGGTCACCCGACGCAAAGGCGAGATGGTGTCGATGAACACTCAGAACGACCGCCTGCACATAGAATTCAACATACCCTCGCGAGGCATAATAGGTCTGCGCAACAATGTATTGACCGCATCGGCCGGTGAAGCGATAATGGCCCACCGTTTTCTCGAATATCAGCCGTGGAAAGGCGATATCGAACGCCGCACCAACGGCTCGCTCATAGCCATGGAAGCCGGTACAGCCTACGCTTACGCCATCGACAAGCTGCAGGACCGCGGCCGCTTCTTCATCTTCCCACAGGAAGAGGTATACGCCGGACAGGTTGTCGGCGAGAATGCCAAAGACAACGACATAGTAGTCAACGTCACGAAATCGAAGAAGTTGACCAACATGCGTGCGTCGGGCGCCGATGACAAAGCCCGCATCATCCCCCCCGTGGTGTTCAGTCTTGAGGAAGCCCTCGAATACATAAAGGAGGATGAGTATGTGGAGGTGACGCCCCACCACCTGCGCCTGCGCAAAATAATACTCGACGAGCTGGAGCGCAAACGTGCCAACAAATCCTGAAGTTATTTGGGTATATAATAAACTTTTATAGTTCTGAAGTGTCTTATAGGTGTACTGTAAGACACTTTTTTTATTATATATAATCATGAACCGATTTATCAGAAAAATCCTTCCTGCCGTAGCCGCACTGCTTATGGCCGGCAACGTACAGGTCAGCGCACAGAGGGCTGTCACGGTCGATAGCACAGACTTGCCCGTGGCTGCAAAAACATTCCTGAACAAGCACTTCGATGGCATAGCCATACATGAGTTCGAAAAGAAGTTCTGGTCCAATTCCTATGAGCTGGAACTGGCCGACGGCACCGACATTGATTTTGACTCAAAGGGACGCTGCACGGAGGTAAGCGCACCCGACTACAAGTTGCTTGACGCAGCTCTTGTAAGGGAACTGTTGCCTGCAGCGGCATGTCTCACTCTCACCAACGACAACCTCATTGAATCAGTCGAAGAGATTGAGTATAATCCGTCCAAAGGTTACAAAGTCGAGGTACGCCACGGCACACTTGACGATTACCGCTTTGACATAGCCGGCAAACTCATAAAAGTCACCCACGACGACTGACCGATGTCATCGGCAAAAATAAAGGCTGCCATATTGTTTTCGTATGGCAGCCTTTATTTTGTATTTCAGTCAGTGACAGGCTATTCCTCCATAGACTCTGCGGCGCCGATGAGTTCTTTTTCAGCGTCGGAATCCACATGGTTGGGCTTTTCAAGTCCGTAGCCTTTCTTGGCATCAAGGGCTTTAAGCGCAAAACCGAGCAACAGGGCCGCAACACCGCAGCTTGCAAACACGCACATCGGCACAGTGTAATTGTACTTCATCGGGTCGGTGACTCCGGGATTGGAGGCTACAAGCACGCTGCCTATTATCATCGGGAATGCGTACAGGCCTATATTCTGTATCCAGAAAATCAACGCATAGGCCGAGCCTATGAGCTTCTCGTCAATCAACTTGGGCACGGAGGGCCACAGCGCCGCCGGCACGAGAGCAAACGATATACCGAGCACCACCACGGCTGTAAGAGTCACAATCACCGACTGGGTGGCCGGCACGATAAACGCGAATGTCAGATGACACAGTATCATAAGCACGGCACCGAATATAAGCATCGTGGCTCCCTTGCCGTACTTATCGAGGTAGTGACCGAGGAAAGGTGTAACCGCCGCGGCACCGAGCGGGAAAATAAAGAATACCAGACCGGCATCTTTGGCCGAGAACTGCAGATTGCACTGAAGCATATTGATGGCATACTTCTGAAACGGGAATATGGCCGAATAGTAAAGCACGCAAAGCAGGGCCACAAGCCAGAATATAGGCAACCGCAATATCTTGCCGATATCCCTTACACGGAACGGATCGTCCTTCTCCTCCTGCACACCCTGCGAGTCGAGTTTCTTGTCCATAAAACCGTAGGTTATAAAACAGATGAGTCCGATTATGAGCAGAAGCACGGCATAAGCCACGGGGCGCGACACCTCGACAGGCACTATCGACGCTATGACGGGCGCACCGACCACAACCACCGCCACTCCTACACGGGCAATAGCCATCTCGACACCCATAGCGAGAGCCATCTCCTTACCCTTGAACCACTTTACGATACCTCGTGAAACGGTTATGCCGGCCATCTCGGCGCCGCAGCCGAATATCATGAAACCGATAGCGGCAAGTTTGGCCGAAGCGGGCATTCCGGCATAAAAGGGAGTCACATTCCACCAAGCCGACGGCAGGTTAAGATTTTCAGCAAGAAACGCTGCCACGGCGCTGTCCTGAAAGCCCTGAGTCACGGCGTAATAATTGAGGCTTCCGCCCAATACCATGACGGCACCCGACAGAACGGCAGTAAAGCGTACGCCCATCTTGTCGAGTATGATACCGGCAAATATCAGGAAAAATACAAATACGTTAAGAAACGGCTCCGATCCGGCAAAATGCCCGTAAGCCACCGGATCCCATCCGCGCTGTTCTTGAAGCAACTCCTGAAGAGGCGACAGAATATCGACAAAAATGTAGGCGAAGAACATCGCCGAAGCAAGAAGCGCCAACGCAGTCCAGCGTGCCCACTTCTTCTCGCACAGGGCCGTGTTAAGAGGATTGGCCTTTGTTTTAGATGTAGTCATTTATACTATAGCTGTTATTATGTGATTAATTCTTTTTTACAAAAGTACACAAAACTGCATTAATGACAGAAATATTCCTTAAATTCGTAACATTATTTATATAATTGCTATGTATTCCAGAAAGCCGTTTACCTTTGACCGTGTCGTAAGACTTATTATCACATGCCTTGTCATAGCCGGCATACTTATGCTCATAAATCTGCTGAAAGGCGTGCTTCTGCCCTTCTGCGTGGCATGCCTGATAGCTTATATATTCGAGCCGTTCGTGCAGTTCAACCGCCGTCTGCTGCATCTGCGCGGGCGTGTCATAGCCATATTCGTCACTCTTTTTGAAGCGACATTCATTTTCGGCATCCTGTGCTACATACTCGTGCCTATGATTGTGTCGGAGATGCAGCACATGAGCCATCTGCTGAAAGCCTACTCCGAGACAGAACTTGACATACCGTTTATGCCGGGAGAGATACATGAGCTTGTGAAAAAATACATCGACCTCGAATATCTGTCAAAAATCATGCGGAGCGAAGACCGCATGAAGCTCATAGAGAGCGTATTGTCATCGACATGGGCCATAGTGACAAGCGGCATAAGCATGATCATAGGCATATTCAGCTGGTTCATCGTGTTTCTGTACGTCATCTTCATCATGCTCGATTACGAGCGCCTCGCGTCGAGCTTCCGCCGCATGGTGCCTCCGTCCTACCGCAAGACCGTGTTCAAGATAGGCAATGACATCCAACGGTCGATGAACCACTATTTCCGCGGTCAGGCACTCGTGGCATTCTGCGTGGGCGTTCTGTTCTGCATCGGCTTCCTGATCATCGACATGCCGCTTGCCATAGTGCTCGGGCTGTTCATAGGACTGCTCAATATGGTGCCCTATCTGCAACTCATATCGCTCGTGCCGGTCACACTGCTGTGCGTGGTATGTTCGGTCGACTCGGGAGTCGACTTCTGGGTCATATTCTGGGAGTGCATGGCCGTATATTGTATAGTACAGGCCATACAGGACCTCTTTCTTACGCCTAAAATCATGGGCAAGGCCATGGGCCTCAATCCGGCCATAATACTGCTGTCACTGTCGATATGGGGATCTCTGCTCGGCTTCCTCGGCCTTATAATAGCGCTCCCGCTGACCACACTTCTGCTCGCCTACTATGACGAATACATAACGTTTCTGCAGCGGCGACGGCATCATAACGACCGACACGCCTCGACCGCAGCCGACGACAGCGCTCAATCCTCCTCCTGACCGGGAAGCGGCTTTGACGCCATTATGCGCCGGGCAAGCTCAAGGTCGCGCCGAAACACAAGCAGCTTTATCTCACCGAGCGAAGTCACGGTTATCGGGTAGACCGACGACATTATCTCGTTGTTTATTATGCAGGGCACACCGTTGGTCTCAAGCACTCCTTTGGCTATGTAAGCGTCGGCATCGCTGTAGTAGGTGTCGAATACTACGAGGTCATTGTCATTCATCATGCAGTGTCATTTTATGTTACGTTGGTTCAAAGCCTTGTGATAACGTGCGGCATTGGCCTGATGTGTCGCATAATCGGCGGCAAAGTTGTGTCGTCCCGAAAAATCCTCCTTGGCACACATATATATATACCCGTGGGGCCGGGAGTCAAGTATGGCGTCCATCGTTCGGGCTTCCGGCATGCGTATGGGGCCCGGCGGCAGACCCTCATGTCTATATGTGTTGTAGGGCGACTCGACTCCGAGATGCCGCGATGTAATGCGACGCAATGCAAAATCACCTACGGCATATTTGACCGTAGGGTCGGCCTGCAGTTTCATGCCCCGGTCAAGACGGTTAATATACAGACGCCCCACAACGGCACGCTCGGCGCGGTCATTGGTCTCCTCCTCGGCGATCGACGCCACCGCAGCCACTTCGACCGGCGACAGGCCGAGTGCCTTGGCTTTGGCGCGCCGCTCGTCGTTCCAGAAGCCGTTACGGTGCTTGAGCAACGTCTCCACCACCTGACGCGGCGAGGCTGTCCAGTAAAACTCGTAGGTATCGGGCAGAAACGCGGCTATATATCCCGCTTTCTTGAAGCCCGCGGCAGGCAACACGTCGTCACAAGCCTCTACAAACGATGCCGAGTCGGTGGCCATGCGCTCACCCACTCTTGCCGCAAGTTGTCCGATGGTGCGCACATTGTTGAATGTGAGCTTTACCGGTGTCTGACGGCCGCGCGATATCATCTTGTATACGTCGAGCGAAGTCATGCCCGGCTCCACGCGGTAAGCTCCGGTGGCACGGGTGACGGTGCCTCCGCCCAGCCGCCACAGCGTAACGGCCTTACGTCCGGCATTGCCAAGCTCACGCGGGAGCATATCAAGCAGCTCGTCTTCGGTCATCGCCGAGTCGACATAGACCCACCGCGGCTCTTCGCCCTGATAGGCCGCACCCGTATAGACGCGCCAAAGCACTACAGCCGCTAATACGGCCAATCCTGCCAGCGCCAATATAAACACTACAGCTTTTCCGCCCTTATTTTTTTTCATAATACGCATCTCTGTTTAGTCACCTGCAAAGATACGAATAAGCCGAGCGCAAAACCAAATTTATTTGGGCTTTGCCGAGCGGAAGTATCTAAGACGAATGTCAAAGATACGGATAAGTCGAATACAAAACTAAACTTGTCTAAGTTTTGTTGAGCGTGAATTTGGTTCACATGTTTTACAACATATCCGCCCATTTGCTTTTCATACAAAAACACATTATTTTTGTAAAAATAACACGCATTAATATTAATACCACAATCTTATGAAACCTACATATTTTCATAATTGCCATGGCTGTTAAACTTGATGACATGGCACATTATTGATTTTTACAATTATATATTATCATCTATTTCATGCTATATAATTATGAAAAGAAGTATTTTTGCATTGTTTATGTTGGCTATCTTCTGCACTTCATGCCATGATGACAATAAAGACATGGGCTATGATGCTGACCCATTGATTTACTTTCTCGCTGATGAAACTACACTTGAATGCGTGACAGGTGAGAAAATTGATATGGTAATACCGAAGCAACAGCAGAGTGTTCAACTTAAATTCGTAACGACGACTGACGCACATATAGACATGCTCAACAACGCGACAGGCATTTCTGTAGAGTTTGAACCCGGCTTCACCTTTGACGACAAAGTTGTTTATGATATTGACGAGCCTTATAAAGGCATTAAGATCAAACGTTATCTGGTAATCGTAAATGTAAAATTCGATGCCGATGCCGAACCCGACGCGTCAGCGCAATTCATGCTTTCCTACTTTCTTGAAAGTTGGAACCCGGTCATTAACGTAACTCGCGGCGATACATACTCTTTGACAATAACAAAGAGGACCGACATATATCCTACCGATAAATGAACAACTGCGGGACAAATGTTAAATATGTAATTTTATGTTTTATAACACATAAGTTTCATTTGTTTTAAAATGTAAAATTAAATTACTTTGCATCAGGTTTTGTTTCGCAACAAATAAATTTCAAAATAAAACTAACCTTAACTATTATGAAAATTTTTTATGTACTTCTTGCCATGATGGCAGTGTTATGCACGGCATGTGACGATGACGAAAAACTTGACCGCGACCCGCGTATCTTTACCATTGATGATTCGGGAAAACTCAACGGCATTACCCAACAATACGTAATCATAACCGTACCTGCCGACATGCAATCAATTGAAGTCAAAATGGTGTCTGACGGTAAAATAAGTTTCACCTCAGGAAAGAATGTTGCCGGAGTCAGCGCCGATTACGTTTCCGGATACACATTTGACGACGGTGTGATACAGGACTATATAGCCTATACCCGTGAAGGTAAGAAAAAGCCCCGCTTCCTGCAAGCAATCAAGGTCAACGTGGCCACTCCGCTTGTCGCCAAACAGGACACGGCTGAAATTAATATTGACTGCGTATTGCCTGACAATTCGGCAAAAGACGCAAAGGCTATCTTAGCCCTCACAGGAGGAAAAACATATAAAGTAGAGACCAAAAGCCTCACACAAAAACAACTTGACAAGCTCTACGGCAAACAGGAATAAGAAATCATCAAGTATATCACTTTATGCAGGTGCGACACAACATGTAGCACCTGCTTTTTGTATCTTCGGCTACGCTCAAGATACTTTTGCTGCTGACCCGTTATATTTCATTCGTAAACCGATGGTAATTTGATTCATATTTACTATCTTTGACTTAGTCATAAAAACACGAACTGACTATGCCTAATATATCTACACCGGCCAAAATCGACACAGACCGACGCGTGCTTGAACTGCTGTCGCAGACATTCAACAACATAAGCGCCGCAAGTACTGAAATCATCAATCTCGAAGCCATACTCAACCTACCCAAGGGCACCGAGCACTTCGTGGCCGACCTCCACGGAGAGCATGAGGCATTTCGCCACATTCTGAAAAACGCCTCGGGCAACATCAAGCGCAAGGTCACCGAGATATTCGGCACCTCGCTGCGCGGTCAGGAGATACGCGAGCTGTGCACTCTCATATATTACCCCGAACAGAAACTCGAATACATAAAGGCCTCGGAAAAGAACCTCGACGACTTCTACAACGTCACTCTGCACCAGCTGGTAAGGGTGTGTCAGACGGTATCGTCCAAGTACACCCGCTCCAAAGTGCGCAAGGCCCTTCCGCGGGAGTTTGCCTACATAATAGAGGAACTTCTGCACGAATCGCCCTCCGACGATGACAAGCAGGCATACTTCAACCGCATCATCGAGACAATAATAAGCACTGGACAGGCCGACTCGTTCATAGTGGCCATGTGCAATGTCATACAGCGCCTGAGCATTGACCAGCTACACATACTGGGCGACATATTTGACCGTGGTCCCGGAGCGCACATAATAATGGACACGTTGTGCAACTACGGCAATTTCGACATACAATGGGGCAATCATGACGCGCTGTGGATGGGCGCGGCAGCAGGCAACGACTGCTGCATAGCCAATGTGCTGCGGCTGTCGCTCCGATACGGCAATATGGCCACTCTCGAAGACGGCTACGGAATAAATCTCGTGCCGCTGGCCACATTTGCCATGGAGACATACGGCGATGACACCTGCGATACTTTCGGGCCCCATCTCGACAACGACGACACGACCCACAACGAGAAAACACGGCGCCTGATAGCGCAGATGCATAAAGCCATCAGCATAATCCAGTTCAAACTTGAGGCGGCCATGATAGACCGACGCCCGGAGTGGAAGATGCAGGACCGCAAGCTCCTCGAATACATAGACTTCGACAACAAGGTATTCAGACGCGACGGCAAGGAATACGCCATGAAAGAGTGCAACTTCCCTACAGTCGACCCGTCCGATCCGTATCGGCTGACCCAAGAAGAAGCCGATCTTGTAAAGAAGCTGCATCACTCGTTTCTTGTCAGCGACAAGCTGAAGAAGCATGTACAGTGTCTGTTCACCCACGGGTGCATGTACGGAGTGTTCAACTCCAATCTGCTGTTTCATGCCTCGCTTCCGCTCAACTCCGACGGTTCACTGAAAGAGGTCGACCTCAACGGCCGGCGCTACAAAGGCCGCGAGTTGATGCACCGCATAGGCATGCTCATGCGTTCGGCCTACAATGACGACACCCCCATACAGGAACGCGACTTCGCCGTCGACTACTATTGGTATCTGTGGTGCGGCCCCGACTCTCCCCTCTTCGACAAGTCGCGTATGGCTACATTTGAACGCTATTTTATAGCCGACCCAGAAACACACCGCGAAGAGAAGGGCTATTACTACACTCTGCGCGACAACGAAGCCGTGTGCGACATGATACTTGACGAGTTTGGCGTAGGAGGCGAGCACCGCCACATAATAAACGGACATGTGCCCGTACGTATAAACAAAGGCGAAACCCCGATACGCGCCAACGGCAAACTGATGGTAATCGACGGCGGTTTTGCCAAAGCCTACCACGGTACGACCGGAATAGCCGGCTACACCCTCGTATTCCACAGCCGCGGGCTGCAGCTCGTGCAACATGAGCCGTTTACCTCCGCCGAGGAAGCTATCAGAAACGGCACTGACATCGTGAGCACCATACAGCTCGTGGAGCTTAGCCAGAAACGCATGCGCGTGCGCGACACCGACAAAGGCCGCGAGCTGCTCAGCCAGATTGACGAGCTGTCAGAGCTGCTCTATGCCTATCGCCACGGCATAATAAAAGAGCGTACAAAAAAGTGAGCATAACGGTTGTGTATATCAAGGATTTTGTCTACCTTTGCACCGCATTTTGCAATACAAAACCACTTAATTAATTATTTTTCAATGGCAACTAAAATCAGATTACAGCGTCATGGTCGCAAGAACTATGCGTTTTATCCTATTGTAATCGCCGATAGCAGGGC
>LUJO01000042.1:0-128019 GCA_001689405.1 Candidatus Homeothermus arabinoxylanisolvens | reverse complement strand
CCGAACACTAATCCTGCTACAGTAACTTTAAACTTCGAGCGGGCTTTGTATTGGCTAAACGTAGGTGCTCAACCCACCGACACCGTTCGCACCATCCTCTCAAAAGAAGGCGTGCTCCTTATGAAGCATCTTCAGGGCGGTGTTAAGAAAGGCGCATTCAACGAAGAAGAAGCTCAGCGCCGTTTCGATGCTTGGAAGAGCAAGCGTCAGGCTGAGGTTGACGCAGCAAAGGCTTCGATAGCCGGCAAGAAAGAACTTGAGAACAAACAGCGTTTTGAGGCTGAAGCTGCCAAGAACAAGGCAAAGGCTGAGGAAGTAGCCAAGAAGAAGGCTGAACTCGCCGCAGCAAAGGCTGAAGCAGAAGCTGCCGCAGCAGCCGAGCAGGCCGCCAACGAGGCTCCCGCAGAAGAAGCTGCCGAGGCTCCCGCCGCTGAATAAGTCTTAAAGCGACTTCGCACTACAGAAAAAGAGTTGTACCTTCGGGCACAACTCTTTTTCTTTATCTATCAGACACCTCCGGCAGAACATGGTCAATGTAAAAAACCGGTTGTATGACTGCCAATGCCGGTAGTGACTGCTGCATCAGAAACTGAACTGGGCCATAAGACACGCACGGTTTACCCAGCGATGCTGAAGGTCTATATCCTGACGCTTGCCGAAATTATACTCCACACCCACCTGACAGCGCGGAGTGATGTCCCAAAACAGATTGGCAGTACCGTATAATCCGTATTTATAGGTAAGATTTTCATGCTGCGGCTCATGCTTGGGCAGGAAACGCTCCTCGCTGAACATTATCGTCGAGAACAGATTAGGACGGAAATGATACTGGAGGGCCGCATACCACCCGATACTCAGCGGAGCATACATGCGTCCGTCGCGCGTCACATCGCCGACCAAGTCGGAATTGGAGTCCTGAAGATCATTGATGACACTGCTTATACCCTTACCGGTAATGAAAGCGCCATAGACGGTCAGCGGGTCTACCGGACGGAATACGGTGCTCAGATGAGCGCCCCACCCTGCGACCTTATGATTTTTGCCGGCTTTCAGGTCGCGATACTCCATACCTCTCACAAGTCCCGACAGTCTGATATGCTGTCCGTCTTTCCACTGGTACTGCACGAAAGCGGCAAAATCAGGCATATAATCGCTGCACGGCTTGTACACATCGGCGAGTTCGGGGATGTTTCCGTTGGGAGTTTCGATGGACACCGCAAATACATAATGGTTCTTCACGGTATGCATCCACCGCAGCAACAAATTAGTATCGCTTGTCTCTGAATTCGGGCCCTGAGCATCGACCGTAGGTGGCTGTGCCGCAGGGTCGGTAAACGTCGAGTGAGTATAACCGAGCGTCCAGTCGCCCACAACGGCGTAGGCTTTCTTCAGATGGAAATCGCGGTTACCGTAGCCGTTGAAATTGGCCTCGACGTACAACTGGTAATTGCCATACTTCGGATTGCGTCCGAAAACAGAGAAAAACAAAGCGGTACCGGCAGGAGTCGTACCGAACCAGCGGTCGCGCGTGGGGTCATTGGGAATACTTATGTTATAAGGAATGAAAGCGCTGTTGGACATAGCGCCGTTCCAGTCATACCATCCGCGCATCCTTACCACTCCGCCCACGCCCATCGCATACTGATGGGTCTTGCTCATAAGCATGAAGTACGGTGCACGAGGATCCTGAAAATGACGGAACTGATCATAATAAAACAAACCTATCAGCTCCCTTTCAGTCAAGGAATCAAGTTCGGTATCCTTGTCTATATTGACAGTGTGGTGACTTTTTTTAAGTTCCTCCAACTGCTGTTCGGCCGGCGATACGGCAAAAGACGATAAAGCCCCCAGACCAAGCACCAACGCCAAAGTGAATCTCTTATTCATAATAATACAAGTTTATTAACAACTATTACAACAACAAGATATACGATATGTTTATAATCATTATCGATTCAAGTGCCGAGAGAGCCAAAATATGTTATATAACATTGTTTTTGGAATATTTAACAACTGCCCGAAACGCGCACCCACAAAGGGAATCAGAGCATAAAGCCCGGCAAAACCGGGGTACGGCAATCAATAAAATTGCATATTTACGGCAAAATGCACTAACTTTGCAGCGTTGAAATTGTTATTTCGAAGGTTGAAAGAGTTCAGCCTAAGCCGAAAATCGGCAACAAAAAGAGTGGCGCATCAACGTAAACACTACGTTTACATCACCTTTTTGTTAGTAGTAATTTTAATTTTGAAGAATGAAGAAAACAATGACAATCATTGTGATCTTCGCCGTTCTTTTGGGACTCGGATCAGCCGCCACAAATACTGCCGTAGACGGCAAAAATGGCTACAGAGCCCCAATGTTCAGAGTAGAGCGCAACGACTCTGTCATAGCTCTCGATGACATGAAAGGGAAATGGGTGCTTCTGCAGTTCTGGACGTCAAGCGACCCCGCTTCACGTATAGCATGCAGAGATTACTCGGACTTCGAAGAGGATCAGTCTTCGGATAACCTTCAGGAACGATTCCGTCTCTTATCGGTCAATCTCGACCGTAGTGAGCGCCTCTTTCGTGAGATAGTGCGTAGAGACGGTCTTAGCGCGAAATCACAATTCCATGTCAAGGGAAGTCAAGCCAATCAATTGATTAAAGACTATCACCTTGAGTCGGGAATGAAATCTTTCTTAATCGACCCCGAAGGCCGTATTGTAGCTAAGAACCCGACAGAGAAAATGCTTAAAGAGATCGCACTCAACTAAACCGACAGCCTGCCGCAGCCAATGCCGACAGGCTTTATTATTTTCAGGGCATCAACAATACCCGGTTGAAGTATTAAAATGCAGCCCGGTCAGCTGCGGATGTCGCGGATGTCGTAAGGAGTCTCCTGATATACAAAATAATTAAGCCAGTTGCTGAAGAGCAGATTGGCGTGAGAGCGCCAACGCACTATAGGCCCTTTGGAGGGGTCATCGTCGATATAATAGTGGGCCGGCACAGCGGGATTCATGCCCTTGTCCATATCGCGGCGATACTCGAAGTCAAGCGTATACGGCGAATATTCGGAGTGTCCCGTTATAAAGAACTCACGCCCGTTGCGGGCCATCACCATATATATGCCGCTTTCGGGACTCTCGGCTATTATATCAAGTCCTTCTACCTGCTCCACCTCGTCGCGCAACACCTCGCTGAAACGGCTGTGGGGCACATAAAATTCGTCGTCAAACCCACGGAATATAGGGTTGCGCCTGTCGTTCACTCTATGAGGAAACACGCCGGAAATCTTATGGTCTATAACATGCTTAGGCACACCGTAATGATGGTACAGGCCGGCAAAAGCTGCCCAGCATATATATAGTGTGGAGGTGACGTGTGTACGCGCCCAGTCAAATATGTCGCACAACTCATCCCAATAATCGACCTCCTCGAAGTCGACTTTCTCTACCGGGGCCCCGGTTATTATAAAACCGTCATAATTACGGTCTTTTATCTCTTCAAACGTCTTGTAAAACTCCTCGACATGTTCACGCGGCGTATTGCGCGACACGTGCGACGCTGTATCGATAAGGTCAAGCTCCACCTGCAAGGGAGTATTGGAAATCAGCCGCAGAAGGTCGGTCTCCGTCATGATCTTCAGCGGCATAAGGTTAAGTATGCCTATGCGCAACGGTCGTATGTCCTGCGACGAGGCTCTCTGTTCATCGATTACAAATATATTTTCTTCCTTCAACATCTCGACGGCAGGAAGCGAAACCGGGACTCTTACAGGCATTATTTCAGTTTTTACAATTATCAATCATTTTTACAAGACGCCCTATCACGTCAGCTCGGCCGGCATCGACCTTGTCAGGATAGTGCGCGTCACTGTTAACCACGATGGTGACGCCGTTTTCAATAAGTCGCGGCAGGTATCGGAACGAGGGGAATATGCGCTGTTCACCTTCCCACACTTTCGTATTGATCTCCACAGCCACTCCCGACTCGATCACGGCATCGACGAGCCGGTCAACGCACTTAATGTACCACTCCTCATCCTCTATGCCGGGAGCGAACATCGACGCATTGTGTCCTATTTTATCAAAATGGCCTATTATGTCAAAGCCTCCGGCCTTGACCATATTTACCGACTGTCGGTAGAACGTCTCTACTACATGACGTATGTCATTGTCAAAAAAACGGTCCATCTTTGTCTTGAACGAGTCAAACCGGCCATCGACATCGACATAGCGGTCGCCACACGGGAGGAAATGCACCGAACCGATGCGGTAATCAAGCGGTATTGTGTCAAAATAGCTGTGCGAAGGGCCCCACTCATCGCCGAGATAATCAATCTCCATCGAAGTATACAGTTTGATGCGTGAGCCCAACTCGGTCTTTAACCGTTGCACCTCTCCGACATATGCGGCCACATCATCGGCCGACATGTTGCATGATGACTCTATAGGCACCGGAGAATGCGGTGAAAATCCCCAGTGAAGCATGCCGCACTTAACGGCAGCTTCCGCCATGACCGACATATCGGCCCGGCCGTCGCAGAACTGGGTATGGCTATGAAAATTGTATCGGTCGGTAGTTGATATTATTTCAGCAAAGTCAATCATAAACTATTCTGTTGTACACACTCTTAATCTTCCGGGGCAAGAACGGGTTTTGAAAAGTACTGTTTTTTTACAAACCAAGCCAGAGCCACGGCAGCCGTAAGCAGGCTCAACATGATCGACAGCTCGTAACCGAGACCCAGTCCTTCCGGAGCATACAATATATATGAAGTACATACACATGTCATGAACAGCGCGGGCAGCATCGTAATCCAATAAAATTTACGGTGACGCGCGAGATAAACCGTAACCGCCCACAGCGTAAACACGGCAAGAGTCTGATTGCACCAAGCGAAGTATCGCCACAATACGGCAAAGTCTATCTGCATTATCACGAATGTCAAAGCGAATATCGGTACAGACACGACGAGACGCCTGACCACGGTTTTCTGCTGATAATGCATGAAGTCGGCGGCAATGAGGCGCGCGCTGCGCAGAGCCGTATCGCCCGTAGTTATCGGAGCTGCCACCACACCGAGTATGGCAAGCACTCCGCCCAAAGCGCCGAGCCAGTCGATGGATATAGCATGCACGAGGCCGGCAGTGCCGCCGTTTTCCGACAAGAAGGTGCTGAGTTCGCTGTAACCTCCGGTAAAGGCTATGGCTGCGGCGGCCCAGATAAGGGCCACAATGCCTTCGGCCACCATTGCTCCGTAAAATACCGGGCGCGCCAGCTTCTCGTTTTTAAGGCAACGGGCCATCATGGGCGACTGCGTGGCATGGAAACCGGAAATGGCACCGCACGCTATCGATACGAACATCATAGGGAACAACGGCATCGTATCGGCCGAGGGCGAGCGATTGTAAAATCCGTCAGATATGCCGTCGGGTATTGTGACGTCGCCGAATATGAGCACGCTCATTATGCCTACCGCCATAAACAGCAACGCGAAACCGAACACGGGGTATATGTTACCGATCAGTTTGTCTATAGGCAGAAGCGTAGCGAGCATATAGTAAACGAATATGGCTATTATCCAGAAGGTCGAATCCATCCATTCCGGGGTCATGCCCGCTATAAGGTCGGCGGGCGTAAGAATGAATACTGCACCGACAAGCACCATGAGCGCCAGCGAGAACACACGCATAAGTTGCTTGACATTGGTGCCGAGCTCTGACCCTACTATTTCGGGAAGCGATGCCCCGTCACGGCGTATCGATATGACACCCGACAGGAAATCATGCACGGCGCCGGCAAATATGGTGCCGAATACAATCCATAAAAATGCAGCCGGACCGTACATGACACCCATTATGGCCCCGAATATCGGCCCGAGGCCGGCTATGTTCAGGAACTGTATTAAAAACACTTTCCAAGTAGGCAACGGCATGTAATCGACACCGTCCTGCATGGAGTAACAGGGCATGACCCGCTTGGGGTCACAGCCGATGACCCTTTCCACCAAGAGTCCGTAAATAAAATATCCTCCTACCAATACGGCAAGAGACACGAGAAATAATGTCATCTCAATATGATTGGTTATTAATTTCCGTTTTTAGCTTTCGGCCGCTATCACATCGTTGGCCGCCTTCTTCAATGCCGCTCTCTCGTTATCGATCTCCACCTCCATATTGAGGATGGATGTTTTCAGCGACGTATCGCCATCGCGATACTGACGCCTCATTTTCTCAAGAGCCGCCAGCTGATTGTCAAGATGCTTCTTGCCGTCTATATAACGTTTCATGAGCTTGCGGGCGCGAGGGCTCTTAAAGTCATCCCACGAAGTATATACACGTCCCTGACCGAGAGCGAACATAAAGTCAGGCTTACGCATCTTTTTGTCAGGATCTATCTCCTTTATGGCTTCGAGCAGGTCGGAATAATCCTTGCCGCTCTCCCATGTCGACTTATAATCCGTGACACGCGCCATGTCGGCCAGCGCGGGGTAATCCACAGGATAATTGTTGCGCAGGTCCGACGGTATGAACTTATATATTGTTATATAATCGCCCAGACGGTTACGGTCGGTGGCCCACCACCCGACTCCGGTCACCTCGTCTATGGCAAGCAGATAGTCGTCATACGGCGAGTTGTACGGCATACCTATATTCTGAGGCTGCAGGAAGCCGTCCTCGTCTTTCCGCGATATGAATATGTCATATCCGCCAAGCGACTCCCCGCCGTTGTTAGCGTAATATAACGTGACTCCGTCAGGCATCATGAACGGATAGTTGCTGTCGCCGTCAAGGTCAAGCACATCGCCGAGCGGTGCGGGAGTTTCCCATGACCCGTCAAAAAGGAGGCTGGCGCCGGTCAGCACAAAATTCTCGGCCGAGTCGGGCGCGGCCCATATCATGAAATTGCGTGTCTCCGGCATATATACGGTCGACGGCTCGGCCACGGCAAACGTTTCGGGAAGCACTTCGGTAGAATTGACCGAGCCACTCTCCGGCGCGAGTCTGTAAGCCTTGAAGAACTGATCGCGGTCCACAGCCACACTGTCGATAATCACAATCTTCTCGACACGGTCAAGCATGTTCCTCGCCAGACTTATCCGGTCGCGCAGGAAGTCCATATCCTCCGGCAACTGTTTACGCGACTTTTTAAGCGACGCCTCATACTTGTCTATATACTCATCGGCCTCATCAAGATCATATTTGTAAAAAGCTATCTCGGCAAGATAGCGCGGAGCCTCCACCACCCTCTTGCTGTCGGCAAATTTAAGGTATGGCAACGCCTCGTCATGGCGTCCCTCGCGCAGCAGACACACCCCCACCCACTGGTTTAAAGCGGGGTCTTTGGGCTTTGACGACAAAGCTTCCTCAAAAGCCGGCAACGCACCGGCGAAATCGCCGGCCTGATACATCTCCTTGGCCTCATCAAGTGTATAGGCCGTCGCCGTTGAAGCCACCGCTACAGCGACGCCCAGTATGTATTTACGTAACTTTATGTGTGACATAATGACGCTTCTTTCTCAATTTAGCTTCAAAATTACACATAATTATAATTCCATCAAAACAAACGTCCACCCATTCACTCCGCCCCAAAAACTTTTAACATACTTTTCACCGCTTTCCATGATAACCCGAAAGCAATTGATGAATATAATTTTACACATGCACATAATGGATATTTTTCCCTCTATTTTATTAAAAAGGCCATGCCATTAACAAGAAAATAGCTATCTTTGTAATTATCACAACATTTCATTATGGCAACGAGTACCCAACAGAAACAAGAACTATTCAAAGCTATATGGGCCATTGCCGAGGATTTGCGAAACTCGGTCGATGGCTGGGATTTCAAGAGTTATGTACTTGGAATACTATTTTATCGCTTTATTTCAGAAAATATAACCAACTATGTCAACCGTATGCAGAACGAAGCCGGAGACTCCGACTTTGATTATGCAAAATTTTCCGACGAAGAGGCAGAATCGGCCCGCACTGATCTTGTCAAGGAAAAAGGCTTTTTTATCTTTCCGTCGCAACTCTTTTGCAATGTCAAGGCAAGAGCCAAGGATGACCCGAACCTCAATGTCACTCTTGCTGAGATTTTCAAGTCTATCGAGGCTTCAGCTATCGGCACAGATAGCGAAGACGATCTCAAAGGTCTATTTGCCGACATTGATGTAAATTCCAATAAACTTGGAAATACAGTTGAGAAGCGCTGCGAACAGCTCACCAAGATTCTCAACAATATCGGAGGCATTGACCTCGGCTGTGAATACGACGACAATCAGATTGACCTTTTCGGCGACGCTTACGAATACTTGATGGCGATGTATGCCTCAAACGCCGGGAAGAGTGGTGGCGAATACTATACGCCTCAGGAGGTTAGTGAGCTACTTGCCAAAATAGTGAGTCATGGGCGCGACCATGTGAATAAAGTATATGACCCGGCCTGCGGCTCAGGCTCGCTGCTTTTGCAATTCGCCAAGGTACTCGGCAAACACAACGTCAAAAAGGGATTTTACGGACAGGAATTGAACATCACCACCTACAACCTGTGCCGAATCAATATGTTCCTGCACAACATCAACTATGCAGATTTCGACATACACAACGGCGACACGCTTCTCGAACCTTACCACTGGGATGACGAGCCGTTCGATGCCATTGTCTCGAATCCGCCATACTCCACTAAGTGGGTCGGCGATGACAATCCTCTATTGATAAATGACCCTCGATATGCCCCTGCCGGTGTACTTGCCCCCAAGAGCAAAAGCGACCTTGCCTTTACGATGCACATGCTATCATGGCTCTCCACTGGTGGTACAGCAGCCATTGTAGAGTTCCCCGGTGTGCTTTATCGCGGCGGCAAGGAGCAAAAAATTCGCCAGTATCTTGTGGACAACAACTACGTTGACACCGTGATTCAGCTACCGCCCAATCTGTTCTTCGGCGTAACTATCGCAACATGTATCATTGTATTGAAGAAATCAAAGCGCGAAAACAAGACGTTGTTTATCGATGCGTCCAATCTCTTCGTGCATGAGGGCAATAAGAACAAGCTTTCGCCCGACAACATAGCAGCCATCATAGCTGAGTATGCAGAACACAAAGAAGTGCCGCACTTCTCAGCACTCATTGATAATAAGGCTATTGCCGAGAACGGCTACAACCTGTCGGTCAGCAGCTATGTCGAAGCCGAGGACACTCGCCCGCAAACCGACATAAAGGAGCTGAATGCCCGCATAGCCCGCATCGTAGAGCACGAAAACAAACTCCGCGCAGAAATAGACGCAATAATTCGTGAACTTGAAGCCGACATACAGTGAGCAAGCCAAATCTTTATATCATCGCCGGATGTAACGGCGCAGGCAAAACGACAGCATCTATGACTGTTTTGCCTGAAGTCCTCAATTGCCGAGAATTTGTCAATGCCGATGAGATCGCCAAAGGCTTATCACCATTTCGTCCTGAAGAAGTTGCGATTGAAGCCGGTAGGCTAATGCTTAAACGCATCAATCATCTGATGGCAAAAAGAGAAACCTTTGCCTTTGAAACAACCTTGGCCACAAAATCATATCGCAACCTGATTGAACGGGCAAAAATAGCAGAGTATAACATTATTTTGCTATTCTTTTGGCTACCGTCTCCGGAAATGGCAGAACAACGTGTTGCATGCAGAGTTGCAACGGGAGGACACAATATCCCCAAGTATGTAATACATCGAAGATATTGGTTGGGATTGTATAACCTTTTCAATATATTTGTACCTATCATAGACTTATGGTCTTTGTATGACAATAGCGGCAATGCAATACCAATAGTAAAAAATGGAATAGTAATAGATCAAGAGAAATTAAAAGCTATCGAAGAATCATGTCAGAACAAGATAAAATAATCCTATCAGATAAAATAACTGATGGGATTCATAAAGCGCAAAAAGCGTTATTCGAAAAAAAAGCCAGATTGGGCGAAACCGTGGTTGTTGCAGATGCCAACGGAAAGCCGGAAATAATAACTGCAAAAGAAGTACTCATACGCATAAATGACACATCCAAATGAGCAAATTAAAAGAGCTGATCGATCGTCTTTGCCCTGATGGGGTGGAATTTAAGCCACTCGGGGAATTGGGCACATTCTTTGGTGGTCTTACTGGGAAATCCAAAGATGATTTTAAGGATGGTAATGCCAAGTTCATTACTTACGTAAATATCTACTCCAATCCAGCCGTAAATATTGATGTAAACGATTTTGTCAAGGTAGATGAAAAAGAAAAACAAAACCGTATTCAGAAAGGCGATATTTTATTTACTGGCTCCTCAGAAACGCCCAACGAATGTGGTTTTACATCTGTCGTTACATCTGAGATTTTAGAACCTATATATATGAACTCATTCTGTTTTGGATTACGTCTTAGTAACCCAACCTTGTTTAACCTAAATTTCTTGAAACACATTCTACGTAGTGAGGAATTAAGAAAGCAAATTGGCAAAACAGCAAGTGGTGTTACTCGCTTTAATGTTTCAAAAGCTCGACTTTCAAAGGTCGTTTTACCCATTCCTCCTATTGAAGTACAAAACGAAATAGCAAAAATTCTCGATAGCTTCTCGGATTACGCAGCGGAGCTGCAAGCGGAGCTGCAAGCACGCAAAGAGCAATACGAGTATTACCGTAATCTCTTGCTCACCTTCAATCCCTCCGCCTGCGGCTGCGGGACCGATGATAAGCAAGAGAATAGTATAACTAGCTGGGGGGGGCATAGTTACGAAATTACTTGGAAAACTATGGGTGAGATTGGCAAGTTCATAAGAGGCAATGGCCTACAGAAAAAAGACTTTACCAATAGTGGTGTAGGTTGTATCCATTACGGACAAATCTACACTCACTATGGTACATTTGCCACTGAAACTAAGTCGTTCGTCTCTCGCGATTTCGCAAAAAAACTACGCAAAGCAAAATATGGTGATTTAATTATTGCCACCACAAGCGAAAATGTTGAGGATGTGGGAAAAGCTGTAGCGTGGTTAGGCGATGCTGAAATTGCAATAAGTGGTGATTCCTATATTTTTTCTCATAAACAAAACCCCAAGTTCATTGCATATCTTTTACAAACCCATCGATTCTTGCAGTTTAAGAGAATGAATGTGTCAGGTACGAAAGTAACTCGTATCTCCGGGGAAAGTCTTGAAAAATATGTTATTCCCATTCCACCCCTCGAACTACAAGAGAAAATCGTAGCCGTTCTTGACCGCTTCGAGACTTTGGTCAATGACCTAACACAAGGACTGCCAGCAGAAATATCCGCTATCAAGGAACAATACGAGTATTACAGAAACAAACTTTTAACATTCAAACGTAGGGACATGCCTTCGGCATGTTGAACCGTTTAAGCACAAATGGAAACGGCCAAACAAAACTCGACATCCCCAGACTCGACATGCCAGAGGCATGTCCCTACGGATGTCAGGGATAAGGGGCAATATCGCAAAACACCACGATCCTCTTTCTTTGATTATGAAGAAGGATGTTACTTTATTACGATATGCACCCGTGACAAAAAACATTACTTCGGAAAAATCACCGACGGGCAAATGTACTTATCCATTATTGGTAAATATGTTGATGAGCAAATAAATAATGCTGCAACCTACTTCCCCGAAATTGAAGTGGCTCTTTATGTGATAATGCCAAACCACCTCCACATGATTGTAAGTGTCAACACTCGTAGGGACATGCCTTCGGCATGTGTCCTGAATGTCAACGCTGTAGACACGAGAAATCCCAATCCTTACGAACGACCTCATGAGACATACCAAAGGCATGTCCCTACATTGAGCCGGTATATAAACTCGCTTAAAGGGACGGTGACAAAATATGCCAAGAGTATTGACTCTGAATTCGGATGGCAGTCGCGTTATCATGACCATGTGATTCGCGGCACATATGATGGAAACAGAATCGCCGAGTATATTGAAAATAATGTAGTCCAATGGGTAGATGATTGTTTTAATAAATGAATATAATTAAAGATAAATACAATATGAAATGTGACATGCCAAAGGCATGTCCCTACGAAGTGGTATCGGAGAATCCGGAATCGACCATCGTTGCCGAGTTTGAACCGGGCTACCGCAGTTCCGCCCAATATCAGAGCGAGGCTGAGATGGAAGCTGATTTTATCCGTCAACTCGAACGCCAAGCCTACGAGCGTGTCAACATCACAAGCGAGGCCGACCTCATTGCCAATCTCCGCCGACAAATTGAACGGCTAAACGACATACAGTTCACCGATAGCGAATGGAACTCGTTCTTTGCCGAACATCTCGGAAACCCTAACCACGGCATTGTGGAGAAGACACGCACCATTCAGGAGGATAACCGCAAAGCGATTGTTCGCGAGGATGGCTCGACGGCCAACATCACCATCATTGATAAAACAAATATCCACAATAACCACCTGCAAGTCATTAACCAGTATGTGCCGGAGGGTGGGGCTTACGAGAACCGCTACGATGTAACGATTCTTGTAAACGGCCTGCCTCTCGTCCATGTGGAACTGAAACGTCGTAGCGTGAGCATCAAAGATGCATTCAACCAAATAAACCGCTACCAGCGTGACTCGTTTTGGGCCGGCTGCGGACTCTACGAGTTTGTGCAGATATTCATTATATCCAATGGCACAATCACAAAATATTACAGCAATACTACCCGCGATGCCCATATTAAGGAACAGAACAATGGGAAAGGAAAGGGCAAGAAGCAGACGTCAAACTCATTTGAGTTTACATCCTATTGGGCGCGGCTTGACAACGAGCCGATATATGACCTTGTGGACTTCACGCAGACATTTCTTGCCAAACATACCCTGCTGAATGTACTGACAAAATATTGCATCTTCACTTCAGAGGAAATATTGATGGTTATGCGTCCCTATCAGATAGCGGCCACCGAGAAGATATTGCAACGCCTTAAAGTGTCAAGTAATGCCCGGTCATGGGGCAAACGCGAGGGTGGCGGCTATATATGGCACACCACCGGATCGGGCAAGACGCTGACCTCGTTCAAGACTGCACGGCTGGCATCTCGACTGCCCGACGTTGACAAAGTGTTTTTTGTTGTCGACCGCAAAGACCTTGACTACCAGACTATGAAAGAGTATGACCGATTTGAGAAAGGTGCGGCCAACTCCAACGGCTCAACTGCGGTACTCACCAAGCAAATCAACGATGATAATGCACATATAATAATCACCACCATTCAGAAGCTCACCAACTTCATTGCCCGAAATCCACAGCACGTTGTCTACGGTCAGCATGTGGTGCTTATATTCGATGAGTGCCATCGCTCGCAGTTCGGCGACATGCACAAAGCCATCGTCAAGAAATTCAAGAAATATCACATGTTCGGCTTTACCGGCACACCGATATTTCTTCAGAACGCCGGCAGCGTAAAGAATGTAGAATTCACCACGACTGAAGGTGCATTCGGCGACCAGCTCCACAGCTATACCATAGTCGATGCAATACGTGACGGCAATGTGCTCCCGTTCAAGGTGGACTACATCCGCACCATGCGCGAAGAGGATGAGATTGCCAACGAGGAGGTAAACAACATCGACCGCGAGCGGGCACTACAAGCACCGGAGCGCATAGCCAAAGTGAGCAGCTACATTCTGGAACACTTCGCGCAGAAAACCCGTCGCGACTCTCGTCACTATGACTTCTCGAAACTGGTCAATGTCGGCGAAGTAGCCACCGCCCGCGACCGCTCCAAAATCAAGGAGATTAAAACAAAAATGAGGATGCAAGGCTTCAACGCAATCTTCGCTGTAGCCTCTATCCCATTTGTAAAGCTCTACTATACGGAGCTGAAAAAGCAGATGGAGCAGTTGCAGCCCGACAAGCGGCTGAAAATCGCCACTATTTTCAGCTACGCCCCCAACGTGGACATCGACGACGAAACTCCCGAAGATACCGAAGGACTCGACCAGAGCAGCCGTGAATTTCTTGATGAGTGCATCAGGGACTATAACGAAATGTTCGGCACGAGCTACGACACGAGCGCCGACAAATTTCAGAACTACTACAAAGACCTGTCGCTCCGCGTAAAGAACCGTGAGATTGATCTGCTAATAGTGGTCAATATGTTCCTCACCGGTTTCGATGCCACAACACTCAACACCCTTTGGGTTGACAAGAATCTGCGATATCATGGCTTGCTGCAAGCCTACTCGCGTACCAACCGCATACTCAACTCCATAAAGAGCCATGGCAACATCGTATGCTTCCGTAATCTTGAGAAAGCCACCAACGACTGTCTCCAGTTGTTTGGCAACAAGGATGCCGGAGGTCTTATCCTTTTGAAAACATTCGAGAACTATTATAAAGGTTATGATGATGCCGACGGCACCCATCACACCGGATGGGTTGAACTAATCAAGGAATTGCTCGAAAAGTTTCCTTTGTCGGGTGACCCTCGTGGTCTACATATCGTAGGCGAGAAAGCCGAAAAGGAGTTTATCAAACTTTTCGGCACCATACTACGCTCCCTCAACATATTGCAGACATTCGACGAGTTCGAAGGCAACGAGATAATCGATCTTAACGGCGACTTTCTCGATTATCGCGGCTTCTACAACGAGATGCACGAAAAATACCGTTCTAAAGGAGGTGAGGCAGTCAATATCAACGACGACCTCGTGTTTGAGATGGAACTGATGAAGACTGTTGAAATCAACATTGACTACATCCTGTTTCTCGTCGGGCAGCTCACCGGTGATGAAAATAATGACCGCGAAATCATTATTAAGGTAATGAAGAGCGTGGAGGCAACGCCCGACCTGCGCAACAAGGAGGAACTTATCCGCGAGTTCATCAACCGCCATACGCCGGAGAATGATGTTCACGACCAATGGCACGAGTATGTCAGGCAGACCCAGCGCAAAGAAATAGAGAACATCATTTCAGAGGAAAATCTCAAACGCGACAAGGCTCTCGCATTTGTCAGTCAGGCATTCCGCGACGGCGAAGTGCGTGACAGCGGAACCGCCATAGCCGACATACTGCCCCCGATGGGACTGTTTGGCAATGCCGGAGCCAAGCGAGCCGAGAAGAAGAAAAATGTATTACACCGTCTTAAAAACTTTTTTGAACGGTTCTACGACATTTCAGGAGGCACTTTTCATTATCCTAACTAATATAGCATCAGGGATTATCATTCTCGATAGTGTGACAAATTTGGAAGCATTTAATTATAATGAAACGGACAATCATATTTAAACCTGTTAATTTGATATTTTGGGTAGTGGCGGCGGTGTTGCTGTCGGTGCAGGCGGCCGCGACGGAAACGGCCGACAGCACGGCAGAGGCCGAAGCGCCGTCGGTGCAGGTGAGCCTGATCACTTGCTCGCCGGGACGCGACATCTATGAATTGTGCGGCCACACCGCACTGCGTGTCAGGAGCGGCGATGCGGACATGGCGGTCAATTACGGCATTTTCGACTTCAATGCCCCCAACTTCGTGTACCGCTTCGTGAAGGGCGAGACAGACTATATGGTGGCTGCATACCCGTTTGAATACTTCTTGGAGGACTACCGGCGTCAAGGCCGGTCGGTGACCGAACAACCGCTTAATCTGACTCCCGGGCAGGCCGAAAAGCTCATAGCCCTGCTTGACAAAAATCTCCGGCCCGAAAACCGCGTGTATCGCTACAATTATGTCAAGGACAACTGCTCAACACGTCCGTTGTCAATGATCGAGCGGGCGCTGGGCGACACCGTTACGCTGAAAGCTCCCGCCGGAACCGAAGGATGGTCGTTTCGCGATGCCATGCGGTATTATCACAAAGGATACCCGTGGTACCAGTTCGGCATTGACCTCGCGTTGGGAAGCGGCATTGACTATCCGATAAGCGACCGCGAGAAAGCTTTTGCCCCGTTGATGCTCTCGGAAATGATGAAAACGGCTGTTATAAACGTCCCGGAGGCCGAAATGCCCCTTGCGGCCGACACACGCATAATAGCCGAAGGGAGCCCTGACGGAGGGCCCTCCTCGCCCACTCCATGGTATCTGACCCCGATTGCCGCAGCCATGGCACTGCTGGTCATAACCATAGCCGTGACGCTCCACGACTTAAAACGCCGAAAAATCACGCGGTGGTACGACTTCGCTGTCTTCACGCTCTACGGAACGGCAGGCTGCGTCATAGCATTTCTTGTATTCGTATCGGTTCACGAGGCCACATCGCCCAACATACTTCTGCTCTGGCTCAATCCGCTATGCCTTGTAGTACCGGCGTGTATATTCATAAAAAAGTGTCGTCGGTTGGTAATATTGTACGGAATTGTTAACTTTGTTGCATTAATTTTGTTAACCCTGATGTGGCCGTTGTCAGGACAGTCGATAAACCCGGCGTTTATACCGCTTATCCTGACCGACGCCATATTGACAGCACGATATTTATACATCACACGATGCGACGAAAAAACGACCCGCGACTGACCGGACGTATCATAACCGCCTTGATAGCTTCAATGGTGACTTTCACCGTTGTGGCCCAAGCCCCTGCACCACGTCCGAAGCTCGTGGTGGGAATAATGATCGACGGCCTGCGCGAGGACTACCTCGATCTTCTTAAAGGATATTTCGGAGAAAACGGCTTCAAACGTCTTATGAAAGACGGAGTCATGTTTGACAACGTCAACTACGGCACGGCAGTCGACGCCACAGCCGCCACGGCCATGATATACACAGGCTCGGCCCCGGCGGTCAACGGCATACCCGCCGCCATGGTTTATGATCCGGAAAACAAACGCAGCTACCCTATAGTGCTCGACCCGTCGAAAATAGGCAACTACACCGACGAGACCTACTCGCCGAAGCCTATCAGGGTAAGCACACTCGCCGACGAGGTGCGCATCGACGGCGGAGGTTTCGGAGCCGTACATTCGGTAGCGCCGTCCGCGCCTCAGGCCATAGTCCTGTCAGGACATGCCGGCAACAGCGCTTTCTGGATCAACGACGCCACCGGCAAATGGGCCACGACGACCCACTACAAGGATGTGCCCCCGACCATGCAGTCGCGCAACTACTCCAAACCGCTCACGGTACGGCTCGACACCCTCACATGGCGTCCGTTGCTCGCGCCGGAGCGCTATCCCGACCTTCCGGCTTATAAAAAGTTTTACCCGTTCCGCTACCTGTTTCAGCACAACGACGTAAACCGCTACCGCAATTACAAGACATCGGCCCCGGTCAACACCGAGATTACCGACATAGCCTCGGAATACCTCAAAAGCCTGCAGCTCGGCGCCCATGACGCCATCGACATGCTTAACCTCGGCTACACACTCGCCCCCTTCGCCGGAGCGAAAGACGCCGACAGCCGCATAGAGACGATGGACAGCTACCTGCGTCTTGACGCCGACCTCGGACGTCTGTTCAAGGAAATAGACGGCAAAGTCGGTCTTGACAACACGTTCATCATGGTTGCCGGCACACCCGCGCCCGCCAACGACAAGCGCGACGACGAGAAATGGAGCATACCCAACGGCGAGTTTTCGGTGCGCCGTGCCATATCGCTGCTGAACATGTTCTTCATCCCCCAGTACGGCAATGGAGAATGGATAGCGGGTTATCATAAAGGACAGATATATCTTAACCACAAACTCATAAAAGAAAAGGGTCTTGACCCAAAGAAACTGCGAGTTGACGCCGCCGACTTTCTCGAACGCATGAGCGGAGTGAGCCGTGCATGGACAATCGACGACATACAGGCGGGAAAAGCCGGTATCAACTCCGACGCTCTAAAACGCAACACACAGGTAGACTATGCCGGCGATATACTTATCGAGGTAAATCCCGGCTGGGAAATTGTGGAAGTAGAGCCGACATCACAGAAAGAGCACCGGTCAACCGTACGTTCGGGCCTGATGACCGCCCCCGTCTTCCTGCTGTCGCCGCAACTTACTCCGACACGCATAACAGGCGAGATCGACGCCCGGTCCATAGCTCCGACCGTGGCCCGACTGCTCCGCATACGTTCGCCCAATGCATCGCAACTCCCTCCTATGCATCTCGACAAGAAAACAAATACCGTAACATCAAAATAACAACATAATAAAAATGTCATTTACTTCTATTTTAAATAAACTTTTCGGCAACAAATCGCAACGCGACCTGAAAGAGATACAGCCTATCGTAGACAAGATAAACGCTCTCGGGCCTGAAATGAAAGCGTTGTCCAACGACGAGTTGCGCGAAACCATAACTAAAATCAAGGCCGAGCTCAAGGCGGCTACAGAGCCCGATACCACAGCCATAGCCGAACTCAAAGCAAAAATCGAGGAACTCCCGTTTGACGAACGTCAGCCGCTGTGGGATGACATAGACAACCGTGAGAAAAACATTCTCGACATATACGAAAAAGAGCTCGACCGTGTGTTGCCGACCGTATTCGCAGCCATGCGTGAGACTGCCGCCCGCTTCGCAGCCAACGAAATTGTGGAGGTAACAGCAACACAGATGGACCGCGACCTTGCCGCAGCCGGCAAAGACTTCGTAAGCATAGACGGCGACAAGGCTCTGTACAAGAACCGGTGGGTAGCCGGCGGCAACGAGATAACTTGGGACATGGTACACTACGACGTACAGCTTATAGGCGGCATTGTGCTGCATCAGGGCAAAATCGCCGAGATGGCCACCGGTGAAGGTAAGACACTTGTTGCCACACTTCCCGTATTTCTCCGTTCGCTCACAGGCCGCGGCGTACATGTAGTGACTGTCAACGACTACCTGTCGAAGCGTGACTCCGAGTGGATGGGTCCGCTGTACATGTTCCACGGACAGACCGTAGACTGCATAGACAAACATCAGCCCAACTCGGTAGAGCGCCGCAAAGCCTACGCATGCGACATCACGTTCGGTACCAACAACGAGTTCGGCTTCGACTATCTTCGCGACAACATGGCCATGTCGCCGCAGGACATGGTGCAGCGCAAGCACTACTACGCCATAGTCGACGAGGTCGACTCGGTGCTCATCGACGATGCCCGTACGCCGCTCATCATATCAGGTCCTGTGCCTAAAGGCGAAGACCAGCTGTTCAACGAATACAAGTTCAACGTCGAGAAAGTATATGAGGCACAGCGCAAGCTCGTGGCCAAACTGTTGCTCGACGCCAAGGAGAAGATAGCAAGCACCGACAAGGAGGTAAAGAAAGAGGGCGCGCTGCAGCTCTTCCGCGCCTACAAAGGTCTGCCCAAAAACGGAGCATTGATCAAATATCTGTCACAGGAAGGCATAAAGCCGCTGCTGCTTGAGACGGAGGCATTCTATCTTCAGGACAACAGCCGCGAGATGCCCAAAGCCGTCGAGCCGCTCTACTTCGTCATTGACGAGAAGAACCGTTCGGTCGAGCTTACCGACAAAGGCATCGACGAGCTTACAGGCCGCAGTCAGGATCCACAATTTTTCGTACTTCCCGACATAGCGTCGCAACTCTCCGAAGTCGAAGGCAACGAGTCGTTGTCAGCCGCCGAGCGTCAGGAGAAGAAAGACGACCTCATGCAGAACTACGCCATAAAAGCGGAGCGCGTACATACAGTGACCCAGCTTCTTAAGGCTTATACTCTGTTTGAGAAAGATGTCGAATACGTAATCGACGATAACAAAATTAAAATCGTAGACGAACAGACCGGCCGTATAATGGAGGGGCGCCGCTACTCCGACGGTCTGCATCAGGCCATCGAAGCCAAAGAGGGTGTCAAGGTAGAGGCCGCCACCCAGACGTTCGCCACCATCACCCTGCAGAACTACTTCCGCATGTATCATAAACTTGCCGGTATGACAGGTACCGCCGAGACTGAAGCCGGAGAGTTCTGGGACATCTACAAACTTGACGTAGTGACAATACCGACCAACAAGCCGGTGGCACGTATCGACATGAACGACCGCGTATACCGCACCAAGAAAGAGAAGTATGCCGCTGTCATCGAAGAGATAGTAAGCCTCGTCGAGCAGGGCCGTCCGGTACTTGTGGGTACAACATCGGTCGAGATATCGGAATTGCTGTCGCGTATGTTGACTCTGCGCCGCATCCCCCACAACGTACTTAATGCCAAGCTGCATCAGAAAGAGGCCGACATTGTGGCACAGGCAGGTAAAAAAGGCACCGTGACAATAGCCACCAACATGGCCGGCCGCGGTACCGACATCAAACTGCCGCCGGAAGTAAAAGAGGCCGGAGGTCTTGCCATCATAGGTACGGAGCGTCATGAATCACGTCGTGTCGACCGCCAGCTGCGAGGACGTTCGGGACGTCAGGGCGACCCGGGTTCGTCAGTGTTCTTCCTGTCGTTTGAAGACCAGCTGATGCGCTTGTTTGCCGGCGACCGTGTGACCAAGATGCTTGACACCCTCGGAGTCAAAGAGGGCGAGATGATCGAGGCCAAGATGGTAAACCGCGCTATCGAGAACGCACAGAAACGTGTTGAAGAAAACAACTTCGGCATACGTAAGCGTCTGCTCGAATACGATGACGTCATGAACAAACAGCGTCAGTACATATACGGACGCCGCCATCATGCTCTTATGGGCGAGCGCATAGGCATCGATATAAACAACATGCTTTATGACACGGTCGAGAACATCGTGTCGACCTACGACTCGCCAAACGACTACCCCGACCTGTCGATGGAGATGCTCAAGGTATTTGCCGTCGAGCTGCCGTTTACCGAAGAGGAGTACCGCACCATGCCGCGTCAGGAAGTATTTGACCGCACTCTTGCCGCCGTCAATGAAGCGTTCCGCCGCAAAAGCGACCGCATAATAGAGATAACCCGCCCCGGCATAACGGAGCTGGTGGAGAGCAAAGACGCCAAAGGGCGAGTGCTCGTACCTATAACCGACGGAAAGCGCGTGTTCAATCTGCCCTGCGACATACGCGAGGCATACGATACACAATGCCGTTCCATACTTAAGGAATGGCACAAGGCCATCATGCTCGTCACAATCGACGAGGTATGGAAAGAGCACCTGCGCGAACTCGACCAGCTGCGCCAGTCGGTACAGAATGCGTCATACGAGCAGAAAGACCCGCTCGTAATATATAAGGTAGAGTCATTCCACCTCTTCGAGAACGCTATGAATACCCTCAACGTGAAAGCCGTATCGGCTCTAATGAGAGGTCAGATATTCATTCCGCAACCTCAGGCCCCGCGTGCATCCGACGCCCAGCTGAGCTCCGAACGTCAGGCTCCCCGTCAGCCGCAGATGCGTGAGGCCATGCCCGACCGGCCTAACGACTACAGCCGCTACCGTGCAAGCAAGGAGCAGTACCCCGGAGCCGACGCACAACGTCAGGCCGCATCAGCACAGCAAGGCGAGCAACATCGGCCGCAACCGATCGTAAACGCCCCCAAAGTAGGCCGTAACGATCCCTGCCCCTGCGGTTCCGGAAAGAAATTCAAGAATTGCCACGGCAAGAACCTATAAATCCTTAAAACCGATCATTATGAAATTATTGCTATCATCTGTTACGGCTATGACATTATTGGCATCGTGCGCGTCGGCGGTAAAATATCCCGAAGCCCCCACGTCGCAGACAGTAGACGAATATTTCGGCATTCAAGTGGCCGACCCTTATCGGCCGCTTGAAAACGACACCTCCGCCGAGACCCTTGAATGGGTTGAGGCACAGCGTAAGCTTACTGACGACTACCTGTCGTCAATACCCTTCCGCAACAAATTGCGCGAACGCCTTACCGACCTTTTCAATTACAAGAAGAGCGGCATGCCTTACAAACAGGACGGCTGGTACTACTTTTACGAAAACGACGGGCTGCAGAATCAGTCCATCCTGTATCGTACAAAAGAGCTCGGCACTGAAGCCGAGGTATTTCTTGACCCCAATAAACTGAGCGATGACGGCACAGTGGCTCTCACCGGCATATCACCGTCCAACGACGGCAAGTACACGGCTTACACCATATCGCGAAGCGGTTCGGACTGGACCGAGATCTACGTTATGGATACCGAGACCAAGCAACTGCTGCCCGACCACATCGAATGGGCCAAGTTTACCGGCGCGGCTTGGGACGGCGACGGTTTTTACTACAGTGCATATGACCGCCCGGTTGAAGGCAAGGAATTTTCTCATGCAAATGAGAATCACCGCGTGTACTATCACCGCATAGGCACTTCACAGAGCGATGACAGACTCGTGTATGAAGATGCGGCCAATCCGCTGCATTTCCACTCGGCATACGTGCCCGACGATGAATCCGTCATATTCATCTACGGGTCAGGCGAAGGGCTCGGCAGCTCGCTGTCAATGAAAAAGCTCAACGCTCCCGACAGCTCGTGGACAGTAATAGAGCCGTCGCAGGACTACGAGATATCCGTTCTTGACGTAATCGACGGCACGATGTACATTCTCACCAACTACGGCGCGCCCCGCTACCGTCTGATGACAGCTTCGGTCAATGCTCCGCAGCTCAAGAACTGGAAAGAGCTGATACCCGAAGGCGAAGGTGTCATGTCCGATGTCACTTTTGCAGGCGACAAACTGATTGTGACCAACGAGACCGACGCCTACAACCGCTCGTATCTTTACTCGCGCGACGGCAAGTTGATACGCGAGATCGAGTTCCCCGCCATAGGCTCGGCCGGTTTCTCCGCAAGCAAGAAGCATGATGAGGTATTCTACAACTTCACTTCATTCACCTACCCGTCGGCCATATATAAGTACAATCTTAACGACGGAGCTTCGGAACTCTTCAAAGCCACCGAAATCAAGGGCTTTGACATGAACGACTACGTCACCGAACAGGTATTCTACCCCTCGGCCGACGGCACCAAGATACCGATGTTCATTACTTACAAAAAGGGTATTGAGCGCAACGGTAAAAATCCGGTGTATCTTTACGGTTACGGCGGTTTCAACATATCGCTCAATCCCGGCTTCTCGGCCCAGCGTCTGCTATGGCTGGAGAACGGTGGCATATATGCACAGGCCAATCTCCGCGGTGGCGGAGAGTATGGCGAACCGTGGCACCTCGCCGGCACCAAGCAGCAGAAGCTCAACGTGTTCAACGACTTTATCGCAGCTGCCGAGTATATGATAAAGGAGGGCTGGACCAAGCCTGAATTGATGACAATAGAGGGCGGCTCAAACGGCGGACTGCTCGTAGGCGCCACCGTCAACATGCGCCCCGACCTGTTCAAGGTTGCCATACCCCGCGTAGGCGTCATGGACATGATGCGCTACCACCTGTTCACAATCGGCTGGAACTGGGCTTCAGACTACGGAACGAGCGCCGACTCACCCGAAATGGCCAAATACCTTCTTGATTATTCGCCCGTCCACAACATAAAGAACGACGGCACACCCTACCCCGCCATTCTGGTTACGACAGCCGATCATGACGACCGTGTGGTGCCCGCGCACTCATTCAAGTATGCGGCCACTCTGCAAGCCTCCAATACAGGCGATGCGCCCAAATACATACGCATCGACTCAAAGGCCGGACACGGTGCCGGCAAACCCGTATCGAAAGTTATCGACGAGTATGCCGACATCTATTCGTTCATCTTCTATAACTTGGGCATAGACCCCACCGACAAGTAAATGAAGCGCTTAGCCGCAACTATAACTACTATATCGACAGTGCTCTTGATGACCGGTTGCTTTACCGGCATCGAGAGCACTCCTAAAATTACGGCCAATGATGTAAAAAAAGAACGTGCCGTGCAGACTCCCGAGGACCGTTACTTAAACGACGTCACATACCGTCCACTTGAGTCATGGCAGCCGGGAAAGCTCTTTTATGTCACTGACGACAAGATCAGCCTCACACTTGAACCGTCGGCCACCCCTGCTCCCAAAGCAGGTGAGTACATAGCGTTCAGCAGCTACAGGCCGGTGACCTCGCTTACAGGCTCGATAGATACCGAGATAGTTTTCCTGAAAGAAAACGGACAGGAAATCGTGTATAAATCGGGAGCTTCGCCCGAGGAGCTCCAACAGCGCAAAAGAGTGGAGATACCCTTTACAATCGAGACATCGATTGTCGACGCCACAAGAGAGGCTCTTACCGGCAAGACCTTTTACATCAAGACACCTATATGGTACAACGAGAACGGTGATGCCCGCAACGGCTTAAAATTCATCCCCGTCACAATAGAGGAGGTCACCCCCGGCAATGTCGTATATCCCGTGCGACTCAAATTTTCAGTCGGCAGCCCGTATGATGACACGGCTTATATATACATGTCGGTAGGCGACAGCTCCCGGTCTACCCGCAATTTCGCCGCATTGTTCAGCCTTACCGACCCGCACTTGCGATATCCGGCCATAACCGAGGAGACGTGGGAGCGCATAATACACGGTAAAGTGGCCCCCTACATGACCCGCGAGGAGTGCAGACTGTCGCTCGGAGCGCCCTCGTCGATTGACCGGCGTGCGGCCATCAGCTCACTTCAGGAGCTGTGGATGTACGAAAACGGAGTGTACCTGATATTTGACGACGGCCTTTTGCAAAGTTTCAGACGATAATCCCAACCTGACGATATGAAGCTATCACGTGATTTTGACCTTACCGCGATAACCACCTTCCATGTGCCGGCGCAGACAAGATGGTATGGTGAATTTGACAACATCGAACAACTCCATGCCCTGCTCGAAGCTCCGGAGGTGCAGGGTATGCCTCGCATGTTTATGGGCGGCGGCAGCAACCTGCTTTTCGTAAAGCCCTACGAAGGAGTCATAATAAGGCCGGTATCACGCGACATAACCCTGCTTGATACGGACGGCGATGCAGTGTCGGTAAGAGCCGATGCAGGTGTAGTATGGGATGATTTTGTGAGATTTTGCGTTGACAACGGCCTCTACGGAGCTGAAAATCTGTCTTACATTCCCGGCGAGGCAGGCGCTTCCGCCGTTCAGAATGTAGGAGCATACGGCACCGAGGCTAAAGACATAATCTCGACAGTACACGTATACGATACCGTCGACCGGCAGGAAAAACTGCTTGATGTGGCTGAGTGCGGCTACGGATACCGCGACAGCATGTTCAAGAAGTTTCCGTCACGCTACGTAGTACTTGATGTCACCTACAGGTTATCGCGTAAAGAAAGATACAATCTCGAATACGGGCCGTTGAAAGAACTGGAGAACGATTCCGACTTGTCACTAAGAAAAGTGCGCGAGCGTATAATAGATATACGCAGGTCAAAACTTCCCGACCCGGAAAGCATAGGCAGTGCCGGTTCATTTTTTAAGAATCCTGTCATAACACGTGAGCACTTCAACATTATAAAAGAGCGTTATGCCGATATACCGAGCTACCCCGCAGGCGAAGGCATGGTCAAGGTACCGGCAGGATGGCTTATAGAGAGGGCCGGGCTGAAAGGTGTCACCTCGGGAGGAGCACAGGTATACCCGCGCCAGTGTCTTGTCATAGTAAACACCGGAGAGGCCACCGCCGATGATGTGGTGACTCTGTACCGCCATGTACAAGAGGTGGTATCGGATAAATTCGGCATAATATTATCTCCGGAAGTTAACATAATCGGCTTATGATAAAAGTACGTTTTCTGGGCACCGGCACTTCGACCGGAGTACCGCAGATAGGATGTACATGTCCGGTATGTACGTCGACCGACCTTCACGACAAACGGCTTAGGGCATCGGTACTGCTGACTGTGAACGGCAAAAATCTGCTTATTGACTGCGGCCCCGACTTCCGTTCGCAGATAATATCGGCAGGCGCGCCGCCTATAGACGCCGCCCTGCTCACCCACAGCCACTACGACCATGTGGGCGGCATCGATGACCTTCGTCCATATTGCCGCGTCACTGACGGCTTCGACCTGTATTGCCGCGAGGATGTGGCCCGCGATCTGCACGCACGCGTGCCGTACTGCTTTAAAAAGCACCCCTACCCCGGAGTGCCGATATTCAATATACATGTCATTGACGACAGGAGCTTCCGCATCGGCGACATCGACATAACGCCGCTTCCCGTCATACACTACCGTCTGCCCATATACGGCTTCCGCATCGGCGATTTTGCCTACATAACCGACGCGAAACATATACCCGACACCACCTTTGAACTGCTTGAAGGAGTGGACACACTTGTCATAAATGCTTTGCGCAAGGAAGAGCATCTGTCGCACATGAATCTCGAACAGGCCCTCGATGCCATAGGGCGCATACGTCCGCGCGTGGCCTATCTTACCCATATCGCCGACAAGCTGGGTCTATCCTCCGAAGTCGGGCCGACACTCCCCGACGGAGTAAAACTCGCTTATGACAACCTTGAAATATCGGTTCCGGATACAAAATATCAGAGTATCAACTAAACTTTCCATACTCTGAAGTGTCACTATTATATATGTATTATATCACAATTAAACCTACGTAATTATGAAGATGAACATTAAATCCTTAAATATCATCGCATGCTTGGCCATAGCAACGGCTTTTTCGACATCATGCAGTGTATTCAACAAAAACAAAAGTACGGCAAACACCACAGCTCCCAAGACCGAAACCGTTAAAAGTCCCGTAAGCACAGGATCGCAGGCTTCTGTCCCGGTTGAGAATCTCGGAGGAGAATGGACCATATACACGGTCGGAGGCAATAAAGTCACCGGTGAAAATCGACCCTACATAAATTTCAGCATGGATGACCATCGTATATACGGCTCCAACGGCTGCAACATAATCAACGGCGACTTCGCCACCCCATCGGGCACGTCACTGAAGATATCCAACGTCATATCCACGATGATGGCATGTCCTGACGCTAAATTCGAGCAGGCCATAAACAAAGGACTTGACGCGGTACGCAGCTATTCATTAGTCAAGAAAGGGCACGAGTTTTATCTTGATTTAAAAAACAGCAACGGCGTCACGGTCATGACACTGCGCAAACACAACATGGACTTCCTCAACGGCACTTGGGAGGTAAAGTCAATCAACGGCAAGGAGTACAACAATCCTGACATGGAGATGGTAATCGACATTCAGGAGCAGAAACTGCACGGCAATTCGGGCTGCAACATCATGAACGGATCGCTGTCGATAAATCCCGACAAGTCCAACTCGATCCAGTTTCTTGACATAGCCACCACACGCATGATGTGCCCTGAAGCCAACATGAAGGCAGAGACCGCCCTTCTCGTGGCTCTCGAAAGTGTAGAGTATGCTAAGAAAGGTAAAAACGACACGGTGATTATGTCAGATAAAAACGACCAGCCTATAATAATTCTGAAAAAAGTGGATGTCAACCGCTGACCCGGAGCAGACATAACAACGACACTCAGATACAATGACAGAGGCCGCGCCATGCAAGGTGCGGCCTCATGTCGTTTATCATGTAATATCTCTGTATATTTACTTATTGTAGCGCTCCCACGTCCAATAATCATAATAGCCGAAGGCATCATGACCGTCCCATTCATCTTCCGACGGATCATAGTCTTCTGACGCAATGGCATACCTCTGCCATACTATTTTGTTCTTCGTTACAGACTTTGCCCTTAACTCTTCTTCCTGAACACCGGATATCCCGGCCTTAATCCAACCGTCCTTGTATGTCCAAGTAAAGGAAGCCCCGTCTTTCTTTTGTTCATACAGTTCCGGAGAGTCATAGATAACTCCGGTACCGTTGGCATTGACAACCAGAATGTCATTATCGCCATCTTGGGCCCACGTACCGACAATAATAGATTTCAGTTCATCGCCTGCTTCTTCATCGTCATCATCGCTGCAGCCGACAAAAGACAGTGACATAATTGCACACAGAGCGACAGCCACCAATGATTTCACATGTAAAAGTTTGTGTTTCATTATAAAACAGAATTTGTGTTTCCCAATCCCGATGAAACGATTAATAACCGTTTTATATACAAAAGGTGTGGGACTGTACTCGCTTTATCCTGTGACAGGCTTCTCGCATCGCCCAAAGATTGATAAAACAATAGCCCCACACTGTTTGAGCGATATAGATACCCCGTGAGGGGTAGGTATAAGCCGACAATGCAGGTGCTATTTGCATTTATCTTAATCTCTGTATGCTAAATTTTGCGAGAATTTATCACAGAAGATAATTCAAATAACACCTTTCCATTTAACCGGACTGACTTTTCAGCCCTATTTTCAGTCACAAAATTACAACAATTTACATTTCAAATCAATAGACCCGGTCAAATTTATTCAACCGTTTTTTATTTGCGGCCGAAGGTCGCCGGGACTTTTATAAAAGCGGTGACGGCTATGGTGACACAACAGCAACCCATTATCCACCAGAAGAATCCGGTATATCCCATCTGCTCCTGAAGCCATCCGGCCGCCATTCCGGGGAGCATCATGCCGAGAGCCATGAACCCGGTGCATATCGCATAGTGTGCCGTGCGGAAAGGCCCGTCGCTGAAATATATCAGATAAAGCATGTAGGCCGTAAATCCGAATCCATAACCAAACTGCTCGACAAACACACATATGTTTATCGACAACAGATCGGTCGGCTGCACCATCGCCAAATAAAGAAATGTACCGCATGTGAGCGATATGCTCCATGCCATCGGCTGAAGCCAGCGTCGCAGACCTCCGCGGGCGGCCACTATACCGCCTATTATGCCCCCGGCAGTAAGTCCGAGTATGCCTACCGTGCCGTAGACAAGGCCCACCTCGGCAGTAGAGAGTCCGAGTCCGCCCAGCTCACGACCGTCAAGCAAAAACGGATTTATCATCTTTACCAACTGTGCTTCAGGAAAGCGGTAGAGCAACATGAAGGCTATGGCTATACCGATACGCGGCTTTTTGAAAAACGACACAAACGTGTTTATAAACTCGCGCCCGGTATCGCGCCACGTCACCTCGACGGCGGCATGATCCGACGCCGGACGGGGCAGTATCCACCAATGATATACGGTGACAGCCAGAAAAAACACCGACAAGACAGCCATTACCGTCATCCAAGCAATCGGGGTGTAGTCCATACTCTCCCCGGGGGCCTGAACGTTATTGCGGTTTTCAATATAACCGGCAAGCATGACGAGCACACCCTGCCCCACTATCGTGGCTATGCGGTAAAACGTACTGCGTATGCCTACATAAAACGACTGCTGATGTTCTGACAATGCCAGCATGTAGTAGCCGTCGGCGGCAATGTCGTGGGTCGCGCTCAGAAAAGCCACCGCCCAGAATACCGCCAGTGTCGCCTGAAAGAAAAACGTAAGCGGTATAGTAAATGCTATTCCGGCAAATCCTACGGCTATGCACAGCTCCATGATAACGATCCACCGCCGCTTGGTGCCGAACAGATCCACCACCGGACTCCAGAACGGCTTTATGACCCACGGCAGATAGAGCCATGAAGTATAAAGGGCTATATCGGTATTCGATATGCCGAGGCGTTTATACATTATGACCGATATGGTCATGACCGCCACATAGGGAAGCCCCTGCGCAAAATACAGCGTAGAGACCCACGCCCACGGCGATATGCATTTAGTAGATGCGTTTGAGTTCTGCATTTTTAAAATAATGTGCTAAAATCTGACGGTAATCATATCCCTGCTCGCTCATAACCGCCGCTCCGATCTGGCAAAGCCCCACTCCGTGTCCCCAGCCGGCTCCGTAAAGCGTGAAGCCGGAAGCATCCTTTACAGGCACAAAAGCGGAACTGTACAGGTGTGTAGGCGACAGCCACCGGCGTATCTCAAGCTCCTTTCCCACTACCTTGACAGTTTTGGTACCTACGATACGCAACCGGTCTATGCGGCCCGACACACCGCGCGACAATGGCTGAAGATCCATAATCTCGCCGAAGTCAATTCCCGAACGTCTACGCACGAGCTCCGACAACTCCTCAACCGTATAGCTGACCGACCAGCGGTAAAAATCTTTAGTGGCAAGGTCATAATCGTTGAGTACCTGCCGGAGCGTGTCAGGGCCGGCTTGCGCACAAAAAGCGTCGGGACGCCCCATGATCCAGTCATGTGCCACAGCCTCATCGCGAAGGTCGGGCAACGGTTGCTCCGGCATCAGGTCGCGGCCACGTTCAAGATAATTATGATGTACGGGTTCCCAGCAATGTTCAAACTCCTCAAAAGCGCCGCCGCAGCATTTGGAGAACCGCGTGTCGCACAGCTTCCCGTCGGCCATGAGCACTTCCCCGCGTGTCGACATTACCGCACGCCGTGCCTCGTCACGCGTTATACGGGTCACCCCCTGATAACGCTGGCAATGATCATCGGCACACACATCGAAATGCTCGTGGTCATCATGGTCATACCACTTCACAATCTCATCATCGCGGCTGTCTGCCTCGCGGCAGGCACAGGAGCTCTTTTTACGCTCAAGCTGCGCCATGACCCAGCTGCGCGATATGACTGCATGCGCTTTCAGCAGTTCGAGCGAGGCTTCGGCACTCATTTCCGAAGATATGACACTTGTAAGATAGTCCTCAACGGGTACGACATTGACGGCCACACGGCTGTCGGGCAGGTCAAGCAGCTGAAGCGCTCCCGCAAACACCTGTTTCTCCTTGCGCTGCCAGTGAAATCCGACACCGATGGTCACATCCTCAAGTTCAAAACGGCATGTCTCGTCCTCGGGGAAAAACGTGTCGTTCTCCTTCCGATAATCGCCGATAAGCCTGTACCTAATATCGTCGGCCGACATTATGCCGACCCTTATACTCGGCTGCCGGCTTATATAGGCTACATCTTCAAGTATCTCCACGGCCTTTTCGTCATCGAGCGCGGCGAAATCGTCCTCTGACGTAACTATAAATGTACCCGACATGTCAATGGCGCCGGGGCTCACATGCAACCGTTCATAACAGCGCGGACGGTGTGCGCGGCGCGGTATTATGACAGCCTCCATATTGCCGTCGGGAAGCATGTGTACAGCCATGTTTACCATCGGCTCGTAATCGCCTTCCGTCACAGGCAGCGCACGAAGCGCCTCCTCCAGCTGCGATACAATCCTGTCCTCCGGCTCTACCATGTATATACACCTGAATGCATACTTCCGGTCAAGCGGCATGTACTCTTCAGGCACTCCTTGAAAATGGCAGTGATCAGGTGCCGAAGCCCCGCATCGCGGTCCGTTGTAAAATACCGTATATCCTTCAAGCGTCTGCGCGAAGTGTACCATATCGGCCACATGTCCGGCTATCTCCTGCCTTACATGAGAACGGTTTATTATAGTGAGGTGACCCGGAAATACCGGATACGGATTTACACATATGTCATAATCGCCGTCTGCTACCGACATCTGCTCCACCGGGCGTGAGCCGCTACATAAAAAACATTTACGGGCGGCTATCGACCGGCTGTCGACGTTTGCGAGCGTACTGATACTTCGCGAACGGTTGTACATGACCGACATGGATGTGCCGTTGACCGTCAACCGCTTTACCGCTACGTTGTCGAGAGCCTTGTGACGCGCCGCCGCTTCGGGCCAAGCGTCAAGCTGTCGGTTTACAAAATCCTTTATATCCTTATTTTTCATCGCGCTCGCTGTTTAATTTTATTCGGGCCGACAGCTCCCATGACCTTATACGGTCTTTGTAGAAATTATTGCGGTTGAGCGCCTCAAGCGACAGCGATGCGTCGGAATTGCCCTCCCAACGGCGGCACAGATAAAGCGACTCGTATATGCGTCCCACCTTATATCCGCGCGACACGGCAAGAGCCATTGCATAATCCTCGCCGTATGACGTATCGGGAAACCGCAGCTCACGCGCTATGGGCGTGTAGAATGCCCGAGGGGCACCGAACCCGTTGATACGCAAGGCATTGTTTCGGCCGTTGCCATCGGTCCACTCGTTGTGCGATATAAGTCCCGGCGATATGACATTTTTATTTATATCGGTCAGCGTGTAAGCACCGACCACCATCGCACACCGCCGCTCATAAAATTTATCGACTATGGTCTGCAATGTGTCAGGCGACTCATACAGGTCATCGCTGTCAAGCTGTACGGCAAACCGTCCGCAGTGCTCCGACTCCAGCGCCATATTCCAGCATCCGCCTATGCCGAGCCCCTCGATATCGGGTACTATATGTATAATCTTGGGCTCCTGTGCCGATAACCGGGTCAAAATCTCGGTCGTACCGTCGGTCGACCGATTGTCGACTACAATGATGTTGTAGCTGAAAGCCGTCTTCTGATTCAAAGCGCTCCTTACGGCATCGGCTATGGTAGCGGCACGGTTACGAACAGGTATCACGACCGAAGCCTCCACAGGCAAGTTGTCGGAAAACTCCACCGATGCAGCGGTGGCGGCATCGATGTATGCGTCAACAGCTTTCAGATGGTCGGTGCAGGCCTCCTCCATCTCAATCTGCACATCGCGGTTACGGGGATTGACGTAATCAAACTGCGACACGGCATCGTCACTCCATTCTACCTTGTACAACGGTTCATTGATATGCACGACCGCTCCCTGACGCGACAGAGCCAGCCACAAAGCATAAAACGCCGCATACCTGTAATCGCGCCTCAGCGCTCCGAGCGCACTCTCCAATGCACGCCGTTCAATACACATCACGTGGCCGAAATCGAAGTCATCGCGGAGCGACCCCGGTTGCCGGTCAATCAGAGGATGCGCCGCTAAACCGCCGTCGGCAAGAACCTCGGTATAATCGGCATACACCATTGCCGCCCCCGTCATAGCGGCCACCTGCCGCATACGGTGCAGGGCGCCGGGCATCAGAGCCACGCGGCTTCCACGCTTCTTCAATATCACATATTCGGTCGACAAGCCTTCACACAACGACAGAAGCTCGCCACCTGAGCATAAAAAATCAATTTCAATCATAATACACAAACTTACTAAATAAAATGCGACAAATCACAATATTTAACATTTATACATGCAAGATTCTCCGGGAGGACGGATTATATAGACGATATAAACCTATAAAATATATATTTGAATTTATGAAAATTTTTAAACCTTTTGTTATCATTACAGGAGCATTGTTTCTTTCGGCTACACTTCAGTCGTGTCTTGACGATGATGACTCGTATGAAGTAGTGCGTCCCACGGCGTTGGTGACCGTAACGCCTTATGACGACGGGTCTTTTATGATGTACCTCGATGAGAAGACCGGCCTCTACCCTTCCAACATGACAAAATCACCTTTCGGCAATAAGGAAGTGCGCGCGCTCGTAAATTATGATGAGGTAGATACCTATTCCGGTATGAAAAGAGTACACATCAACTGGATTGACAGCATACGCACCAAGAAACCGATATTGGCCGCTGCCGACAACGAGGAGATAGGCAACGACCCGATAGAAATAGTGAAGGACTGGGTGACAATCGGCGAAGACGGCTATCTGACGCTGCGTCTGCGCACATTATGGGGCTACTCCAACATAAAGCATGAGATCAACCTGCTGTCGGATGTGAATCCGGAGAATCCGCTGGAATTTGAATTACGCCACAACGCACACGGCGATGCGGCTATACGACGCGGCGATGCACTGATAGCATTTAATCTCAAAGAGTTCGGCAACTCCGGTGATGATGTATTAAAAATAAAATTAAACTGGACCTCTTTTACGGGGAAAAAATCGGCCGAGTTTGAAGTGGGAATGCGAAACGAGATATACACGAAGCCCCAATATAATAAAGACGGAGATTTATCCGTTAATATACAGTAACATATCCAATCTGTGAAAACAGCACCGATGTCGGGAAAAAGCGGATTCCGCAACGTGTGGAATCCGCATCCCGGGCAATCGGGATGCAACAGTTATCGGAATGACTTCAGAAACTGTCGACAACGAACAATTACTGGTGCGCCGGGCAAAAGAAGGCGACACAACGGCATTGAGATCAGTATACAAGTTATATGTCAGATATCTCACTGCCGTTTGTTCGCGTTATATCACCAACTCCGAAGATGTGAAAGACATACTTCAGGACAGTTTTCTGAAAATCTTTTCTACACTTGACTCTTATGAATACCGAGGAGGAGGCACCCTTAAAAGCTGGCTTACAAAAATCGTCGTGAACGAGACCTTGAAGTTCATCAACAAAAACAACCGGCTCGAATTTACCGACCTTGCGGAGACAGCCGACGACATAGCCGACGAAGAGCCTGACCTTGACTGTATACCGTCGCAGGTCATTTTCGACATGATACGACAACTTCCCGACGGTTACCGCACGATATTCAACCTGTATGTGGTCGAGGGCAAAAGCCATAAAGAGATAGCCCGGCTTCTCAACATCGGAGAAAGCACTTCCGCATCGCAGCTGCATCGGGCCAAAAACATGCTCGCTGCCAAAATAAGACAATTTCAAAACGCTCGTGAATTATGAAAGACAACTGGCTTAAAGACATACATGACCGAATGGCCGACATCAATATCGACGAACCCGACGGACTTTGGGACGATATCGAAGCGTCAGGCGCGCTTGACCGGATTTCACGACGCAACCGGCATCGTCATGCCATAATTGCATGGACAAAGCGTATCGGCGCCGCCGCTGCCGTCATAGCCATAGTCTTGCTCACGGGCACCCTTTTTTATAAAAACACGCCCGACCTCAACATACCGCAGGACACAAGCCCGATAACCGCTTACAGCCAACCTGTTGAAGAGAAAAAGGCTGAAAAACACGAGACTGCCGAGTTAACGGCACCTGCTGAAAATAAAACGACTCCGACCAAGGCTTCCTTTACCGCAGAACCCGAAACGATAACGGCCTGCCCGGAAGAAGAAGAGGAGAAGAAAATAACGACAGCGGGCAATGCCGAACGTCCAAGTCCACAGACCGATAGTGCGGCGCCGCGACAGAACACCGACCGTAAGACCTACCGCAACTTGGCACATGCCGATGCCGTCATACATACCCGCTCCCGCAGCCGTGTATCGGTAAGCGTACACTCATCGGGCATCTTAGGCAACACATCAAACCGCAAGGACTTCTTTTCCGGCACTTTGAGCGCGTTAGGCCCCTCTGACGATTACTTGGACGGCAGTCACTATTTAGACATGCTGATTCTCAATAAAAGACAGGAGGTCGATACCGAAACAGACCATCATCTGCCTGTAAGGACAGGTATATCGGTGTCATACGACATAACCGACCGACTTGCTGTGGAAAGCGGACTTACCTATACCTATCTTGCATCGGATATAAATCAGACAGGCGACAACTACAACTGCTCGGGCAAGCAGGAGTTGCATTACATAGGCATTCCGGTCAATATCAAGTACCGCATATTTTCTTGGAAGGCCGTTGACCTTTACGCGTCAGGAGGATTCCTTGCAGAAAAATGCGTATCGGGCAAATTCAATAAAAACTGTTCACTCAACAGCAATGCGCAATCCACGTCAGAACACCTGACTGTAAAACCGCTTCAATGGTCGGCAAACGCATCGGCAGGCGTGCAGTGCAACCTCTCCGAGGCGGTAGGGCTGTACGCGGAACCCGGCATAAGCTATTATTTCGACAACGGCTCCGACGTCAGGACCATATACAGCGACAAGCCGCTTAACTTCAATATAAATGTAGGTCTGCGCTTCACTCTCGGCAACAGATGATAAAGATTCTTATGAACTCGCGTACCTGTTAAAAACATTCGGCCGTTTATGTTGTAAAACAACACTTTTGGTTTTGTAAAATCATATTATTTGGCCAAATTTGCACTTTGATAGTTGTACACAAATTCTTATAGCGTTTTTATGAGACATCTTTACTTTATGCTTTGTGCTCTGTTGACAGTGTCGTGTATGGGACTTCATGCACAGGTTGTCACCACCACACCTGCCATTATTCAAGAAAACAGCGCACCGATTGTCATAACATTTCATGCCGACCAAGGCAACCGGGGACTGGCGGGACTAACCGCATCGACCCCTGTCTATGCGCACACCGGCGTCATACTAAAAGGACAGAACGAGTGGTCGCATGCTCCCGCATGGCTTGACAACAGCGCAAAATACAAGCTGACATATAAAAGCGCCGATACATGGGAATTAACGTTGCCCGGCATAAAGGAGTATTACGGCCTCACCGCAGGTGAGAGTGTGGAGCGTCTGGCTTTTGTATTCAGAAACGCCACAGGCTCCAAAGAGGGTAAAACCGAAAACGGAGGCGACATATTTGTCAATGTATATCCGGCCGGTGAATTTGTGATGGTCATGACACCGTCTGTGACACCCGGACTGCTGAGCGGTCCCGCCCAAGTCAATTTTACAGTCAATACGACAGAAAACTCCGACATAAGCCTTACGGTCAACGGCTCCGAGAAAAAAACAGCCACCGCAGCCAAGTCACTCTCCTACTCCATGAACATAACCGCCACAGGCACGACCACCGTGACTGCACGGGCCACATGCCGCGGTGTGACAAAAGAGGAAACCGTAACCTACGTATGGCCCAATTCTCCGGTAGAAAAGCCGTATCCCGGCGGTACACCCCGAATGGGAGCATCAAGAGCCGCCAACGGCGACGTGACATTCTGCATAGCGGCACCCGGCAAGACAAAAGCGAGTCTGTGCGGCCAGTGGAACAGCTACGCTCCGTCGGCCGACACATACTATTGCGATTATGAAGGCAACCGCTACTTCTGGTGGACCGTAAGCGGCCTTAAAGAAAACACCGACTATATATATTATTACAACATCGACGGTAAGAATGTGGGCGACCCGTATGCCCGACTTGTACTCGACCCGTGGAACGACAAATATATACCTGCGTCGGTATTTCCCGACATGCCCGAGTATCCGTCGGCATACGTCGACAATACCTGCGTGGCGGTCTACAACTCGGCAATAGACGATTACGACTGGAAAGTAAAGAATTTCAAAGGTGTTCAGCAGGACCGCCTTGTCATATACGAGCTTCTTATACGTGACTTTACCGGCACCGAAGGCAAAGCCGACGGCAACGGCACAATAGCCGGAGTGATGGAAAAACTCGACTACCTCCAGTCGCTCGGCGTAAATGCTATCGAGTTGATGCCGATAATGGAGTTTAACGGCAACAATTCATGGGGCTACAATCCTAACTTTTATTTCGCGCCTGACAAGGCATACGGCACTCCCGACGACTACCGGCGCCTTATTGACGCCATACATGAACGCGGCATGGCCGTGATACTCGACGTGGTGTTCAATCAGACCGACGGCCAGCACCCGTGGTGGCTCATGTATACCCCGGCCAAAAATCCGTTCTACAATGCCTCGGCGCCCCACGCATACAGCGTGCTCAATGACTGGAAGCAGGAAAATCCGCTTGTACAGCAGCAGTTTAAAGATGTACTAAAATACTGGCTTGAAGCCTACAATGTCGACGGTTTCCGCTTCGACCTTGTAAAAGGACTCGGCAACGACGACAGCTACAACGCCACGTACAATTCCTCGACCAACAAGTATTCAGGCGTGACCGATGCCAAGACCAACGCCTACAACGCTTCGCGAGTGGCACGCATGAAAGAGCTTCACTCGGCCATGAAGGAGGTTAAACCCGACGCATACTTCATAAACGAGAACCTTGCCTCGGCCAAAGAAGAGAATGAAATGGCTCAGGACGGCGAGATAAACTGGGCCAACATTAACGAAGCGGCATGCCAGTTTGCCATGGGCTACAGCAGCGACTGCAACCTCAACCGCTTCTATGCGCCCGACGACAGCCGCACGGCCGGGTCGACCGTATCCTATGCCGAGAGCCACGACGAGGAGCGCATGGCCTACAAAGTGGCCCGGTACGGAGCTACGGGAGTCAAAGGCAATACGGAGATGACCATGAGGCGTCTCGGTTCGGTGGCTGCCGTAATGCTCATGACTCCGGGTGCCCACATGATATGGCAATTTCAGGAATTCGGTGCCGACGAAACGACCAAGACAAGCACCGGAGGCAACGAGACCAAGCCCAAGAAAGTGGTATGGAAATACCTTGACAACGAATATCGCGCAGGCCTGAAAGAGACATACGCCCTGCTCAACGACATACGCAACAGCAATACGCAACTGTTTGGCAAGGAGGCCAAAGCCACAATGAAGTGCAACAGCGGCAACTGGTCGACAGGCTACTCGATAGCAGTCAAATCGGCCGACGGCAGCAGTGAGCTTTATTGCGTCGTGAATCCCGGTACTACAGGCACCCTATCGGTAGCCGTACCCTTTACCGGAAGCGCCACGGACTACACGATGCTGTGCGCCAGCCACGGCACCACGCCCGAACTAAACGGCAATACGGTGCGCCTCGCTCCGGGAGCTTTTGCCATATATGCGAGCAAGGATGTCACGGCTATCGACGACATACAGGACAATACGGCAACCGTCAACGTACGCGGAGGCATAGGTGAGATAACAATCGACGGGGCCTGTGAGACAGTCGAGGTATTCACTATCGACGGCCTTGCCATAAACCGTCTTGACTCACTCGCACCGGGCATATACATAGTGGTGGCCGACGGAGTAAGCCATAAAGTGTCAGTAAGATAACAGAGATTATAAACGGCGCGGAAGCATCGTCACTTGCCTTGCCGAAGCCTCTCAACGGCGGCGGCAAGAGTGCTGTGGCGCCCGATGTCAAACCAGTAATAGTCACTGTCGGGCTCATAACTCTTTATAAACATGTCACGGCACACGCTCACATAAAACGGCACGATAGAAAAAGGCCGTTGCGGGGCATACGCGCACAGCGGCTTCAGCATGGACGGCGATATGACATGTATGCCTCCGAACGCACGCTTCACAAGCCCCTCTACATCCAAGCCTGACGGAAGCACCTCGCCCGTCGATACGTTGGTCCAGCCTTTCATACGGTTCTCCCGGTCAAAAAGCAGATAACGCGACGTAGCTCTATCCGATGTCAGCAGTGTGGCATCAGCCCCCGACTCGCAGTGGCTGCGGTAGAGCTTGCCGAGGTCAAGATCGGTAAGTATGTCGACATTATGTACCAGAAACGGCTCATCGCCGGCAAGCGACTCCGACGCGGCGGCAATGCCACCTCCCGTGTCAAGCAGCAGCTGCCGCTCGTCGCTTACGGTTATGTCAATACCGAAGTTATCGTTACGTTCAAGGAAACGCTCTATTTTGTCAGCAAAATGATGCACATTTATGACTACGTCATCAAATCCGAAACGGATAAGGTTCATGATGACACGCTGAAGCACAGGCACTCCGTCGACTTCGACAAGCGCCTTGGGCCGGTCGTCGGTCAACGGACGCAACCGAGTGCCTAAACCGGCGGCAAAGACCATGGCTTTCATTGGCGGTGGGGAGGACGTGGATTAAAAGTCTCCTTTATCCCGCGCTCAAAGTGAGTCAGCTCAACACGTACGTCGGGATAAGTCTTGCGTATATAGCGGGCCAGCCTGTCAGCGCAATAGACAGAGCGGTGCTGTCCGCCGGTACATCCGAAGCTTACCATCAGGTCGGTGAAACCTCGTTCGCGATACACTGCCACCGACCGGCCGACCATTCTGCACGCCTCGTCGACGAAGTCGGCTATGTCGCTTTTCGTTTCGAGAAATTCGATAACCTCGCTGTCGCGTCCCGACAGATTCTTGTACTCATCGTAACGTCCGGGATTGTGGAGCGCCCGGCAGTCAAAGACAAAGCCGCCCCCGTTGCCCGTTATGTCACGCGGTATACCGTGACGCTTGTAGCCGAAGCTCGCCACTTTCACCGTCAACATGTCGGCAGGCTCTACCTTGCGGTAACGCGGCGTAGCGGCCACCTCCTGCAGGAGCTGACACAGATAGCCGTAACGCGACTCGATCCTCGGCGCAAGACCTTTTACGTTCTCAAGGGCATAGGGTATACTCTGAACGAAATGCGTCTTACCCTCGAAATTGCCCCGGTAGCCGTAGGCACCGAGCACCTGAAGCAGGCGGAAAAGCACGAAGTCATCAAGATGACGTCGGAATTCAGCCCTGTCTATATCGGCATATCGCTTGGCGCTGTCAAGATAAGCCGCTATCAGCTCCTCACGCAACCGTGAGGGGTAAGATGCCTTGGCCTGCCACAAAAAAGACGCTACGTCATAATAGCACGGGCCGCGACGTCCGCCCTGAAAATCAATAAACCACGGAGTGCCGTCCTTTATCATGACATTGCGCGACTGGAAGTCACGATACATGAATACGTCAGACTTCACCTCAAGAAGCGCCGTGGCAAGACGGTCAAACTGCTTCTCAAGAAGAGTCTCGTTATACCGCACTCCCGACGGCAACAGGAAGCAGTATTTAAAGTAATTCAGGTCCCATGACACTGACACATAGTCCATCTCCGGCACGGGAAGGCGGTTTATATCAAGCCCGGCAATGCCGCACCACTGGAAGTCGGTCAACGAGGCAAGCGTTTTTTTAAGCATGTCGATAATCTCGTCATTCCACTCTCCCCTTTCGCGTCCGCGGTAAATGTAGTCAAACAGCGACACATCACCGAGATCTTCCACCAGATAATGCGCTCCGGAGTCGCTCGATGCAAGGACTTTCGGCACAGGCAATCCCTTGGCATAAAAATCCCTGTCAAGATAAATAAACGTGTTGTTCTCGGTTAAATCCTCACTTGACACACCTACAACGTCAATGACTCCCGACAGCCTGTAATACCTGCGGTTAGAGCCTGCACCCGGCATACGCACCACCGCTTCCGGAAATATACCGGTTATACGTTCATAAAGTATCGACAATATCTGTTCGTCGTCACCGCTGTATGATATATTTTTTACTATACTGTCATACATAGTATTCCCATCATATTTTGTTGGTAAAGATAATCAATCTTAGCCAATATACATATACACCGCCGCTATTTTTTATTACAAATATAGGATTACGGCGATTCTTTTTGTCCGTGTAGACAAGAAATCCCGTTGTTTTTACTTAATTTTGTGCATTAATATATTCTGACAGATTATGCCAAATGTTTCACAACGAGGAACCGAAATGCCCGCGTCGCCTATACGCCGGTTGGTTCCGCTTGCCAATGCAGCCAAAGACAGAGGTATAAAAGTATACCACCTTAACATAGGACAGCCCGATGTGCCCACCCCCAAGGAGGGCCTCGAAGCGCTGAAACACATAGACCGCACCGTACTCGAATACAGCCCGTCGGAGGGTCTGCTGTCTTTACGCCGCAAACTGCATCAATATTACAAGACGTATAACATCGACGTGGATGTCGACGACATAATAGTCACGACCGGAGGCTCGGAAGCCGTGCTGTTTGCATTCTTGGCCTGTCTTGACCCGGGCGACGAGATAATAGTGCCCGAACCGGCATATGCCAACTATATGGCTTTCGCCATATCGGCCGGAGCAAAAATCATAACCGTGCCGTCAAGCATAGAAGAGGGCTTCGCGCTTCCTCCCGTGGAAAAATTTGAAGAGCTCATCACTCCCAAGACCAAAGGCATACTCATATGCAATCCCAACAATCCCACCGGCTATCTGTATACGATGAAAGAGATGCTGCAGATAAGGGATCTGGTGAAAAAATATGATCTGTTTCTGTTTTCCGACGAGGTTTATCGCGAATTCTGCTATACGGGAGCGCCGTACATATCGGCATTCCACTTGCCCGACATAGAAAATCAGGTGGTGCTCATCGACTCCGTGTCAAAGCGCTACAACGAGTGCGGCATACGCATAGGCGCGCTTATAACCAAGCATGCGGAGCTGAAGAAGAATATAATGAAGTTCTGTCAGGCCCGTCTCAGTCCGCCCCTTATAGGACAGATTGTGGCCGAAGCCTCGATTGACACGCCCAAGGAATACATGCTCGATACCTATAACGAGTACGTGGAACGGCGAAAATTTCTCATCGACCAGCTCAACAAGATTCCGGGATGTTACTCCCCCATACCGATGGGAGCGTTCTACACCGTTGTAAAGCTGCCTGTCGATGATGCCGACCGCTTCTGCGAATGGTGTCTTGAACACTTCGATTACGAGGGCCAGACAGTATTTATGGCTCCGGCTTCAGGCTTCTATACGACGCCGGGCATGGGCAAAGACGAGGTGCGTATGGCCTACATACTGCGTAAAGAAGAGCTTGCCAAAGCCATAAAGGTACTTGCCGAAGCACTGAAAGCCTACCCCGGGCGCACCATATGAGCTACGAACTCTTTATTGCCCGACGGCTGCGGCTGAACCGCGAAGGCCGGCGGGGTCTGTCGACAAGCATAGTCATAGCCATTGCGGGAATAGCGTTGGCCATCATGATTATGATGGCTTCGCTATGTATTGTGCTCGGCTTCAAAGACGAGATACGCAACAAGGTCATGGGCTTCGACTCGCATGTCACCATACACCCGGAGACTTCCGATTACGACAAAGAGGCATATCTGACTCTGACGCCGGAGCTGACCGACATAATAGAGCGTACCGGAGAGTTCAGCTCGGCATCGCTCGTGCTGCAGCAGACCGGAGTCGTAAAGACCGACAATGACTTCCAAGCGGTCATTGTCAAAGGCGTGCAAGCGGGCGACGGCTTCGACTTCGTGCGCGACAATATAGTGGAAGGCTCACTGCCTGAAGCTGATAATGAAGAGAACCGCAACAAGGTGGCTGTGTCACGGACAACTGCACGTGCGCTGCGGCTTAAACCCGGCGACCGCATGTATGCCTACTTCTTCATAGACGGAGCCGTAAAGACCCGGCGCATAGAGGTGGCGGCAATCTACGACACCCACTTCGGCGACTATGACAAGCTATACATTTTCGCCCCGTTGTCATTCACGCAGAGCATATGCGATGTCGACAGTCTTTCTGGCAATCGCTTGGAACTCAAAGCCGCCGATACCTACAGGATAAACGAGGCGGCCCTGCATCTTCAGGAAGCCATGATGGAAAGCGCTGACAACGGGCGGCTCGAAGGCATGTACAGCATAAGCAGCGTGCTCGATACGGCCATGATGTACTTCAACTGGCTCGACCTGCTCGACACGAATGTGGCCGTCATTCTCGTTCTCATGACGCTTGTAGCCGGCTTCACTCTGGTGTCAAGCCTGTTCATCATCATTCTCGAGAGGGTCAACATGATAGGCATACTTAAAGCACTCGGAGCCACCAACGGCGAAGTACGCCGCATATTCATATATCTGGCTCAGAAAATCGTAATACGCGGCATGATCATAGGCGACATAGTGGGCATAACACTGCTTTTGCTGCAACGCCACTACAGGATACTGCCGCTTAATCCCGACTCCTACTACCTCAACTATGTGCCGGTCGAAATCAATTGGCTCTACATCGTGCTTCTGAACATAGGGGTATTTGTCATAGCGGGCCTGACGATAATAGTGCCGAGCCACGCGGTATCATCCATCAGTCCCTGCCGCTCAATACGTTATGAATAAATAAACATGCATCCATGACCTATTTATGCGCTAAAATTGTTATTGAAATATTAAGTATAGCTAAATACCCTGTATTTTAGATTTTTTGAACTATCTTTGCAAACAATTTAACTATAAATGAGTAAGAATACGGATATTGTAAAATTCATCATCGAGGGAATTCAGGATCGCAAAGGAAAACAGATTTCCGTAGTGGATCTAAGCGCCATTGAGGGCGCAGCCGCCAACCGCTTCATAATATGTCAAGGCTCGTCGACCATGCAGGTTGCGGCGATAGCCGACAGCATCAGAGACAAAGTACGTGAGGAGTGTGGCGTCAAGCCATATAACTACGACGGATACCAGAATTCGCAATGGATAGTAATCGACTACGGCGACACATTCGTGCATGTGTTTCTGCCCGATGTGCGTCAATACTACAATCTCGAGGAATTATGGAGCGACGCCGACATCACCGAGATACCGGATCTCGATTAAAACGGCGCCCGACAACAATACCGCTAAATAATACTGAACGTATCACAACATCCATAGTCCCCATATGAAACCGGACCCGAAGAAAAAGACCATAAAATTCAGCCTGTACTGGATGTATGCCATCATACTTCTCGTACTCGGCGGGCTGTACTACCTCGATCAGAACTCCATAACCAAGGAGGTGACATACTCTGAATTTGAGAAATATGTCACCGGCGGAGGCGTGGAGAAGATTGTGGTGTATACCAACAAAAACGAGGCGGAGGCATTTATCACCGACTCCCTCGCATCGAAAATATTTCCGCCCTCGCAATACACTCAGGGCGAACACCATGATGTAAAAATAACGACATCCATACCGAGTGCCGACAAACTTCAGGACAAAATCGACCAATGGCAGAAAGACGGTGTATTCACCGGCTCCGTATCTTTTGAAAAAGGGAGCGACTTTATGGCCATGTTCTGGTCATTTGCACCCATACTGCTGCTGATAGTGTTCTGGTTTGTATTCATGCGCCACATGTCGGGCAAAGGCGACGGCAGCGGCGGCGTGTTCAATGTAGGTAAATCAAAGGCCAAGGTATTTGATAAAGACGGCCCCATTCAGGTCACGTTCAAGGATGTGGCCGGATTGTCCGAGGCCAAGACCGAAGTTGAAGAGATCGTGGAGTTCTTGAAAAATCCGCAGCGCTACACCGACCTCGGAGGCAAGATACCCAAAGGCGCGCTGCTTGTTGGCCCCCCCGGAACCGGTAAGACACTGCTTGCCAAGGCCGTGGCCGGAGAAGCCAATGTGCCCTTCTTCTCCATGTCAGGCTCCGACTTTGTGGAGATGTTTGTCGGCGTGGGTGCGTCGCGTGTGCGCGACCTCTTCCGTCAGGCCAAAGAGAAAGCTCCCTGTATTGTATTTATCGACGAGATCGACGCCGTAGGACGGGCGCGAGGCCGTAATCCGAACATGGGCGCCAACGACGAGCGCGAGAACACGCTCAACCAGCTTCTTACCGAGATGGACGGTTTCGGTTCAAACAGCGGTGTCATAATACTTGCCGCAACAAACCGCGCCGACATACTTGACAAGGCACTCATGCGTGCCGGCCGCTTCGACCGGCAGATTTATGTGGATCTGCCCGATCTGAATGACCGAGTGGCTATATTCAACGTGCATCTGCGCAACATCAAGACCGACGACTCGCTTGATGTGGAGCTGCTTGCCCGCCAGACCCCGGGCTTCTCGGGCGCCGACATAGCCAATGTGTGCAACGAAGCCGCCCTCATTGCAGCACGTCACAACAAAAAATGCGTACAGAAACAGGACTTCAACGATGCTGTCGACCGTATAATCGGCGGTCTTGAGAAGAGATCCAAGATAACCACCGACGAGGAAAAGCATGCCATCGCCGTCCATGAAGCCGGCCACGCCACTATCTCATGGCATCTGCGCTATGCCAGCCCGCTGATTAAAGTCACCATAGTGCCACGCGGCAAAGCTCTTGGCGCTGCATGGTATCTGCCTGAAGAGCGTCAGATAACACCCTCGGAAGCACTCCTTGACGAGATGTGCTCGACCCTCGGAGGCCGCGCGGCCGAAGAATTGTTCCTCGGACATATATCTACAGGCGCTGCCAACGACCTTGAGCGTGTGACCAAACTGGCCTACGCGATGGTGGCCTACTACGGAATGAGCGACCGTCTGCCCAACTTGTGCTATTACGACTCAACTGGCCAGGAATACGGCTTCTCGAAGCCCTACAGCGAGGAGCGTGCCAAGGACATCGATGCCGAGGTGTCGCGCATAATCAACGAGCAGTATGAACGCGCCAAGGAGATACTGCGCAAGCATGCCGAAGGACATAAACAGCTTGCCGAGGTACTGATAGCCCGCGAAGTCATATTTACCGAAGATGTCGAACACATATTCGGCAAACGTCAGTGGGTATCGCGTACCGATGAAATATTCGCCGGACGCCAGCTTGAAGAGGGTAAAAAAGAGGACAAAGAAGAAAAATCCGCCGACGGTGAGCAGCCGGAGGAAAAATCGGACGACGCACCGGCAGCAATTGTTCCCCCGGAAATCCCACCCATCCCTAAATCGGAATAAGCCGCTCCGTCATCAGCAGAAAGCGATAAACAGCACAACTATCATAATACAGCGCATTGTCCGTTAACATCACGGGCAATGCGCTATTGTACTAAATTCGTACTATTTAGACAATTGGTTGAAAACGAACAGAACCGATTTATGGATAATTTGCGGTCGTTGACTTTATCTATTTGCCTTGTTTTCTTCTTTCGGTGGTCAATATGGAGATAGAGACAGGGATATCTATATATAGAACTAAACTTATTTTTGCCCAGCCTGTTGACTTGCAACACAAAAAGTCGTAACTTTACAATTGATTGGGCGAAGTCCCATAACGACATTTTGAAATTATCAGAAGCGTTATGCTCTTCTTGTAGTCGAGAACCTGAGAAATTTAAGACTATATGCAAGAATTGGCATAATAGCTCTCACGCATAGCGTGAGCGGCTGTTGTCATATCTGCACATAGGTTTTCTCAGGATCTTCGACTAAGACGTGGCATAGTTGGCTCACGTTTTTGTTCATTAATGTTTGGGGAGGAGCCATTTCCGAATTTAAATATTGAAGAGCAATTTGTCATGTCATATCTTATAAAAAGTGGAAATCTGACTTACTCCGAGTTTGTTGATTCAATAGGCAAAATCAATTGTGCAACAAGTATAACCGGAATAGTCTATTCCAATATTCAAGTCATCGACGACAAGGTGGTCGGAATTAGGGACACCATATTCTTAAATTCAATTTATTAGTTTGATATGAGAGCGACATTACTTATATGCGCATTGGCATTCATCATGAATATTGTATTCCCTTCTTGTCAAAATAATGCGCAAGATGTGCCAATATACAAAACAAAAGAAGAACTTACCGAATGGATTAAATCCGAAGTAATCAAAACAATAAAAGATTCAGTATCAGCAAAATCCGTTGAAATTGAGGAATGGACTTATATTGCAACCGCTAACGTAGACACCATTAGGGATTTCTTTGTCGAAAAAGGTTTATTCAATAATGCTGATAAGGACAATTACTCCGAATTTATAATTAATGTCGATGAACATGAACATTGGGCATATAAGACATTGGATGGCGATTTGTACCTATTAGGCGGTTTTTGTCATGAGCCTTATACCGTTTATCGTTTAAAAGAAATCCACATGGGAGGTGAAAACGAAAGGCCTCCGTTTTGTTTGCGCACAAACGAAGTCTATGTGGATAGCGTGCATATAGTAAAGGATCCTTATGTCAATTATTGGCAGTTAAACAATAACGGCTGTCCCGTTTCATTTAGGGCTTATTTTGGTTTATGGCATTCATTTGTTGGATGGTTGCCTCAAGGGAACTCTTATATCGCAGCCTGCAAATATAAATGTACCGGTAGCCCAAAAATTGATGGTGGATGGTCTATTTTTTTCATAAATGGAAATGGCGTGGTTTTCCATATGATCCCGATGCTTGATTTTGCTCAAATAATGCGCATTATCAACAAGGATTATTGGTGGAGTATAATAGAATCTTTACCTACTGAATATAGTAAAAAATATATGGATTCGCTTTTGCCTGTGCATGGAGGTTTTGTAGATAAATTTGGCACGGAATATAATAGAGATGGCGAAGAATTTAGATATGGTAAGGATTTTGGAGATTGGACTATTTCGGACTAATGAATTATCTAAATTTTATTGTTTTATCTTACATAATCCACCGTTATAGGGCATGGCGGAATTACTAAGTTGATAAGTTTTTGTGCAGAATTTTGGGTCAATGTAAAAACTCGGTTGTTAACTGTTAATGTTGGTGGATGCCGGTACCACGGCGTCCGGCAGCGACCCGTATGACCTTAAACAATTGCTCTGCAGTATACCGTCCGCATATCCGGATGGTCATAAGGAATGTGGTCGGTGAGCGATGCTCATTCAACCTGCGAGCCTGTAAAGGCTCTCGCTGTACCGGCGTTTTTTAGTTCGTTCAGTAAAAGATTAGAATACAGATTGGTAGAGACGCCGGTACCAATCCGTTATATTTTAGCACTTCAACCGGGTTTTGCTACTGTCCCTGTATTTTTCTTTTACTATGTCAAATGAGCGTTTGACAAGCTCACGAATCTTGTCATCAGGGATATCCCCGTTAAAATCGAGCTGAATCCAATAGCGTTCGCTCAGGTTTACAGGTTTGCTGACCGATGAATACGTGAGCTTAAGCTCATCGATCTCTTCAGGAGTGGACTTGACATTGACAGAATTGAAGTAATCCATGTCGATCAGGCAAAACATGTGGCCAAGGACATAGAACACCAATATGGAGTCGAAACGCCGGGCAAATTTGCCGAAAGGCGTTTTCTCCGTTACATCACCCAGCGACAGGCAGTATTCACGAAACTCTTCAATATTCATAAGCGACAATGAATCATTGACAAACGCTCCGCTCAAACTCAATCTTAGTACCTGCCGGCAAATATTCCCACGTAGAACCGGTAATTGTCACCACAGCCTTGTTTCCGTCAAGAGTGACTAAGCCATGTATGGGGTCGCCTGACAAAGGCCGGAAATACTCTTCAATACCGATCTCGACTGTTATACGGTCAGGAATTATATTGAGTGTGGCCGTTCCTGTGACCTCTATATATGCGGAATTACCGGCACAGGCTACGGCAACCGACATCATGACCGCCAGTGACGCCAATATCAATTTAATCTTGTTCATCGTTTTTTATTTCTCAAATAATCAACAAAAGAGATAGCCAAATGCAGGAAAACACCATATACCAGTGTCGCCACCAACGCCATTCCTTCATTAACGAGTATGAGCTGATATAAGGGCACGGGATATTCGGGTCGCGCCTGCCCTACAGCCGCAATGACAGCACACAGGCTCAGCGCCACGAAAACGGCGGCCATCGAGACAGGAGCAACCCCCAACCGATATTTCCCAATCCGTATCATGCTACCGAAGGTCCATCTACGGACGATTCTGCTTCAGTTTTTCGACAAAAGCGTCAATACGGGCCATCTGATCCGGTATCTTTATGCCCTGCGGACAGTGCGGTTTACAAACTCCGCAACCTATACAGTGCGACGCCTGACGCAACTTCGGCACCGAGCGGTCATAACCGACCAGAAACGCCTTGCGTGCCTTGGCATAATTGGGATCCTGAAGACCTTCGGGGACATTGCCCTCGTTGACACACTTATTGTAATGGGCGAATATAGCGGGTATGTCAAGTCCGTAAGGACATGGCATGCAGTACTTGCAGTCGGTACACGGCACCGTGGGATAATCAAGTATAAGCCGGGCCGAGGTCTCAAGCAGAGCCAGCTCCTCGTCGCTACACGGGTCAAGCGGCGAATAAGTATGTATGTTATCCTGTAGATGCTCCATGTAGGTCATGCCGCTAAGCACCGTAAGTATGCCTTCGGGAGTGCCGGCAAAGCGGAACGCCCACGACGCCACGCTGTCGTCGGGACGACGACGCTTGTACTCCTCCATTATATGGTTGTTGACCTGCGCCAGACGTCCGCCGAGCAGCGGCTCCATGATAACGGCTGGAATGCCGCGTCGGTGAAGCTCGTTATACAGATACTCCGCGTCGGTATTCCGTTCATTTATCTCCTTGGCGTGCTTCCAGTCGATGTAGTTCATCTGTATCTGCGCGAACTCCCAGTGCACCTCTCCCCTGTCGTGCATTGACAAAAGATTGTCAAACACCTCGACATCGCCGTGATAGGAGAAACCGAGATTGCGTATGCGGCCTGCCTCTTTCTCCTTACAGAGGAAGTCAAGCACTCCGTTGTCCATATAACGTCCGTTGAAAGCCTCCATACCGCCCATGCCTATGCCGTGCAGCAAAAGATAGTCTATATAGTCGACCTGAAGCTCCCTCATGGAGTTGCGGTACATGGCTATCGACTTTTCCCGAGGCCACGTATCGGGCGAGAAGTTGGACAACTTAGTAGCTATATAATAAGAGTCACGGGGATGGCGGCTCAATGCTATGCCCATCGCCTGCTCGCTCTTGCCCTTGCAGTATGCGGGCGACGTATCAAAATAATTCACTCCGTGGGCCAGCGCATAGTCGACCTGACGGTTCACGGCATCCTGATCTATCACATCCTCCCCGTTTTCATTCTTGGTCGGCAGCCTCATGCAACCGTAACCGAGTATCGACACCTTGTCGCCGGTGGAAGGATTGGTACGGTAAGTCATCGTACCGGAGGAGGGCTTGCCCGACGCTATGCCGGGAGCATCACCGTTTTCATTCTTTTTGACACCGCAACGCGACAATACCACGCCCGCGCTTCCGGCGCCCAGCACCTGAAGAAATCGGCGGCGATCTATCTTTATATTTTTATCCATAAATCTTATTCGTTTTTCTATCAGACCATACGGTGTATCTCGTGACCTTCAACATAAATGGCGCTGAACGGACGCACCGGACAAAGATTCTCACACGCGCCGCAACCGATGCAACGCTCCGTATTGACCGACGGCACCTTCGGCGACGCCGGGTCTTCAGGGTTCAGAGCTATCATGGTTATGGCGCCGACAGGACAATGACGGGCGCAGTTGCCGCAGGATGTACCATTGACGGCGGGAAGACAGTTCTCGCGTATCCACACCGCATGGCCCACCTGCACGGCGCTTTTCTCCGCAGCATCGAGCGGCAGGATGGCACCGACAGGACATACCTGCGAACAGTCGGTACACTCCGGACGGCAATACCCCCGCTCGTAGCTCACTTCAGGCTGCATGAACGTACCGGCCTCGACAGATGGCCTCAGCACCCCTTCGGGACACTTGCTGACACACAGCTGACACGATGTGCAGTGACGGTAAAAATTGTCATGGCTCTTACTGCCCGGAGGCGTTATGCGTGTACGTCTTTCCGGCTTTTTCTTGTCTATAATCTCGGCAAGACCTCCGTCGACCGTTTTCTCCTGAGCCTTTACGGCTGCCGTCGCAGCAAGCAGCGCACCTACGGTCAGGAAACTACGGCGTCCGCTGTCATGGGCGCCACCGTCGTCCTTGCCTTTGTTGACTTTCACCCTTGAAGGAAGAGTATATGATATGGCGCCGGTGCTGCAATTGCCTATACAGTCCATGCAGGCCACACACCGTGTATAGTCGATACGCTCGTTTTTGGCATCGATGCACGAGGCCTTGCACTCACGGGCACACTTGCCGCACTTGACACATTTAGACGAGTCGATTACAGGCTTGAGCAGAGAGAATTGCGACATATATCCGAATATCGTACCCACCGGACATATCGTGTTGCAGTATATACGTCCGTTCCACCAAGCCAATCCGCCGACGACGAGCAGCGTCACCACGCCCACTACCACCATCGACAGAGTCACATAATAATCCACATTATAAAATGTGTAACTGTCGGGAGCTTCATTGGCAGCGATGATATTGTTGACCTCGATATATGCAGGCCTTAACACGGACGATACGATGCGGCCATATTCGCTGTAAGGCTCGATAAAGGCGGCAAGTCTCGACAGTCCGAGCATAAGCGCCACGACAAAAAGCAGAAGCACCACACAGCGCAAGAGGGTCAACGGGCGGCGGTAGCCGAACTTATGGCGACGGCTCAGCTTACAATGAACCCACGAGATGACATCCTGCATGACGCCGAGCGGACACAATACCGAGCAATACACACGCCCGAATATAAACGGCAGAATAATAAGCACCGCCAACGGCACCACGGCGGTTGAAAGCAGGGCCGGGATGAACTGCCACTTGGCAAGCCATCCTAAATACCGTGCTCCTATGCCTGTAAAATCCAGAAACAGAAACGTGACAGCCAACAGGCATATCACTGCGAGAATTACACGAATTACTTTTAACATTGCACTTTAATGATGATTTTGCACTGAATTACAAATTTAAAAAATTATTTCCGTAACGTGCCAGATGCGAGAAAAAGTTTTTTGCCGTTAAACGGATTTTACGTATATTCGCACATATATTAATATATTGTTTCAACACATCCTTCAGCGTGAGAAAGTTTAAGACGTTTTCAATCAATCGACAAGGCGAGCTGATAACATATGAACGGCCCGTCATAGCCGGAATAATCAACGTCACTCCCGACTCATTTTACAGCGGCTCGCGGGTAGCGGGACGCGATGCCATAGTCAGGCGTGTTTCCGAGATGATAAACGACGGAGCCGACTGGATCGATATAGGCGCATACTCCTCACGCCAGTCGGCCGACGACGTGTCGCCGCAAGAAGAGCTCGACCGCCTTGCAGAGGGCATAAAAGCCGTAAGAAAAGCGGCTCCCGACGTCATACTGAGTGTCGATACATTTCGCGCCGAAGTGGCACGTCATGCCGTGACCCAGCTCGGTGCCGACATAATAAACGACATATCGGGCGGTGACCTTGACCCGGACATGGCCGATACGGTGGCATGCCTGAACGTGCCATACATACTTATGCACATGCGCGGCACACCGGCCACCATGAGCACCCTTACCGACTACAACGACGTCACCGCCGACGTTCTTGCCGAGATTGCCGCGAAAATCAACCGGTTGGCTCTTCTCGGCGTAAATGACGTAATAGTCGACCCGGGATTCGGCTTCGCAAAAACAGTATCGCAAAACTACCGGCTGCTCCACGACCTTGAACTGTTTCATGTATTTGAACGTCCTCTTCTGGTAGGCATGTCGCGCAAGTCGATGATCTACAAGCCCCTCGGCGTTGAACCGGCCGACGCTCTGTCCGGCACCGTTGCCGCCAACACCATAGCACTGATGAAAGGCGCCTCGATACTGCGCGTACACGACGTGAAAGCGGCTGCCGACACAATAAAAACAGTTTCTCTAACCCTTAATCCGCAATCAGGTCTATGACTCCATTCGGCATAAAAGACGCTCTCGACATAATCATAGTGGCCCTGCTACTATTCTATCTGTACCGCATAATGAAAGAGTCGGGCACAATCAATATATTTTTCGGCGTACTCGCATTCATCATAGTCTGGGTAGTGGCGTCGGAGATATTCGAGATGAGACTGATAGGCACAATTCTCGACAAGGTCATGTCGATAGGGCTTATAATACTCGTCATACTGTTTCAGGACCAGATAAGGCGCTTTCTCGTGGAACTCGGCAACCACAAGCGGTGGCACTTCCTGCGCAACATACTGCGGCATCACCGCGGCCATAAGGACCACAGCACCGACGCCCGCCGCTGGGTAATGCCCATAGTCTATGCCTGTATGTCCATGTCCAAATCCAAAACCGGAGCATTGATTGTGATAGAACAGTCCATTCCTCTTGAGAACTATGAAAAGACCGGCGATGTCATCGACGCAACCATCAACTCGCGGCTTATCGAAAACATATTTTTCAAGAATTCGCCACTCCATGACGGAGCGCTCATCATAGCCCATGACCGCATAAAAGCGGCGGGATGCATACTGCCGGTAAGTCATGATACAAACATACCGCGTTCGATGGGTCTGCGACACCGCTCGGCGCTCGGCATCAGTCAGGCCACTGACGCAGCCGCGGTAGTGGTCAGCGAAGAGACGGGAGGAATATCGTTTGCCTACAAAGGCAAAATCACAAGCCGCATGTCGTCGACCGATCTCGAACACCGGCTGTCACAGCTTGTGCAGGACGAATAGCGCAGATCAGGTCAGCTACCGCAGCAGCCACTGCCGCCATTGTCGTTCTTTGCCGCACACTCCAACAGGCGCGCATCATCTTTCTCACACGATTCTGACAGAGGACAGCCCGCACATTGCGGAGCCTTGCCGCTATGCGCGCGTCGCCATGATTTACGCAGATGCCTTACCGCCAATATAACGGCACATACCACAATCAATGCCACCCACATCCATTGCAGCAAAAAGTCGGTCGAAGTCCAGCAAACAGTCACTTTATATAATCTTTTATAAGTTCAAACTCGTTTTCAAAATTGGGAGTGAACACTCCTTGCCCCACTCCGGCCTTTATCTCGTCGATGTGCCAGAAGCGGCCTTCGGTTATCTCTCCCGGATCGGGTGTGAGTACCTCGTCCTCACCCACCATGACATAGTACGGATTTACCAGCTCCCGCTCCCTATCGGACTTAAAGACATAAGGAGGCAGCTTTGAGGGTACGAAACCACGCAGACCGAGCTCCTCCGAAGCCTCACGGAAAAGAGCATCGGTTATCGACTCGCCGAAGTCCACATGTCCGCCGACAGCCGTGTCCCACTTTCCGGGCTGTATATCCTTGTCCATGGCACGCTTCTGCAGATACAGGAAGCCGCCCTTGCGCATAACATGCAGGTGCACTACAGGATGCAGCAGCATAGAGCCGCCGTGACAATCCCGCCTCGTGGCGCTTCCGATGACGTTACCGTGTTCATCCACAATGGGAAACAATTCTTCACTGCTCATGTCTATATTTTTTCTTTATGTAAGCCGCTACCTTTGCCGGAGTAAGGCCGGCGCCGCACTCCGAGAAATCTATACGCAATCCGCAACCGCCGCGAAACTCGCTGCATCCGTAAGCCGCGCGTCCCTTAAGCAGGTGGCCCTTGCCGCATAACGGACACTGTATATCGTCAAGACTCTTTACCGAGGGTGCACGAGTGCGCTTTTTCTTCGGCTTGTCAGGCTGCTCTTTTTCCTCGGTTTTAACCTCTATCTGGCGCGAGGAGTTGTCGCTCAACACATTTATCACTATGTCGCCTATAAGCGTCTTCAGTTCCGAGATGAACTCGGCGGCCGAGAACTCGCCTCGTTCTATGCGCCGCAGCTTGTTCTCCCACAGTCCGGTAAGCTTGGCGCTTTTCAGCAGTTCCTCGTTTATTGTGGCTATAAGGTCGATTCCGGCCTGCGAAGCCTGAATGTTTTTACGCTCGCGGTATATATAGCGGCGCTTGAAGAGGGTCTCGATGATTGATGCGCGTGTAGAAGGCCGGCCAATGCCGTTCTCCTTCATGGCCTCGCGCAACTCCTCGTCGTCGACGGTCTTTCCGGCCGACTCCATGGCCCGCAACAGGGTGCCTTCAGTGTACAGCTTGGGCGGCTGTGTCTGTTTTTTCAGAAGAGAGGGCTCGTGCGGGCCGCTCTCCCCGACTTCAAAGGGGGGCAATATCCTGTTGTCGTCATCCTTGTCGGCGCCCTCCTGCTCATTACCGTCCTTGCCGGCGTAGACCGCACGCCATCCGGGCGCTACAATAACCTTTCCGCTCGCCTTGAAGCCGACATCGCCGGCCACACCGTTGACTGTCGTCGAACGGAACGTGCAGTCGGGATAAAACGCCGATATGAAACGCAGGGCTATTAGGTGGTAAAGCTTGCGTTCGTCCCCTACAAGCGACGACGGCGACTGTCCAGTAGGTATTATGGCATGGTGGTCGGTCACCTTCGAATTATCGAAAACTTTCTTCGATTTAGGCAGTTTCTTATCGACAATCGGAGCCGTAAGTCCGGCATAGGGAGTCATCTGCTTCAATATGCCGGGAACCTTTGGGTATATGTCATCGCTAAGATATGTCGTATCGACACGCGGATATGTAGTGACTTTCTTTTCATAAAGCGACTGTATGAGCCTCAGCGTATCATCGGCTGTCCATCCCCACTTTTTGTTGCACTCCACCTGAAGCGACGTGAGGTCGAAAAGGCGCGGAGGGGCCTCGCGCCCCTGCTTGTCGGCCACGTCAACTATGGCAAACGGTTTATCGGAAATCTTTGCGAGCGCCTCCTCGGCAGCCTCCTGAGTCTTGAAGCGTCCCGATACGGCATTGAATGTAACGTCGCGGTATAGGGTCTTCAACTCCCAGTAATCCTCCGGCTTGAAGTTGGCTATCTCGTGATGGCGCTGCACGATAAGTGCAAGCGTGGGGGTCTGCACACGGCCTATCGAGAGCACATTGCCCGGAGCGGAATACTTGAGCGAATACAGGCGGGTGGCGTTCATGCCGAGTATCCAGTCGCCTATGGCCCGCGAGAGTCCGGCATGATACAGCCGGTCATAGTCCTTTTCAGGCTTAAGCGACTTGAAGCCTTCGCGTATCGACTCGTCGGTAAGCGAACTTATCCACAGGCGCTTCACCGGACATTTTATCTCGGCTTTCTGCATGACCCAGCGTTGTATCAGCTCACCCTCCTGCCCGGCATCGCCGCAGTTTATCACCTCGTCGGCTTCACCTATAAGATTTTTAATAATGCCGAACTGCTTCTCTATGCCCTTGTCGGCTATGAGCTTTATGCCGAACCGTCCGGGTATCATGGGCAACGCGCCCAGTGACCACCGCTTCCACAAGTCGGTATAATCGGCCGGCTCCTTGAGGGTACACAGGTGGCCGAAAGTCCAAGTGACCTTATAGTCACCCCCCTCGTAATAACCGTCGCAACGATGATCGGCGCCCAGTATGGCGGCAATGTCCTTGGCGACACTCGGTTTCTCGGTAATACACAGTTTCACCGGCGGTGCAGTTATTGTTTGGTCATTGTACAGCTGTCAGTGCCGCGGGGCGTCACTATGACAAGCCGGCCCGTTTTTACTTCCGGCATCTTGTCAAAATCGATCTCGACGGGAATCACGCCGTCATCCTCCCACTGAAACCACCGGTTAAAGTCCACGCCGTCAATGTCGGTGGCCGCATAGCTGCGCGCACCGTTATGAAGCGTTATCGACTTCACTTGCTGCGATGTATGGGGACGGCCCACAAACTTACCGTACATACGGGTAAGGTCGGCACGATAATCTATGCTGTCTATAACAAGAGTCAGGTGCTGTCCGTCGCTAAGACTATAGCGGGGCTTGCGCTCACTCCGGGCATATGACACGAATGCGGTGACAAGCAAAAACGCCACAGCAAACCCGAAAATCCACACTCTGTTATTTTTCTTGCTGTCCATAACGGCTATATCATTTTATTGTACCTAAGTGTTTAGCTTCATTCCACAAACGGTCCATCTCTTCAAGAGTCATCTCCTTAAGCTGACGCCCCGACTCCTTAGCCTTGGCCTCGACATAGTTAAAACGCGATATGAACTTGCGGTTGGTCTTCTCCAGAGCATTCTCCGGATTTATTTTATAAAGGCGGGCGGCATTGATCATGCTGAAGAGCACGTCGCCAAACTCCTCCACCATCTTCTCGCGGTCCATGCGGTCAATCTCGCGGTCAAATTCCGCTACCTCCTCCTTGACCTTATCCCACACCTGACGCGGCTCCTCCCAGTCAAAACCGACGTTGGCGGCCTTCTCCTGTATGCGGTCAGCCTTTATCATGGCGGGGAGCGATGCCGGCACACCCGACAGCACCGTCTTATTGCCGTCTTTCTCCTTCAGTTTTATCTGCTCCCAGTTCAGCTCCACGTCATGAGCGCCGTCGACATGCACGGAGCCAAACACATGGGGATGGCGAAATATCAGTTTCTTATTCAGGCGGTCGGCCACTTCGGCTATGTCAAACTCATCTTTTTCCTCACCGATTTTGGCATAAAACAGCACGTGAAGCAGCACATCGCCCAACTCTTTGCATATATTGGGATTGTCATCGTTCAACAAAGCGTCACAAAGTTCATAGACCTCCTCTATCGTATTGGTACGCAACGATTCGTTGGTCTGTTTACGGTCCCACGGGCACTCCACTCTAAGACGGTCGAGCGTATCGATCACGCGCCCCAACGCCTCTATTTTTTCCTGACGGGAATGTTTCATATCCTATAATTTATTGACACAAATTTACACATAAAAATCCAAAAACCGAAATTCCCGCCCTATTTCAATCCTCCTTTATAATATGATTGCATCTATAATATGATTGCATCCTATAAAGCAAGCTCTGTTTAATACTTCGGGCTATGCATATACATTATGGAGCGCTACGGCAATGTCCGTAGGATGTTAATATAGCTGAAAGGGAGGACCCGGTTTTGGCTTGTCCGAGTAAATGGCTTACCTTTGCAAGGTAATTTTCATTCAGGATGAAATCATGAACCACGTACTGTTTTTCGACATCGACGGGACACTCGTCAGCTTCGAGACGCACAAAGTGCCGCAATCAGCTGTAGAGGGGCTGCAAAAAGCCCATGACCGGGGCAATAAAATCATAATATCCACAGGACGTCCTTACTGCATCATAAACAATCTGACGGAACTTCAGGACCGCAATCTTATAGACGGATACATAACCATGAACGGCTCATACTGCTTCGCCGGCGACAAGGTGCTGTACAAGAGTCCCATACCGGCCGAGGATGTGGCTACGCTCTGCCGCATATGCGCCGAACACGGCTACCCCTGCATCGTTGTGACGGAGAAAGAGCTGAAAGTCGTGAATCCAGACTCGCAGGTGCGCATGATTTTCAATGAATTTCTAAATGTAGACGAAATAGACGAAACTACTTTTGAAGAGGCGCAGAAAAGCGAAGTCTATCAGATGACACCGTTCTTCGATGCCGAAGCGGAGACCGCAATAGCTCCCCTGATGCCGGGATGTGAGTTCAACCGCTGGTATCCGGCCTTTGTCGACGTTACGGCAAAGGGCAACACAAAAGCCCGCGGAGTCATGACAATGCTTGACAGCCTCGGACTGCCCCTGTCGGCATCGATAGCCTTCGGCGACGGCGGCAACGATGTGCCTATGCTCAAAGAGGCCGCAGTAGGCGTAGCCATGGGCAACTCCGCTCCCGATGTACAAAAAGAGGCCGACATGGTCACCGACAGCGTCGATAATGACGGCATACTCAATGCGCTCAAGCGTCTTGATATTATAGATTAATGCTCAATTACTACAAAAATGGCGCTATTGTCAGATTTTTTTTGTAACTTTGCATTTATTATATAGCAATTATCAGTTTAATGGACATTAATAAAGTTCTTTACATTTCGCAAGAAATATCCCCTTATCTGCCTGAAACCCCAATGGCTGAGCTTAGTCAGAAACTGCCGCAGGGCATTCAGGAAAAAGGCATAGAAGTGCGTACTTTCATGCCTAAGTACGGGTGTATAAAGGAACGTCGCAACCAACTGCATGAAGTAATACGCCTGTCGGGGCTCAACATCATAATCGATGACGCCGACCACCCCCTTATAATAAAGGTGGCGACTCTGCAGCCCACACGCATGCAGGTATACTTTATCGACAACGAGGACTTCTTTCTGCGCGGCCAGACCGCCAAGGACCTCGAGATAAATTTAATGCCGGAAGACAATGACGAACGCATCATGTTTTACGTACGCGGAGTCGTCGAAACGGTAAAAAAACTGCGCTGGGACCCCAATCTTATCCACTGCTCGGGATGGGTGTCGGCTCTGGCCCCGATATATCTCAAGCGCATATACGCCGACGATCCATCGTTTAAAAACGCAAAAGTAGTTTATTCGGTATTCAATGATAAGTTTGACGGGACTCTCGACCCGCGTTTTGTAGAAAAGCTGAAGATGGAGGGACTGACTGACGAGGATCTGTCATCGATAGCATCGGCTCCGGTCGACGCCATAGCTCTCAACAAGCTCGCCATCGACTATTCCGACGCGGTCATACAGGCATCGCCCGAGATAGAACCGGAACTTCTCGAATACATAAAGGCGTCAGGCAAGCCGTTTATGCCCTACCCCGGCGACACGGACTACACCGACCGTTACGCAGAGTTTTACCACTCCTTATAATTCATCACTTTGTTGTTACAGCAATGAAATTTTTAAGATTGATCCCTGCCGCATGTCTGCTTCTGTCGGCGGTGGCTTGTGAGGAAAACAGCACCATAGGCTCGTCAATCATACAGGATAAGGTCGACATTATCATCGACTCCACATTTACTATAACCGGATATTCCGTAGCCAATCCTGTTATCCAGTCACGCACCGACAACCAGCTTCTCGGCAACATAGACGCAAAAGGCTTCGGCAAGCTGTCGAGCGACTTCATAACCCAGTTCATGCCCGCGACCTCGCTTGACACCGTAGGCGTGACCGTAGAGAGCATCGACTCGATAAAGCTGCGCATGTTCATGAACGAAGGCGCCCTCATAGGCGACTCGATTATCCCGATGGGCCTTGAAGTATACAAACTCAACCGCGGACTTCCGTCGCCCATATACAGCGACTTCGACCCGTCATCATACTACTCGGAGCAAGACAAGGTGGCCTCAGCCACATATTCCGCTACCGTGATAGGACTTCCCGACAGTATAGCCGGCATATATGCCGGAGCCAAAGCGCGCGTGGTCGACGTGAAACTGCCTAAGGAGATGGGCCGCGAATTTTACCTCAAGTACAAGAGCGACCCCGAGTTATACAACGACCCGGTAAAGTTCTCGCAATGGTTCCCCGGCCTGTACATCAAAAACAGCTTCGGCTCGGGACGCGTGATGCGCTTCTACTCCACGCTCATGTATCTTTACTACAAAAAAGACACCAAAGTCAACGACAAGGACACGACCATCAACTCATTGAAAGCATTTCTTGCCGTAACGCCCGAGGTTATCAACAACAACAACATAAACATGGCCCTGAGTCAGGAGGTAAAGACTATGGCCGCCTCATCGCCCATGCTGGTTGCGCCTACCGGATATGACGTGGAGGTAAATCTGCCCATACGCGCCATGGTGGAAAAATACCGCAAACAGGCCAACAGCTTTACCGTCATCAACAGCATGACCCTTGAAGTGCCGGTTGAAGAGGTGACAAACAACTACGAAATCGCGCCGCCGGCCTACGCACTGCTTGTGAGAAAAGACAAGAAAGACGAGTTCTTCGCCGACCAACAGATAAACGACAACGTAAGCTCATTCTACGCAGCTTACGACCCCGCCAAGAAAAGCTACAACTTCAGCGCCATGCGCCAGTACTTCTTGGAGATGAGCAAGAAAGAGAATGTCACGGCTGCCGACGGCGAGTTTGTGATTGTACCGGTGTCATTGGTCACGGAGAGCACCCAGACCGGCTATTACCAGTATGAGACGGTTGTAGTGGCCATAGTGCCCTACGTCGATACTCCGGCAATGGCCAAAGTCAATGTCGACAAGGCAAAAATAAAATTGACTTTCAGCCGCCAGACGATGTGATATTTAGTAAATAATTACTATCTTTGCACTCGCAACCAGCCACAATAGCTCAGTCGGTAGAGCATTTCATTCGTAACGAAAAGGTCAGGGGTTCGAGCCCCCTTTGTGGCTCAAAACACAATCGCAGGAAGTCATCCGCTTAACACGGTCTCTTTCTGCGATTTACGTTAAAAACACGTTTAATACATATTAATACCGAAATTTAACAGATGGCTAAGATTGGTTCAGTAATGACCCCCGTCGGCCGAAAGGCATTGCTTCTCGGCAGTGGAGAATTAGGAAAAGAGGTGGCGATAGAGTTGCAGCGCTACGGAGTGGAAGTAATAGCATGCGACCGGTATGCCAACGCGCCGGCAATGCAGATAGCCCATAGAAGCTATGTGTTCAACATGCTTGACCCGCAAGCATTGCGCGACGTCATAGAACGAGAGAAACCCGATCACATCATCCCGGAAGTGGAGGCTATAGCCACCGACATGCTTCGCACTCTTGAGAGCGAGGGCTACCATGTGACCCCGACAGCCCGCGCCGCTTGGCTCACCATGAACCGCGAAGGCATCAGACGTCTTGCTGCCGAAGAGCTCGGCATACCCACGTCGCGCTACAGATTTGCATCGGACTACGAAGAGTTTAAAGCAGCCATAGAAGAGATAGGCCTGCCATGCGTAATAAAGCCGATCATGAGTTCGTCGGGCCACGGACAAAGTGTGGCACGCACAGCCGACGACATCGAGCGCTCTTGGGCCATATCGCAGGAGGGCGGACGCGCCGGTGCAGGACGTGTCATCGTAGAAGGCTTCGTAAACTTCGACTACGAAATAACCCTGCTCACCGTAAGAAGCTGCGACGGCACAACATACTGCCAGCCGATTGGCCACATACAGATTGACGGCGACTACCGCTACTCTTGGCAGCCCCAGCCCATGAGCACCACGGCACTTGAAAAAGCGCAGCAGATAGCAAAAAAAGTTACCGACGCGCTGGGAGGCTACGGCATATTCGGCGTCGAGCTGTTCATCAAGGGCGACGACGTCATATTCAGCGAGGTATCACCGCGTCCGCATGACACAGGCATGGTGACGATGATATCGCAGGATCTGAGCGAATTCGGTCTTCACGCCCGCGCGCTCCTCGGACTTCCCGTACCGGCCATACGCTTCTACGGCCCCTCGGCATCACGCGCCATAGTGGTTGAAGGCGACAGCGACAAAGTGGTTTTCGACAATCTCGAAGAGGTTCTGAAGGAGCCCGGCGTGCAGATACGCATATTCGGCAAGCCCGAAGTCAAGGGTCATCGCCGCATGGGAGTGATACTCGCCACCGCCGACACTGTCGACGCAGCCCGTGAAAAAGCGGAACGCGCCTACAACTCGCTTAAAGTGGAAGTGCTTCCCCGCTAACACAAGAACAGTCGCCGCTTGACAAACGGTTTTCAGGGTCAGCAGCAAAAGTCGGTTGAACTGTTAAAATATAACGGATTGGTACCGGCATCCATACCGGCATTATCGCCGTTTAACAACCACGTTTTTACATTGACCCGTTTTTCACATTGGCTACTTATGAAATAAACGCCGCAGGTGTGTCAACGCTTGCGGCGTCCTTGTTTTTTACGCAGCTTCGCGGCTTCCGACCTGTGGTACGAGGCCGCCTCCTCATCGCCGACCTTTTCGTAAAGCGCGGCCATACGTTCATGAAGCAATACCGACCGGTCATCTATGTCAAGCGCTATGAGATACCAGTTGAGAGCCTCGGACAAGTCACCGGCGGCATAATAGAGGTGTCCGAGCTCGCACGGAGCCATAATGCGCTCACGGTCTACATCATAAGCATTTTTAAATGCCGCTATGGCTTCATTAAAATCATTTATCTCCGCATATGTATATCCTTTGCCTGTCCAAGCCTCGTAACAATCGGCGCATATAGACAAGGCTTTGTCGTAATTGGCTATAGCGGGCGTAGGCTCCATGCCCTCACTACGGCACTCATCGCCCATAGCCACATATTCGGCGGCAAGACGCCGAAACCTGACACGGTCCTCCTCCAGACGCTCTTCCAGCTCACGGCAACGTCGGCTGAAGCCGCCCAGCTCCGAAAGTTTACGCCTTATCAGACGACGCACCGCCGGATTTTGCCACTCGTCGCGATACTCCAATGCCTCGACAAACAGGTCAAAGGCCCGCTCCACGTCGCCTGTGCCGACAGCATCCAACGCCTCGGTATAAAGGTCGTCGGCCTTTGCCTTGTCAAGAGCCTCCTCGATTAGGGAGCTGTCATTGAACATACGGCTGAAATCGACAACCGACGGATTAACGAATATGTCGCGCTCGTTAAGCGTGCTGAGCAGCGACAGCCCCTCAAGACTGCGGCAGCGGCTGAGCGCCACGTAGGTCTGTCCGCCCGCAAAGGTGCCGTGACCCACATCGACCACCACATCCTTAAACGTCAGTCCTTGGCTCTTGTGTATGGTCAGCGCCCATGCAAGCTTCACCGGAAACTGCGTAAACGAGCCGAGTTCCTTTTCTGTGACCTTGCGGTTCTTGTCGTCATACTCGTATTTTATATTGTGCCATACCGAAAGCTCCACGCTGTGACACTCGCCCGAGTCAAGCTCGACCATAAGTCTGTCGGGCTGCGCGTCATACACACGTCCTATCGTGCCGTTAACCCAACGTTTGTCAGGGTCGTTCTTTATAAACACCACCTGCGCCCCCACTTTCAGCACGAGGTCGACCGACGTAGGCAGCGAGTTCATGGGAAAATCGCCCTTCACCATGCCGGTATACACGATTTCCGAAGCAGGCAGTTCGTCAAGACGGCGCGAGTTTATATTGTCGACAATGTCACGGGTAGTGGCGAGCGTCATCACCATACGTCCGTCATCGTGTCGTGCCGTATCGCGCCGTATGACCTTGGCGTTAAGCCTCGATATGTCGTCGCTCAACGGACGCCCTACCCTCACGCGGTCGAGCATCTCCACAAAATCGCGGTCGGTCTGTCGGTATACTTTCAGCAGCTCGACAGGCACGATCTTCATGTCGGCAAATACTCTGGCATTAAAGAAATAGGGCTGCGGGTAATAACGTGCAAGCACGTCGCGCATGTCACCCGTCACTACCGGTTCAAGCTGAAATATATCACCGACAAAAAGCATCTGCTTGCCTCCGAACGGCTCACGGAAATTTCCCGTATACACCTTAAGTATTTTGTCGACGAAGTCTATTATGTCGGCTCTCACCATCGATATCTCATCAATCACGATAAGCTCCACATTTTTAATCAGGTTGATGAGTTCCTTGGGATACTTCATCCTGTCGCGCATACGCTTCATGTCAAACTCCGGATCGTCGGGCAGCAGCGGCTTGAACGGTATTCTGAAAAACGAGTGCAGCGTCACACCACCTACATTTACAGCGGCTATACCTGTAGGGGCGAGCACAACATGCTCCTTGTGCACATTATCGCATATGTATTTCAAGAATGTCGACTTACCGGTACCGGCCTTCCCAGTAAGAAATACCGACTGACGGGTAAACCTGACAAGTTTCCATACATTCTGAAATTCGGGGTTCTCAAGATCGATGCTGACTTCCTTTTCCATGCCTGTAGATATGACAAACCGAGGGTGCCGTCGCAAACTCGGGCGGCACCCTCGGGCACAAAGTTATAAAATAATTTTTAAAATTTATATCCCAGACTCAATATGACCTGATTGTTGTTGTCGGTGACTTTGGCCGACGGCGAGCCTTGCAGCAGAGCCGTGTCCTCGATTACAGGCGAGAATGCGTGATAGGTCGACTCACGGTTTTTGTGCACATAAGCGAGATCGGCATAGAAGCCTTTGTAGCGGTAGCCGAGTCCGGCGGTTATGTACTGTGTGGTCTTGTCAAACGTATAGCTCGGTATGGTACCGGCAGTCCATATGACTTCACCGTCATTGGCGGCTTCCTTCTTCACGGGCGACGACTCCCAGCTGTAACCGGCACGCAGGCTGAACTGCGGTGTCACGCGGTATTCGGCTCCGAGACGCAGTATGTTGGTGCCCTTGAAGTAGGTCTTCATGTCGTCATTTATATAACCCTCGCCCTGAACATCCGATATGTGGGTCGATGATGTGCCGCGATACTCATAATCGAGGCTCAATATGCCCTGTCCGGCTATTACACCGGCTACACCGAACATCATACGCCACGGAGTGCGCATGTTGTAGTCATTCCAGCTGTCCATGCCGTCATTGGTTTCCGGAGCCGGGTTCTGACGGTCGGTCATGTTGTCGTAGAACGAGTTCTGGTCTTGCGGAGTATAGCGGTAAGTCACTGTACCCCAATAGGTGTCGGTCATGCTGTACCAAGTAGGAGTATGTATGGCAAAACCGAAGCGAAGCTCATTGATAGGCTTCACAATGACACCGAGTTTCAGATTGAAGCCGCTGCCGTTGGAGTTAAGGTAATTAGACAAACGGTAGTCAGCCTTGCCGTTGACTATATTGTAGTTGCCGTCAACCTTTGACTCGGCCGCTATGTAAGCGTTGTCGAGATTCTCCTGATAGTAGCTGAGCTGCGTATAGTTTATATCGGTTATACCGAGGCCGATACCCCAGTAAACCGTATTATACAGGTTACCGCCGAAGTTGATTGAGTATTCATCGACATACCCCTTCTCGCGCACTTGGAATGCGGCGCTACCCGTTGTACCGTCGCCCATAAGTCCCGAGAAATTAGCCCTGCCGTCAACTTCACTATCGTTTATCATATAACCCTGAAAAGCCAGCGTACTGAGCCACGGCGCATTTCCGTCAAGCCAAGGATTATAGTTATCGCCCGAGAGCATCTCACCGGGCTCTACGCCTTCGCTGTTGGTGAGCGCGGCTACATAGTTGCTGAGCGACGCACCCTTCAGGTTTCCGATGCCGCCGGTAAATATGCGGTCAAACGATGCGGTGCGCGCATAAGTGGCACCCCACGAGAATGTCGGCATGACCTCGCTCATGGTACCGATTGTACCGATATACCCGAAGTTGTTGAAATTGAAGCGCGTCTGCGAGTCTGACACCTTGGCCCCCTGCGCCTCGGTCGATGTCGACTGGAAGTCGAGGTTAAGCGTCATGCCTATCTCGCTGCTGCGGTATATGCCTATACCTGCGGGATTCTGGTTAAGCGACGATATATCGCCGCCGAGTGCGGTAAATGCACCGCCCATCGACATAAAACGGGCGGTACCGCGTAAATCGGGCCTTGACAGATTGTACAGGTCGACAGCCGCCTGCGACATACCTGCTACAGGAATCAATCCTACTGCGGCTACTATAAATAATTGCTTGATATTTCTCATATACTATATAGTGTTGAAAAATGATTACGCTGTTTTCAATAACACTGCAGGCCTATCGGCGGCCGCCACGGTGTGAACCGCCTCCTCCACCGCCGCCGGAGTAACCGCCGCGTGAACCGCCGCCGTAGCTCGGTGTAGAGTAAGAGCGGTTGTTGTTGTAGTTATTGCTGCGGTTATAGTTGTAGTTGTTGTTATTGCTGCGGTTGTAGCTGTTGCGGTTGCCGGTTGTAGTACCGTAGCTGCCGTTGTTTGACGGACGGCTGTTGTTTGACGGACGACCGTAATTACCGCGATTGCCCGATGTCGAGCCGGGACGGAAATTGCCTGTCGAACCGGTGGCGAAACCACGGTGATTGCCTCCGTTGTATGACGGACGGTAATGATTGCTCGTCACTCCGGTATATCCGTTGCGCACACCCACCGGACGACGTCCGTTAGGAGTATAGCTTCCGGGATTGTATGCCCATCCGGGACGCCATGCCGGGCCACCCCAGCCCCATGACGGACCCCAGCCCCAGCCGGGCCCCCAACCCCACGACCATGACGGGCCCCAGCCCCATGACCATGAAGGACCCCATGCAGGACCGCCCCAGCCCCATGACCACGACGGACCCCACCATGATGAGTAGTAAGGCCACGACCACGACGGGCCCCAGTACCAGTCATAATAGTTCCATGCCCACGGCGAATACCATCCGGGGCTGTTGATTATGATATTGACCTCAGGCTGAGTCGAATAATAATACTCGACCAATGCCGGGTCGTTTATATCCGATATAATGTCGCTGTTATGATACTTCTCTATGCGGCGTGTGTAGGCGAAGTCATCGGTCATTGCCTGACGGCCGGCGGTAGTATCGGCCTGAGCATACTTGCCGCGGCGGTTATACTCGTCCACATCGCGGGAGGAAGTACCCGTAACGGCATAGGTGTCGGCACCGGCATAATCGTGTCCTCCGAGAGTGGGGTCATAATTATTCTGGTTGTAGTATTGGCGGGCGGCAGCGGCAGCCTGCTTGCGCTTGGCAAGCTCGAGCTTCTCCTGCTTAGCCTTGGTATCTTTTGCCGGATCGTAGTAAATGTCGTCGTCATAGTATCCTTGTGCTGAAACCGACATGATGCCCGCACCCAGCATAGCGATTGATAATAATAGTTTTTTACCTACCATAAGACTTGGTTCCTTAATTTAAAAAATTCAATAATTATACACTTTTGTAATTATTGGACTCGCATCTTAATGCGTAGTTTAATCCAATAACACATAAAGATACATTATTTATTAGCCCAAGTCAAATATTCGCTATTTTTTACTCTCTTCTAAGATTATTTAACAGATTGTCGATGTCGATTTGGTGTTTATATAACAAGAGGGCTACGGATTTTTCCGTATGTTTGTGAATGTAAAAGATTATAAATCGACTAAAGACATTACGTTATGACACGCTTCACACTAATCATCGGCTTACTCGCATCGCTGTTGTGCTCATGTGCATCGACAGCCAATCTGACTCCGGAACAAAGAGAAGCACGCGAGCAGGAAAAACGCATCAACGCCATCCGCGACTCGATAGCCCACGAACTGGCCGTACAGTCGCTCGACAGCCTCGACTTCGTACTTGAGGCCGACAAAATCGTATTCAAGCGCGGCCGGTCGGCCTACGTATCGTCAGCTACCAATTTCATATCGGTGGTCGACGGAAGAGCCACCGTGCAGATAGCGCTGCTGAAGTCACGGCCGGGCATCAACGGCATAGGCGGCATCACCGTCGAGGGTGCCCCGTCGTCGGTAAAGCGATCGGTCGACAAGAAGGGCAACTACCGGCTGTCAATGAGCGTATCGGGCATAGGCATATCGGCTACGGTATTCATAACTTTGCCGGCGGGAGGCACCTACGCCACAGCGGTGATAACGCCCAACTTCAACTCCTACACCACAACCCTGCAAGGCAATATCTTGCCGGTATCGGCCAGTAACGTCTACAAAGCCCGCCCGCTATAACCGCGTCAATGCCGGTAGCGACACCGATACCACGGTGTCCGGCTGCGACCCGCATGGCCACCCGACTACATGATATAGCCTTTACAGGCTCGCAAACCAGATAAAAGAAAAGACGCGGTTGTACAACCGCGTCTTTTCTTTTATCACTATACACAGATGTGTCAGAAGAGTTTTTCGGGATATGTGCCGTTCTTGTGCAGTTCGGCAAACTTGGCCACCACGCCGGGACGGTCGCCCGCATAAGTGACGCCAAACCACTTAGAGTCGGTGTCAAGTACTTTTACGGTAGCCTCGCCGGAGTTGATGAGTGTATCGATGACAATAGGTATAAAGAACTCCGCTTTGGGAGTGTTTATGTCCTTTTTCAGGAAGTTTACAAACTCGCGGTCGCTGTACTCGAAATAATCGGGAGTAAAGCCCCAGAGATTCATTGACACCGGAGTCTTGGGATCGAGCTTGCATACCTCACCCTTCTCGTCATGGAAGGTTATGTCGTGGTTCTCGTCGTAAGCTATGTCGGTGCGCTCGGTGACAGTTGTCAGAAGACCGTTCTCGGTATTGCAAACGCCACGAGCCACAGAACCGTTTTCCGACATGGTATTGCCCACACGGAAGCCGACCATGCAATAGTCGCCTTTACGGTCACGCGGACGGCTTAGTTCCTTGGCAATCACCTCAAAAGCGTCGCGGCCATAAAAATCGTCGGCATTTATGACGGCAAACGGCTCCTTGATGACATCCTTGCCCATAAGCACAGCATGGTTGGTGCCCCACGGCTTGGTACGGTCAGCCGGACAGGTAAATCCTTCGGGCAGAGCGTCGGTAGACTGGAAGACAACCTCCACGGGCACATGGCCCTCATATTTGGATATGATTTTTTCGCGGAAATCCTGCTCGAAATCCTTTCTTATGACAAACACTATTTTTCCGAATCCTGATTTTACGGCATCATAAATCGAATAGTCCATGATGGTTTCTCCATTGGGGCCGAGCGAGTCAAGCTGCTTAAGGCCTCCATACCGGCTTCCCATGCCGGCGGCTAAAACGAATAATGTAGGTTTCATTTTGTTGTAAATCTATATACTATGGTTTGATTATACTCTTCACCCGGACACAGAAGCTGGCACGGGAAATTGCGATGATTGGGAGCGTCGGGAAATCCCTGACACTCTATGGCCACACCGTCGTAGTCATTGTACGGGCGGCCGCTCTTGTTCTCGGGACTTCCTCCGAGCCAGTTGCCCGAATACACCTGAGCCCCCGGCTGTGTGGTGAACACCTCAAGCACTCGTCCGCTCTTGGCCGCGGTAAGCACCGCCGCCTTTCCGAGGGTGTGTTTGTGCCAGTTGTCAAGCACCCAGCAGTGGTCATAGCCCTTGCCTATCTTCAACGCCTCGAAGTCGGCGTTGATGTCGCGTCCTATAGTCTTGGGCTGAAGGAAGTCCATGGGTGTGCCCTTGACGTCGGCAAGTTCGCCGGTAGGTATCTGCGTGGAGTCGGTAGGCAGATACTTGGAGGCGAGCAACTGAAGCTCATGGTCGAGCACTGAGCCGCTGTTTTCGCCGTCAAGATTGAAGTAGGCGTGATTGGTGAGGTTGACTACCGTCTTGGCGTCGCTCTCGGCCTTCAGGTCGATAGTAAGTTCGTTTTTATCGTTCCATGAATATATGACCGTAGCTTTTACCGCTCCCGGATAGCCCTCCTCGCCGTCGGCGGCCTCATATGTGAATTTCACGTGGCTGCCGACCGCTTCCGACTTCCATATACGGTTCATGAAGCCCTCGGGGCCTCCGTGAAGAGCATTGGGGCCGTTATTTATGGCAAGGCTGTACTCCTTGCCGTCGATAGAGAATTTACCTTTACATATACGGTTGGCGTAGCGTCCGGGGGTCTTTCCCGCACAAGGGCCGTCGCCGAAATAATCGGCCGGATTTTTATATCCGAGCACCACGTCGTCCAACTTGCCCTCCTTGTCGGGAACCACAATGCCCACTATACCGGCACCGAGGCTTGACAGTGTCACCGAAGCGCCCGATGCATTGGTCAATGTATAAAGAGTTATGTCACCCTTGGGCGACATAACTCTCTCAGTCTGTATTTTCATATCCGTTGTGTTTCAAATTAATCCAACTTACGTGCTCCGTCAGAAACAATCACCTCATATACCTGAGGTTCGTGTCCGTACTTGGCCTCAAACTTACTCTTGGCCGTAGCGATGAAGTTGTCATACAGCTCGTCTTTAACAAGATTGATCGTGCAGCCGCCGAAACCGCCGCCCATGATGCGCGAACCGGTGACGCCGCACTCCTTGGCGATGTCATTGAGGTAATCGAGCTCTACACAGCTTACCTCGTAGAGCTTCGACATGCCTTCATGGGTCTTGTACATGCGGTCGCCCACTGTAGCGTAGTCGCCCTTCTGCAGTGCGTCGCACACATCAAGCACACGCTGCTTCTCTTCGATGACGTACTTGGCGCGGTTGTAATCCTCCTCCGATATGCGGTCCTTGATTTTGTCAAGGTCCTCAAGTTCGGCGTCACGCAAAGTCTCTACTCCGAGCTCCTTGGCCACGTGCTCGCATGAAGCGCGGCGCTTGTTGTAAGGAGAGTCGACCAATTCATGCTTTACCTTGGAGTCGACAAGCACCAGCTTGTAGCCGTCGAGCTTGAACGGGAAGTACTCATACTCAAGCGAACGGCAGTCAAGACGTATCAGATGGTCTTTCTTACCGAATACCGATGCAAACTGGTCCATGATACCGCAATTCACACCGCAATAGTTGTGCTCTGTCGACTGACCTATCTTGGCAAGCTCAAACTTGTCGATTTTATTGTCGTTGAACATATCGTTCATAGCGTAGGCAAAGCAGCTCTCAAGAGCGGCCGACGATGACAGTCCGGCACCGAGAGGCACATTTCCGGCAAACACGGCATCGAAGCCTTTTACCGTACCGCCACGCTTGATGACCTCGCGGCATACTCCGAATATATAGCGCGCCCACTGCTGCGAAGGAGCATCCTCTTCATTAAGGCCAAACTCGGCATACTCGTCGATGTCTACCGAATAGACACGTACTTTATCAGTGCCGTTAGGCTTGATTTCGACCATGATGACTTTGTCGATGGCTCCCGGAAACACGAAGCCGCCGTTATAATCGGTGTGCTCGCCTATCAGGTTTATACGACCTGCCGATGCATAAAATACTCCGTTACCTCCAAAACGCTGGCTGAACTGCTCGCGTATTGTCTCTTTCATTTTCATAATGGTATCTTTAAATGTTGTTCAGGTTAATTATCTGTTTGCAAATTTAGCAAAATAATTCTAATAACCTTATTGTAAATCGGTCAATTTACCATTATGAATCCGACAAAATACAACGGTTTTTAATTCAGTTCGGCGCTCATGCCGGGATTGTGGAGACAATGGCAGGCTGTGACACTCTCGTCGACATAAGCCGAAAAGTCACAGGCATCCTTAAAGTCGCCATGTATGTGCATCGGGAAAAAGTCGGTCACTTTTATCTTCTCGAGAAACAGACGCGCCCCACGCTCGAAGTCAGAACCCTGACGTGAGTCGACAGGAAACATGGCTATGTCTATCGACTGATTTTCGGAAGCTATGCGGTTAAGTATGACATTGAAATGCTCGTCGGCCTTGCGCACCTCGCGCTCCGAAGAGTCATCCTGCCAGTGCCAGTCGTTGAGGTCGCCCGCATGAAATATCTTGCGGCCGTCAGAAGCGGTGACAAGGAAACTTACTCCGGCATCGGTAGAACCGTAAGCCTTCACTTTGATGTCGCCCGGCAGATTTTCAAGCACATCGCCCGCGCTCATACCCGCTATCCGTTCCGATCCGGGAATATCCTGCCCGTAAACGTCATTGGAGAGCACGTAGACCCTCTTATGGTTCTGCGCGAGGTCAAATATGCATTTGTTGTAATGGTCATGGTGATGATGGCTTACAAAAAACACTACCGGCAGTTGTGGATTAGCCTCAAGAGCCTTATGCAGAGCGTGAGCCGGATCACGATAATAGTCAAAAACGAGGATGACATCGGACAGAGTCAGGATAAATCCGCTGTTGTCCATATAGGTAACTTTAGTCATAGTAATATACATTTAGTTTCAATACAATATAAACATACGTTATCGACAATAGTTCGGGCCTGCACGCCATGGCGCAGCATGGCAAAAACACGATATAATCGTAGGGTGGCCCAACTATAGGAACAATAAAATGGAGTTTTTGCGAAAAATGCCTTAAATTTGCACTCTAAAATAAACTATACAATTTATACATATGGCACAGAAACCTTCCATACCCAAAGGTACACGCGACTTCTCACCCACCGAGATGGCGCGCCGCAATTACATATTCAATACCATTCGCGAAGTCTTCAACCTGTTTGGCTTCAACCAGATCGAGACTCCGGCTATGGAGAACCTGTCTACCCTTATGGGAAAATACGGAGAGGAAGGCGATAAACTTCTGTTCAAGATACTTAACTCCGGCGACTACCTGCGGGGAGCCGACCGACAGTTGCTCGACTCGGGGGAGGCATCGGGAAAACTAACTACGCAGCTCTGTGAAAAGGGTCTGCGTTATGACCTTACCGTACCCTTTGCCCGCTACGTCGTGCAGCACCGCGCCGAACTGCAGTTTCCCTTCAAGCGCTTCCAGATACAGCCTGTTTGGCGTGCCGACCGTCCCCAGAAAGGCCGCTACCGCGAGTTTTACCAGTGCGACGCCGACATAATAGGCTCCGACTCTCTTGTCAACGAGGTAGAGTTGCTCCAGCTTATCGACGAAGTATTCAACCGCCTGAAAATCAACATCACCATCAAGCTCAACAACCGCAAGGTACTTGCCGGAATAGCCGAGCTGATAGGCGCACCTGAAAAGATAGTCGATATAACGGTGGCCATCGACAAAATCGACAAAATAGGCATGGAGAACGTAAAAGCCGAGCTTGCCGAGCGAGGTCTGTCAACTGAGGCCATAGCCGCACTCGAACCCATATTGTCAATCGACGGCACTGTCAATCAGCGCCTCGAACGCCTTGCCGAGGTATTGTCGGCATCGCCCGTAGGACTTCGCGGAATCGAGGAGCTGAAAGAAGTCGTAAGACACACCGAAGCGCTCGGCCTGCGTGCCGTGCTTGATCTTGACGTGTCGCTCGCCCGAGGCCTGAATTACTACACCGGCACCATAATCGAGGTAAAAGCCCGCGACGTCGAGATAGGCTCAATAACCGGCGGAGGCCGTTACGACAACCTCACGGGAGTGTTCGGCATGCCCGATGTGTCGGGAGTCGGAATATCGTTTGGCGCCGACCGCATATACGATGTGCTCAACACGCTCGACCTCTATCCCGAAGATACGTCACGCTCTACAAAAGTGCTGTTCATGAACTTCGGCGAGGCCGAAAAGGCCGAATCGCTCAAGGTCATCAAGCAACTGCGCGGCCACGGCATCTCGGCCGAAATATATCCCGAGACTTCCAAGATGAAAAAGCAGATGGCCTATGCCAACTCCAAGTCCGTGCCCTTTGTGGCCATGATAGGCGAAAGCGAACTTCAGGAGGGTAAAGTGACTCTCAAGGACATGGCCACCGGCGAGCAGGCCTCACTCGACATCACCGCCCTTATCGACAGACTGAAGTAACAGACACGTCATACAGTCATAAAGCGTGTATAATCGACCGGTTAATCGTTTTACACGCTTTATTCATATACTTTCATCCGTGTCACGTTAAAAACCGAATATCACCATACCGAACTGATGACAAAATCGCGTAACGACTTGGAGCTGTATGGAGTGGACAATGGATCGTCCATGCCCTTGCCGTATGCCGACGGGGGCATAAAGGCCGGTTTTACCTCACCGGGACAGTCGTCGATGAACGAGTCGATAGACCTGAACGCGGAGATAGTGACACATCCGGCCTCGACATTTTACGGCCGCGTGACCGGCGACTCAATGTGCGAGGAGGGTATCGACGACGGCGACATACTGGTCATTGACCGCTCGCTTGAGCCGGCCAACGGCGACCTTGCCGTGTGCTGTATTGACGGCGAATTTACTGTCAAGCGCCTTAAAGTAGAGCGGCACCGCATACTTCTCTTGCCCTCCAACCGCCACTATGCGCCGATCGAGGTCACCGAAGATGACGACTTCACCGTCTGGGGCATAGTCACCTACACAATAAAGAAAAACCGCCGCAAGCGGTGAGCGCCTATCCTCCCATGACAGGCCTTATAGACTGCAATAACTTTTTCGTATCGTGCGAGCGGGTGTTTCATCCCGAGTTGCGCGACAGACCGGTCATAGTGTTAGGCAACAATGACGGGTGCGTGGTGGCCATGTCCAACGAGGCAAAAGCGCTCGGCATAACACGAGGCATACCTCTGTTCAAGATCCGCGACATTGTATCGCGGCATAACATAGCCGTCCTGTCGGGCAATCATCGGCTTTACAGCGACATGTCGTCACGTGTCATGATGACATTGGCCTCACTCGCCGACGGGCTTGAGATAAGCTCGATCGATGAGGCATACATAAATCTTGATGCTGTCGACGACAATGAATTGCCGGCCTACGGACAATCGATAGTAAAAACCATAAAGAAAAATGTAGGCATACCGGTATCGCTCGGCATAGCCTCTACACGCACGCTGGCCAAAGCGGCGGCACGGTTTGCAAAAAAGTATCCCGGCTACAAAGGCGCATGCATCATAGACACCCCCGACAAGAGGGCCAAGGCGCTCGAACTCACAGGTATAGGCGATGTATGGGGCATAGGACGCAGGCTTTCGGAGCGGCTTAAGACACAAGGTATATACACGGCACTCGACTTCGCACGGCTGCCAAAAGAGACTATACGCGACCGCTATAACATAAACCTTGAAAGAGTGTGGCGCGAACTCAACGGCGAGGCATGCATAGGGACCGAAGAGAGCATCGAGGGGCCGCAGAAGTCGCTAACCTGCTCGCGCACTTTCGCCACGGAGATCTATTCACTCGAAGAGCTTAACGATGCGGTGGCGCAACATGCGGCATACGTAGCCGAACGGCTGCGACGACACGGCTGCCACTGCTCGGCGATATCGGTATATATAGCCACCAACCGTTTCAAGGAGTCATACTACTCCAACATAGCCCAACACCGTATGCCGGAAGCGACCAACGACACCTCGATACTGTGCAAGGAGGCAAAGGCGGCACTTGCCGGAATATTCCGGCCCGGATACGGATACAAACGCGCAGGCGTGACAGCCACACAGATCATTGACGGCAACGGCCTTCAACAGAGCCTTTTCTGTAACCATGACGACTTGATGAAACGTCGGCGTCTTATGTCGGCGCTCGACAAAATCAACCGGGAGAATGCCGGCCATGACAAAGTACACTTAGCATCGATACCGTCAAAATCGGTAGCGTCGAAAGAGCACACGTCGCGCCTGTACACCACGCGCATGAGCGACATCATCGATATAAAATGCGTCGACCCGTCAGATAACCCCGAGGCCGGAAAGAAAGACTAAGGCTATACCTGCGGGGGCCACATAACGCAGACAGAACACGATTACCTTCAGTATCCACTCCTTTATAGTACCCGTGCCGCACAACTGGGCGCGCAATACTCCGCGGTCAACAAACCAGCCCACAAATATCGATATCATCATACCGCCAAGAGGCAAGAGGATGTTGCTCGACACATAGTCAAACAGGTCAAACACCGTAAGTCCGAATACAGTCATATCCCGGAGCGGCCCGAACGACAGGGCACACAGGGTGCCCAACGCCATAGCTATGCCACAGTTGAGCAATGTAGCCTTCTTGCGGCTCAGTCCCAACTGCTCGCAGAAGAAAGCTATGCATATCTCGCTCATGGATATGGTGGAGGTCAGTGAGGCAAGAAACAGGAGGAAGAAGAACAGCGATGACCATAAAGCGCCCCAAGGCAGGCGGTGGAAAATGTCGGGGAGCACCTCAAAAACGAGTTTCGGTCCGGCGGAAGGCTCCGCGCCGAATGTAAAGACAGCCGGGAATATGATGATACCCGCAAGAATGGCCACACAGGTGTCAAGCACTGATGTGACAGTGGCGCTTTTAACAAGCGGAGTGCGGTCAGAGAAATAGCTCGCGTAAGTCAGCATAGTGCCGAGGCCCAGCGACAGCGAGAAGAAAGCCTGTCCGAGCGCTCCGAGAAGCACCCCCGAGTCAACCTTGGAGAAATCGGGACGGAACAGGAAGGCGAGGCCCTCCGACGCTCCCGGCATAAGCAGCGAGTTTACGCAGAATATGATCAGGATGACAAACAGCACCGGCATAAGTACATTGGAGGCCCGTTCGATGCCGCCCTTGACGCCGCGCAGAAGAATGACCGCGTTCACGGCAAGAAACAGTAGCGTCCACATAACCGGCTTCCACCCTGTGCAGAACATGTCGAAAGCCTCATGACGGCTGCCTGCATCAAGCGAGTCGAGAGTGCCGGTAACCGACTGCACGAAGTACTCGACAGTCCACCCCGCCACAACGGAGTAAAACGACAGTATCAGTATCGAGGCCAATATGCCCATATAGCCTATCCACGCCCACTGGGGACGGCCGTGCAACGCCCGGAACGCGCCGAATATATTGCTGCGCGTGCTGCGCCCCATGATAAACTCGGCACATATGACCGGTACGCCTATCAGAAATATAAATCCTATGTAGATAATAAGAAACGCCCCTCCGCCGTGTACACCGGCTTCATAAGGGAAACGCCATATATTGCCGAGTCCTACAGCCGAGCCGACCGTGGTGGCTATGACTCCGAGACGGGTTGCAAACTGTGCTCTGTTCTCTTTCATGACATGGATAGTTTAAAATATTTTCGCCAGCAGTATCACGGCTATCAACACGGGAGCCACGAAACGCACCACAAACAGTACCGGGCCGTAAAAACGGCGCGAGACCGTATTGCCGTTGGTTAGCTCGTTACGGAAATACTTCTTGGGCACGAACCAGCCCATATATATACATGTCGATATAGCCACCACGGGCAACATTATATTGGTAGCGGTATTGTCAAGAAAATCAAACAGTGTCAGCCCCGCTATGGTAAAGGACGAGAGCGAACCCAATGACAGCGAACAGAGAGCGCTTAGCACGAAGAGCGGCAGCATGACCACAAGGCAGGCGGTGGAACGCCTGAGGCCAAACCTCGACTGCATGAACGCTATGGATACCTCGCCCAATGATATGGTGGAGGTAAGAGCGGCCACGAGCAACAGCGTGAAAAACAGGATGGACCAGAACTGCGTCCACGGCATCTGCGCAAACACCTCGGGCAAAGTCACGAAAACAAGAGCCGTGCCCGCAAGATTATGATTGTCGAGGCCGAAAGTCTTTACTGCGGGAAATATGATGATACCCATCATTATGGCCACAAACAGATCGAGAAGCGACACGGTGACGGCCGTCTTGGTAAGCTTGGTCTCTTTAGGGAAATAACTTGAGTAAGTGACAAGTATGCCCATGCCGAGCGAGAGGGAGAAGAATGCCTGCCCGAGTGCATTGACCACAACGGTAGGCGTAATCTTGGAGAAGTCGGGGTTAAGGAAAAATTCAAGTCCTTCGGAAGCCTTGGGCAACGACAGGGATACACCCGCGAAGACCAGCAGCAGTACAAACAGCACCGGCATAAGTATATTGGACATCTTCTCTATGCCTTTCTGCACCCCCATAAGAAGTATGCCGAGATTCACCAGCAGCATGGCATATGTCATGACAATAGGCCTTGTATCGGTAAGGATATACTCCTGCATCTTGCCTTCAAACTGGGCGTCAAGGGCAGCCGTACCGGCCGACGCCACACCGGCCTTCACCTCATACAGCGCTCCCGTGATCGACTGCCACAGATACTCGGCCGTCCACCCGGCAACCACCATATAAAACGACAATATCAGATAAGAGGCAAGTATGGCGAGGGCCCCCACTATCCACCACTTTTTGCCGGGCGACAGATGTCGGAACACCCCTACCGCATCGCTGCGGCACCCTCTGCCGAGCGAAAACTCGGCGAGCATAACCGGAATGCCGAGTATAAATACACACGCTATATAGAGCAACAAAAACGCAGCGCCTCCGTTGCTCTGCGTCTCTGCCGGAAAACGCCATATATTTCCAAGCCCCACAGCCGAACCGACCGTGGCTGCAATCAAACCTATCTTACTGCCAAATTGTGCTTTAGTGGCCATCTTATTTACTATTTAGTCTGCAAAATTAATCAAAAAGCGACAAACTGTCGCACAATACATTTTCAAATAATACTTTTTGTGATTAATTTTGCAAAAATTTTAAGAAAATGTCAATAACTAACATAATAAAACGTCTGCCGCCCTATATATTGACAATAGCGGTAGTTCTGGCAGTACTTTATCTGACCTTGATGCCCGACCCTCTTCCCGACAATGACATAAGCCTGTTTCCGGGCGCCGACAAAGTGGTCCATGCCATAATGATGCTCGGAGTCATGGATTGTCTTGCACTTGACTATTTACGCAAGAACCCCGGACGCACAAAGGCACCCGGGGTACTGCTGATAATATTCTGTATAGCCACAATAATTTTCGGCGGAGCCATAGAGCTTATACAGGGAGCCATGGACATGGGGCGAGGCCAAGACATATATGACTTCTATGCCGATGCCGGCGGAGCGCTGACAGGTCTTTTTATCGCCTGTGTCCTGTGGACCAAAGTCAATTGCCGGATTTTTGGAGACCGGCGGTCATAGTCTCACGCACTACGCGGCGCAGCGAGTCGCCCTGCATGCCACGTGCCACGATTACGCCCTCCGGGTCGATAAGCATGATATGAGGTATGCCCGATATACCGTAGAGGTCGGTAGGCACACTCTTCGCGTTCAGTATCTGCGGCCAAGGCAGCTCGAGCTGCTCCACGGCTTTTTCAGAGTCCTCAGGCTCATCCCATACGGCTACACCCACCACGTCGAGGCCTTTTGAGTTAAACTCGTCATAAAGCTCTTTTATGACAGGCATCTCGCGACGGCACGGTCCACACCAGCTGGCCCAGAAATCGACAAGCGTATAACGGCCGCGGCCTACGTAATCGCTCAGTTTCTGAACGGAATCGCCCTCGACGGTAAAATCGACGAACTTGTTGCCGGCAGCTGTGGCGGCCGCACGTTTGTGCTTCTCCACAAGCTCCTTGACACGCTGATACTCCCCGTAGGAAGGATAGAGGGCCAGTACACTGTCAAGCTGAGCGGCGTTATACTCGTAAGCCACATTGACAAAAGCGAAATATCCTACCGGATTAGTGCTGTTCTCGGCAATAGCGCGGTCATTGGCGGCATTGTAGGCCTCCTCTATGGCATTGCGCGCTGAATCGCTTTCCGCAGTCTGATATGCCTTTACAAGCGAGTCAAGCGAGGCCGTATACTTGACAAACAGCTCATTGCCTGACGTACCCACTGGCATGCGGTCGTCATTAAACGATATATCGCCCGGTTCAAGTACAAAAGTGCCGTTGCGCTGATTGCCTACGAGCAGACGTGCGAGAACAGGGGTCTCCACCGTTCCGGAAATCGTTATTACGCTGTCAGCTACAAGCACACTGTCGATACGCTCTCCATTGTCGTAGTTAACTACATAAGCCCACTTGCCGTTGTCATCGGCCGATACTTTGGCAGTCACGGTATAGGGCTCGCCCTGTGACTGACTGCGGGCACACGATACTGTCATCAGTGTCGCAGCACCCAATAGCAAAATTGAAAATCTCATAAATATAATTTAGTTTCGGAATTGCAGTTTACCGGATTTGGCCATCTCGAGAATCAGAATGTCGGGTACGATATAAATCTCCACCCTGCGGTTTTTGGCCCTGTTCTCGCGTGAATCATTGGGCACCGAAGGCTCGGAGGCACCGAGGGCATATGACAGCAGGTCCACGTTCTCCAGCTGTTTTTTAAACAGAAAGTCATACACGGCCGAAGACCTCGCCTCGCTTAGATGGTCGGTGTATGCCTCGGAACCGGTGTCGTCGGTATGACATACGACAATCATCTTGTACATGCCCATCTGCTTCAACAGATCGGCATACGGGCGCAGAAACTCCTGCGCGTTGTCGCGCAACACGGTGTCATTGGGAGCAAAGAGCTGGTCGGTGCCGATAGTGGCCACAATAACCTCGCCTCCGCGGGTAAGCTCTATGCGCGCCAGTTTGCGCGACGCAAGCTTCTTGGCGAGGTGTCCCATATAATCGGCCACCGCCGCATGCTGCTTGTCGCCGACACGCGGTAACATCACATTCTCGTCAAGCGACAGCTCGGCAGGGTCGACAACAGCGGCCGACTTGCCGCTCTTCTTCTTTTTCGCGACATCGCCGTCAGTCGATTTCCCCGACAGCTTGTCTTTCAGACGTCCGAAAATATTCTGTGCATCGGCCGGAGGCGCCGAACAAGCCAACAGGCTCACCACGACGAGCAGATATATGTAACGGCTTATACGCATCATGTCATGCTTTGTCAATCCTCAAGACCTATCGATTTCTCGTAAGCCAGCTCGCCCTCCACGATATAATGCACGTCGTCACTGTCGACAACCGCAAGTTTATCCTTGGCAAGCATCTTCTTCACATACTTGAGCAGGTCGTCGGCGGCAGGCGAAGCGTCAACGTCGCCAGCGCTGTCGTCAGAGGGTATTTCGAGATAACCGTTGTCTTCATAGTAATCCCATATCATATCAAGCACGTTGAGTATCTCGTCATCGGTATAATTGTCCCGGATGTTCTCGGGCATATAATCGCGGATAAACTTTATCGCTTCATTTTCATCATATTGCAGGTCATTATCGGCAGCCATGATTTTTCGGATTATGATTAATAATATCGCTAAGTTAATGAAAAGTATTCACACGGTGCCACGCCATAAATAAAATTTCATAAAATTTAGCATTAAATAAAAAGGCGCACCCGTTAAGGATGCGCCTTTCAAGTTATAGCTTAAATCAAGATTATACGCCTTGAAGTTTGAAAGTGATGGGGAGTGTGTACCACACGTTAACCGACTGTCCGTTCATCTTACCCGGTATGAAATCGGGCAGAGTCTTTACGACGCGAACGGCTTCCTTGTCAAGGTCGGGGTCTTTGCTTCGTGCCACCTTAACCTCACCGATCTTACCGGTCTTCGTTACGACGAACTGTATCACGACACGACCCTGAATATTATTCTCCATAGCTACAGGAGGATATTTGAGGTGGTCGGAGATATACTTCATCAACGCAGCTTCACCACCGGGGAACTGAGGCATCTGCTCAACAGCGGTAAACACTTTGTTGTCTTCAACCGGTTTCTTTTCTTCAACTACGATCTCGTCCTTATGTTCACGCACTACGTTGCGGTCGTCGGTACCTTTGTCGAAGTCGCTCTGACCGAATGCGGTAGTGGTTTCCTTAAGTTCGTCCTGAGTCTTGATCTCGTCCTCGGCTTTCACCTGATCGTCCTCCACGATGGCAAGCTCGGTCACCTTAACGGTGTTGAGCACCTCTTCGGGGAGCACTTCGGGCTTCTCCTCCTCGTAACGCTGCTGCTCTTCTTCAGGCTCCGGCTCCTCCTCGGCAGCATCGCCGAGGTTTACCATAGCCTGCTCGGTAACGTCCTCGGGACGCTCGTCAGCCTTAGGCAACACAGTGTTTACAATAAGCGGAAGCAAGAAAGCTATCGCGATAATGATGACGACAACGATCATCGCTTTATTGTGACGTGCGTCAGACTCCTTACGCAATTCATATGCGCCGAATTCTTTGTTTTTACCTTCAAAGACTATATCGCGCCATTCTTTTGATGAAAGATCTACATCTTTTGCCATTTTCTTCTGTCATTTAATAGTTAAACATATAGACACTCATCATCAATTGCGAGGATGTTTAGCAAGATAATCGAAAATCATCAAAGAGTCAACGTCGTTGATATTATCGATCTGGTAGCGAGAGATCTGGTTGATCTGCATCTCGTCGAGAGCACCGATCAAGCTTTCCCACGATGCGTTGGGGCCGGCCTTGATGATGACCACGGGACGGTCGGTAATGAGTGAGTCATTACGGATCTCCTTGGCGCGGGCCTGATACTCATCGTCGGTAATCTTCTTATCCTTCCAGTCAGCTTTCAGGACTGCGATCTTTTCGAGCACGGTCTTGTTCTTGTCATGAAGGATTTTACGTATACCTTGAGTCTCGCCGTTTACATTACCTATAAACTTCTCAACCTTAAGATTGGAGTTGTCGATACGACCGTCGTGGTCTTCGTCGGCAATCTCGGGTTTACCGAAGTAATAGTAGATAAGGTGGGCGGGCTTGCCGGTTTCGGGATCAAACTTTACGTTTCCATCTGCGTCACGTTCGGTGTCGAGGATGAGTGTTACAGCCTGCGACTCCTTGGCTTTGTTTTGCTGTTCCTGCTCCACTTTCTCGTTAGAAGGGAGTGAAATCTGCAAAGTCTGCGATTTGATCATCGTGGTACAAAGCATGAAGAACGTGATCAAAAGCATGTTCATATCCACCATAGGCGTGAAGTCCACGTGGATCGACATCTTCTTTTGGGCGCCTTTTTTCTTTTTGCCGTTATCGGATTGTTCTATCTGTGCCATAATGATTAATCGTTTTCAGTTTTCAACGCAGTCAAGAGACTGAATTTGTTCATCTTCAATGTCTGCAGGTTGTCAAGCACGTCATGGACAGTGTTGTAGGGAGTGTCCTTGTCGGCCTTGACTGCAATACCTTCCCCGCTCTTGATAGCACTCTCGAGGTTGGGGTTGGAAGAATTGTAGATGGCACGCATCCAGATCTGGAACTCATTAGGTTTCGTAAGGTCCTTGTTGTCATCGATGGGTATACCGACCGCAGGGTCATTGAGGTTGGCAATGACTTCATCCTGCTTGGCCTGAGGCAGGTCAAGGAAGGCGGGAAGGTCAGCTATACGCACACCGAACATGTTCATCTTGGAGAATTTTGAAACCTGTTCTTGAGTGAGCTGTACTTGTTTACTATGGGTCTTGTTATACTCGGCCACGGCAGTCTGGATAAGCTCGGCACGCACCTTTTCGCTTGAATAGGTGGAGTCGGCGTCACCGGAAACCGAAAGGAACACCTTGCCCTCGGGAGATATGAGCACTGTAGTACAGTTGGTAAACGGCACCTTGATTTCCGACACAGAGGACGGAGTCATAACCGTTACCGGCTCCTTCTGGAGGAAGGTCGAAGTCAACATGAAGAAAGTAAGCAAAAGAACAGTCACGTCACTCATCGCGGTCATGTCGATGAGGGTACTCTTTTTCTTTATTTTTACTTTACCCATTGTGTTTCGTTGAGTTGATTAATAAAATCGTTTATTTTCCGAAAGACAACGGATTAGTGAGTAGCAGCAAAAGTCTGAACGATTGAGAAACCGATCTCGTCGATTGCGTAAGTAAGGTTATCGATCTTGTTGGTGTAGAAGTTGTAAGAGATTACAGCAAATGCACCGGTTGCGATACCGAATGCGGTATTGATAAGGGCCTCGGAGATACCGGTAGAAAGCTCGGTAGCATCAGGAGCACCGGAAGCGGAAAGAGCTTGGAATGATTTGATCATACCCATTACAGTACCGAGAAGACCGACGAGAGTACCGAGAGTGGTAAGAGTTGCGACGATCGGAAGGTTCTGCTGAAGAGCGGGCATTTCGAGAGCAGTAGCTTCTTCAACTTCTTTCTGAAGAGTGGCGATCTTCTGCTCCTTGGAAAGAACGGTGTTCTTGTCCATTTCTTCGTAACGAACCAAAGCGGCTGAAACAACGGCTGCCACACTACCCTTCTGCTTTGCGCAGAGAGCCTGTGCACCGGCGATGTCGTTTTTCTTGAGGCAAGCTTTCACGTTAGCAACAAACTTGGAGATGCTGCCTTTACCCTTGGCGCTTGAAAGAGCGATCCAACGTTCAACAGAAAGAACGATAACGGTAAGGAACAGAGTCTGAAGGATAGGCACGATGAAACCGCCCTTGTAGATTGTACCCCAAAGATCCTGAGGATGGCCGGCTTCGTCGAAGTGCATGTCGTGACCGAACCAGAAGATGAACAACAATAATGCTACGATAAAGCACACTACGATAACCAAGAATGCGTTCTTGATACCACGTACGTTAGAACCTTCGTTCTTGGGTTGTTTAGCCGGAGCGGCTCCAACATTGGGTTTTTGAGTTTCCATAATTTTTGAATAGAATGAATAATGTTATTAATATGAATTATTTTGATTTATGGTTAAATGCCGTATTCATCATGCCGGTGCAATCGGTGTACACATAAAGCCGGAGCGTACATGCGGCCGGTACATTACCGGCGCGAAGCGCCTCGTGCTTACTATATCGGGCCGTGTTGTCCAAGGCCATAAAGCTGTGATTCATGCTCAAGCTGTAACCGGTATCGATTTATTAAACATTTGCTCCAACAACGGCTTTTGCCGTGATTGGATATGCAAATTTATTATTATATTTTTTACAAACCAAATTTTGTACCGTGATTTTTATTAATTTATCCTTTACACATGCCGTGTTAAATTTTTACTATGTTCCAAAGCATAATTTAACAAAATACACCGCAGAATATCTGAATTTATCGTTACGATAGGGTCATTCAGTAAAATTTTCACAATCAAAGTTAAGCCAAACCAAAATTATCAGTTAACTTTGCATTATTAAATATATCTATAGTATAATCCCCATGGCAAAAGCTATAAAACTAAAAAAAGGGCTTGACATAAGAATACGCGGAGCCGCTCCGGCCGAGATATTGAAGCAGGTGACGCCCGCTTCATGTGCCGTCGTGCCTGACGATTATCAGGGCATAACCCCGAAAATCGATGTAAAGGAGGGCGACACCGTGCTCGCAGGCTCGGTGCTGTTTCACGACAAGCAGTACCCCGACATAAAGGTAGTATCGCCCGTGGCGGGCACCGTACAGAGTGTTGTAAGAGGCGAGCGCCGCAAGCTTGAGCGTATAGTCATCGCTCCGTCGCAGACTCCCGGCGAATCAATACATTTTGACACATCGGGCATAGATGACGACGTACTGGCCCGGCGTCTGCTCCTTGACTCCGGACTATGGGCATGGATGCGACAGCGCCCCTACAATGTAGTGCCGAGCCCCGGCGCCGAACCGCGCGACATAATGATAACGGGATTTGACTCCGCACCTCTCGCGCCCGACTACGAGATGCTTCTCAAGGGCCGTGAAAAGGACGTAAACGCCGCATTAAAACTACTCGGCAAGCTGACGAAGGGCAATATATATATAGGTGTACGCCGCGGCAGCTGCCTTACCGACGCGGAAGGCGCTGAAACGGTAATATTCGAAGGCCCCCACCCCGCCGGCAACGCAGGCATACAGCTGGCCAACATCAGTCCGGTCAACAAGGGCGACGTCGTATGGACACTCGACGCGGTGACTCTCATGCGCATCGGGCACCTCGTAAACACAGGCACACTCGACATGAGCGTGACCGTGGCCGTGACAGGATGTGAGGTAAAGACTCCCGGATACATAACGACAATAGCCGGAGCCGACATAGCATCGCTGACCGAGGGCAACATCTATGACGACAATGTACATCACCGCATAATATCGGGCAATGTGCTGACAGGCCGTCCCGTAGGCAAGGAGGGCTACCTGCACTTCCCCTACAGCCAGATAACCGTGATACCCGAAGGCGACGACTACGCCGAATTCATGGGCTGGGCATCCCTGTCGCCGCAGAAGATGAGCGTATACCGCTCGTTCCCGGGCCACTTCACCAAGCGCCTGTTCTGTCCCGACGCCCGCATACTCGGCGGACGCCGCGCCATGATCATGTCGGGTGTATATGACAAAGTATTGCCCATGGACATCATGGCCGAATTTCTGATAAAAGCCGTCATATCGCGCAACATAGACCGCATGGAGCAGCTCGGCATCTACGAGGTGGCTCCCGAAGACTTTGCATTGTGCGAATACGTCGACCCGTCGAAGCTGGAGCTTCAGAAGATACTTCAGGAGGGTCTTGACTACATACGCAAGGAACTCAATTAGAATCACAATAACATTTCCACAAAAGTGAAATCGCTAAGAAAATATCTTGACAGGATAAAGCCCCAGTTTGAACCCGGCGGACGCTTGCATGCGTTTCAGTCGGTCTTTGACGGCTTTGAGACATTCCTGTTCACTCCCACCACCACCTCACGGTCGGGAGTAAACATCCACGACAGCCTCGACTCGAAGCGTGTGATGATCATAGTAGTGCTCGCCCTTGTGCCGTGTCTGCTGTTCGGCATGTACAACGTAGGTTACCAGCACTGGCTTGCCATAGGCGAGACCCAATTCCCGTTCTGGCAGCTCATGGCCTACGGTTTTCTCGCTCTGCTGCCCCGCCTGCTCGTATCGTACATCGTCGGCCTCGGCATAGAGTTTGTAGTGGCACAATGGCGCAAGGAGGAGATACAGGAGGGCTTCCTCGTATCGGGTATTCTCATACCGCTCATATGCCCCATAGAGATACCGCTGTGGATGCTCGCCGTAGCCACGGCATTCTCTGTCATCTTCGTTAAAGAGATATTCGGCGGCACCGGCTACAACATATTCAACGTAGCCCTCGTGACCCGTGCGGTGCTGTTCTTCGGCTACCCGTCAAAGATGAGCGGCGACGGCGTGTTTGTGTCCACCGGCAGCATATGCGGCTTGGGTGAAGGCGCTGTTGTCGACGGCTTCTCCGGAGCCACTCCGCTGGGACAGATAGCTTCAAACACCGGCGACACCCTCACGCTTACCAACGTCGTTGGTGAGCCCCTGTCGTTATGGGACATGTTTGCCGGGTTCATACCCGGTTCGGTCGGCGAGACATCGACCCTATGCATACTTATCGGCGCGGCCATACTTCTTGTGACCGGCATAGCAAGCTGGCGCATAATGCTGTCGGTATTCGCCGGCGGCTTCATCATGGCGGCCATAGCCCATGCGTGCCCCTCGGCATCATATCCGGCATCCATGCTGACTCCGCTCCAGCAGCTTACTCTCGGAGGCTTCGCCTTTGCCGCCGTGTACATGGCCACCGACCCTGTCACCGCCTCGCGCACCAATCCGGGCAAGTACATCTACGGCTTCCTCATCGGAGTCATCGCAGTGCTTATACGCACCTACAACAACGGCTATCCCGAAGGAGCCATGCTCGCCGTGCTGCTGATGAACGCATTTGCCCCGCTTATTGATTACACAGTCGTTCAATCCAACATCCGACGCCGCCTGCGCCGCCTGAAATCCAAAGCATAAAGAGATATGAACAAGCAAAGCAACACTTATACCATCATATATATTGTCGCGCTCGTCATAATAGTAGGCACGGCTCTGGCATTTACGGCTCTGTCGCTTAAACCGCTGCAGACCGCCAACGCCGACGCCGACAAGATGAAGCAGATACTGGCATCGGTACACGTAGCGCCCGCCAAAAGCGACATAATAACCGACTTCGACAAGTACATCACCGACAGCTTTGTCATCGATGCCGACGGCAAGCGCATCGAAGGCGACGCATTCGCCATAAACGTATCGGCACAGAGCAAGCTCCCGCAGGCCGAGCGCAAGCTCCCCGTCTACGAGTGCACGCTGGCTCCCGGCGACGTGAAATACATACTGCCCGTGTACGGAGCGGGTCTGTGGGGTCCCATTTGGGGCTACGTAGCTGTAAACTCCGACGGCTCGTCGATATACGGAGCATACTTCGCCCATCAGGGCGAGACCCCCGGTCTGGGCGCGGAGATAGAAAAGCCGGCGTTCAGTGACCAGTTCACGGGCCTCAACCTGTTCAAGGAGGGAGTATTCAAGCCTGTCAACGTGATAAAGGCCGGACAAGCCCCCGTGAACGGCGAGGACTACGTCGACGCCATATCGGGCGGCACCATAACATCCAAAGGAGTGGCCTCAATGCTTGACAACTGCCTGTCAGGATATAAGACCTTTCTTGAAAGTCTCACCAATAAAGGACAATGACAATCATGGCATCACAAAATAAAAACCTCGTCACTCTGCTCAATCCGCTGTCGAAGGACAATCCCGTAATAGTACAGATACTCGGTATATGCTCATGTCTTGCTGTCACGGCCAAGCTCGAGCCGGCATTTGTAATGGGCATATCGGTCATAGCCGTTCTGGCCTTCTCCAATGTCATAATATCGCTTCTGCGCAACACCATCCCCACCAACATACGCATCATCGTGCAGCTTGTGGTGGTGGCCGGTCTTGTGGTTATCGTGAACCAGTTGCTCATGGCATACCAGTATGACGTAAGCAAGCAACTTTCGGTATTCATCGGCCTCATCGTCACCAACTGCATACTCATGGGCCGCCTTGAGGCTTTCGCCATGGGCAACAAGCCGTGGCCGTCGTTTCTTGACGGAATAGGCAACGGTCTGGGCTATGCGCTTATACTCGTCATCGTGGCCTTCGTGCGCGAACTGCTCGGCAGCGGCACCATATGGGGATTTCAGGTCATACCCGACAGCTGGTACGAACACGGCTACGCCAACAACGGCCTCATGATATTGCCGCCCATGGCTCTTGTGGTGGTGGGCTGCATAATATGGATACACCGCAGCTACAACAAGGAGCTTCAAGAGTAATAACCACAACACATACAGAATATAATGGAAAATCTGAATATATTCATCAGGTCGATATTTGTCGACAACATGATATTTGCCTACTTCCTCGGCATGTGTTCGTTTCTCGCCGTATCGAAAAACGTCAAGACGGCACTCGGACTCGGAGCGGCCGTGACATTCATGCTCGTGATATCGCTGCCGATAAACTATCTGCTCGAAACGTACGTGTTGCGTGCCGGAGCATTGCAGTGGCTCGGACCCGAATATGCCGACGTCGATCTGAGCTTCCTGTCGCTCATCATGTTCATAGCCGTGATAGCGTCGCTGACCCAGCTTGTAGAGATGGCGGTAGAGAAGTTCAGCCCCTCGCTTTACTCTTCGTTAGGTATATTTCTGCCGCTTATAGCCGTGAACTGCGCCATACTCGGCGGCTCGCTGTTCATGCAGCAGCGCGATTTTCCCGACGTGTGGACGGCGTGCTGCGCCGGAGCCGGCTGGGGCATCGGATGGCTTCTCGCCATTGTGGCCATAGCCGCCATACGCGAGCGTCTGCAGGAGTACAGCAACATACCCAAACCCTTGCGCGGAGTAGGCATAACATTCATCTTAACCGGCCTTATGGGAATAGCCTTCATGAGCTTCCTCGGCATTAAACTGTAACGGATATGGATACATTTGCAATGATAGCTCTTGCCGACACCGGCACACTCACATTGTTGTCGGGAGTCGCCATATTTCTGGCAATAACACTTATACTCGTAATCGTACTTCTCATAGCCAAAAAATTTCTTGTACACTCGGGCGAAGTACGCATAAACATCAACAAAGACAAGGATGTGTTCGCCATGTCGGGCAAGACCCTGCTGTCGACTCTCGCCGACCAGAACATATTTCTGTCATCGGCGTGCGGCGGCAAAGGTAGCTGCGGACAATGCAAGGTTCAGGTCTTCGAGGGCGGAGGCGACATACTCCCCACCGAGACCGTACACTTCTCGCGCAAGCAGATGAAAGACCACTGGCGTCTCGGATGTCAGGTCAAGGTTAAGGAAGATATGTCAATAGGCGTTCCCGCTTCGGTGCTTGACGTAAAGGAATGGGAGTGCGAGGTCATATCAAACAAAAATGTGGCTACATTCATCAAGGAATTCATCGTGGCTTTGCCCCCGGGCGAGCACATGAACTTCATACCCGGCTCGTATGCGCAGATAAAGATACCCGCCTACGAGATGGACTACAACGTCGACATAGACAAGTCGCTCATCGGCGACGAGTATCTGCCGTCATGGGAAAAATTCGGTCTGTTCACCCTCAAGTGCAAGAACACCGAGCCCACCATACGCGCCTACTCCATGGCCAACTATCCCGCCGAAGGCGACCGCATAATGCTGACAGTGCGCATAGCCACCCCGCCGTTCAAGCCGAAACCTCAGGTAGGATTTCAGGATGTCATGCCGGGCATAGCGTCATCCTACATCTTCACCCTCAAACCCGGCGACAAGGTGAGGATGAGCGGCCCTTACGGCGACTTCCACCCCATATTCGACTCCAAGGCGGAGATGATGTGGATAGGCGGCGGTGCCGGCATGGCTCCTCTGAGAGCGCAGATAATGCACATGACACGCACGCTCAACTGCACCGACCGTGTGATGAACTACTTCTACGGCGCACGCGCACTCAACGAGGTGTTCTACCTTCAGGACTTCCTCCAGCTCGAAAAGGACTTCCCCAACTTCAAGTTCCACCTCGCGCTTGACCGTCCCGATCCGGCGGCCGACGCAGCCGGCGTCAAGTATACCCCGGGCTTCGTGCATCAGGTCATCTACGAGACCTATCTTAAGGATCATCCGTCGCCCGAGGACATCGAGTATTACATGTGCGGCCCCGGCCCCATGAGCAAAGCCGTAGAAAACATGCTCTGGGATCTTGGCGTTCCCTCTGAAAATCTTATGTACGACAACTTCGGAGGATAAACATCATGAACGGATACGTGATATTCCGGGCTGTGTGCCTTGCCCTGCTCTGGCTGGCTCTGTGTTGGCTCATGCTCTCCACAAGAGGGTTCAACGCTTGGACCCTGTTTGTGGTGATCGTGTCGGGGGTTCTCGTATTCGTACCCGTGTATAAAAAGTACTTTCGTGACAGGAATGGAAAAAACTGACAATAGCATTGACAGTGTTTCCGCGCATTATCCGCTGCTTGAAACGATAGACTCCCCCGCCGACCTTAGAAAACTGCCGGCGGAGAAACTGACGCAGGTGTGTGCGGAGATTCGTCAATTTCTTATAAACTCACTCTCCACCAATCCCGGCCACTTTGCTTCGAGCATGGGGGCCGTAGAGCTTACCGTGGCTCTGCATTACGTGTTCAACACGCCCTACGACCGCATAGTGTGGGACGTCGGACATCAGGCTTACGGCCACAAACTGCTTACGGGACGGCGCGACAAATTCCCGACCAATCGCAAACTCGGGGGCCTGAGCGGCTTCCCGAATCCGGACGAGAGCGAGTATGACACCTTCACGGCCGGACACGCCTCCAACTCCATCTCGGCGGCGCTCGGCATGGCTGTGGCGTCGGCGCTGCAGCACGAGTCGCCCAAGCGCAATGTCGTGGCTGTCATAGGCGACGCGTCGATAAGCGGCGGACTTGCGTTCGAGGGGCTCAACAACGCCACCATGACCCGCAACAACCTGCTTATCATACTGAACGACAACGACATGTCGATTGACCGCAATGTCGGGGCGCTCAACTCATACCTCGCCCACCTCACGACCTCGAAGGCCTACAACACCTTCCGCTACAGGCTCTACCGGTTGCTGAAAAAGATGCACCTTGTCAATGACAGCACCAAAGACTTCATACTGCGGTTCAACAACAGCATAAAATCGCTCGTAACACGTCAGCAGAACATATTCGAGGGGCTGAATATCAGATACTTCGGCCCGTTTGACGGTCATGACGTAGAACGCATAGTACGTGTGCTCGGCGACATAAAGGACATGGACGGCCCGCGCCTTCTGCACCTGCGCACCACCAAAGGCAAAGGCTACACGCCGGCGGAGAATGACCCGGCGTCGTGGCATGCCCCCGGCAAGTTTGACCCCCGGACCGGAAACCGCCAGTCGGAACCGCACGAAGGCGTAGCGCCCAAGTATCAGGACGTATTCGGCGAGACTCTGCTTGAACTTGCACGCCGCAATCCCAAGATAGTGGGCATAACGGCAGCCATGCCTTCAGGCACGTCGATGAGCATAATGCAGCATGAGATACCCGGAAGAGTCTTTGACGTAGGCATATCGGAAGGCCATGCAGTGACATTTGCCGGCGGACTCGCCAAAGACGGCATGCGCCCTTACTGCGCCATATACTCCTCGTTCATGCAGAGGGCGTATGACCATATAATTCACGACGTGGCCATACAACGGCTGCCCGTGACCCTCTGTCTTGACCGCGCAGGCATAGTAGGCGAAGACGGAGTCACCCATCACGGAGTCTTCGACCTCAGCTATCTGCGCACCATACCGGGCATGACGGTGGCCGCCCCGCGCGACGAAATAACCCTGCGCAATCTTCTGTATACGTCGCAGGATGCCGACCATGGCCCGATGGCCATACGTTATCCGCGAGGCAAAGGCAAAAATCCCGACTGGAAAGTGCCCATGAAGGCTATAGCCATAGGCAAAGGCGAACGGCTTCAGGACGGCGGTGATGTGGCCGTATTGTCAATCGGCCCCATGGCTAACTTAGTGAAGTCGGCCATAACAAAAGCCGAAGCCGACGGCATATCGGTAGCCCACTACGACATGATATTCCTCAAGCCTCTTGACGAGGAGCTTCTTGCCGAAGTCGCAGCCAAAGGATGCCCGGTGATTACCGTCGAGGACGGCGTGAAAGAGGGCGGCCTCGGCTCGGCAGTGACTGAATGGTTCAACGACCACGGCCATAAGGTGCAGGTGAAGAGAATAGGCGTTCCCGACTCGTTTGTACCTCACGGCAAAGTGCCTGAACTGATGAAAATGTGCGGTATGGATGCCGATGCCATACATGCAGCCATTGTTAACGTTCATAAATCTGACAGAAAATGAAGATTGTCATAGCAGGAGCGGGAGAAGTAGGCTCACATCTGGCGAAACTGCTCTCAAGCGAGGAGCAGGATATAATGCTGCTTGACATGGATCAGGCGCGTCTTGCCATGATGGACGCCAACTACAACATCATGACCCTGCGCGGAAATCCCATATCCTTTGATGCGCTGCGCATGGCGGGAGTGGAGAAGTGCGACCTGTTCATAGCCGTTACCCCCGACGAGACCCGCAACGTAGTGGCATGCTCCATGGCCAAAAGCATAGGGGCACAGCGCACCGTAGCCCGCATAGACAATTACGAGTTCATGACCCCGGAAAACCGGGAGTATTTCATTCGTCTCGGCGTAAATGCGCTCATATACCCCGAACTGCTTGCCGCGCAGGAGATAATAACCGCACTGCGCCGCTCATGGGTGCGCCACTGGTTTGAACTGCACGACGGCGAAATCATAATCGTAGGCGTGAAGTTGCGCGACAACGCCCGCATAATAGGCATGCAGCTCAAAGAGTTCGCCAAGACCGAACACAACTTCCACGTAGCGGCCATAAAGCGTCATCATGACACCATCATACCGCGAGGCGATGACAGCATACTCGCCGGCGACATACTCTACTTCGCCGTTACTCGCGAGCATGTCAACGAACTCCTCGACCTCTGCGGCAAGACAAGCAAGAAGATAAAAAAAGTGCTCATAATGGGCGCGAGCCGCATTGCCATCAGGCTTGCAGCGCTCGCCGGCGACGAATTCAAGATAAAGATCATAGAGAACGATATGGGCGCGTGCCGTCTGCTGCCGGAGAAGTGTCCGGAGTGCGACATCGTATACGGCGACGGACGCGACATCGACGTACTGCGCGAGGAAGGCATAGCCGATACCGACGCCTTCATAGCGCTGAGCAACAGCTCCGAGACCAACATACTGTCGTGTCTTACCGCCAAGGAATTCGGAGTCCACAAGACCATAGCCGAAGTAGAGGACATACAGTTCATATCGGAAGCCGAGAGCCTGAACATAGGCACGGTGGTCAACAAAAAACTGCTCGCATCGAGCAAGATATTCCAGTTGTTGCTCGACCTTGATGTATCGTCATCCAAGTGCTTGGCCCTTACCGACGCGGAGGTGGCGGAAATCGAGGCAAAACCCGACAGCAAGATAACACGCGATGCGGTAAAAAACCTCAGTCTGCCCCACGGCATGACCATAGCCGCACTTATACGCGACGGCCGGGGCATGCTCGTAAACGGTAATACCCGCATCTGCGCCGGCGACCATGTGGTGGTATTCTGCCTTGCCGGAACAATACATAAGATCGAACGCCTGTTCAATAGATAGCGATGGCCATATTCAACAATACCCGGCATATCAACTTCCCCATGCTTCTGCGTGTGCTCGGCTGGCTTCTTATCATCGAGTCGATTTTCATGCTGTGTCCGCTCGTCACCTGTTTTATATGCTCTGAAGACGACTGGCTTGCATTTTTCATAAGCACGGCAGTCACGCTCGTCACCGGCATACTGATGACATTCTGCATACGTCCGTCCAACACCTCCATGGCCAAACGCGAAGGATTTCTGCTTACAGCGCTCGTGTGGGTGGTGTTTTCTCTGTTCGGTATGCTCCCGTTCATTTTATGCTCGACACCGCTGAGTGTTACCGACGCTTTTTTTGAAACTATGTCGGGATTCTCGACCACGGGAGCCAGCGTATACCCGTCGGTCGATATCCTGTCGCACGGCATCAACCTGTGGCGCTGTCTTACCCAGTGGCTCGGCGGCATGGGTATCATACTTTTCACCCTCGCGGTTCTGCCCATGCTCAACCACTCGGGAGGCATGCAGATGTTCAATGCCGAGGTTACCGGCATAACTCACGAAAAACTCCGTCCTCGCATCAGCCAGACAGCCAAAAGCCTGTGGGCCATTTACTTCGTACTGACCGCCATGGTATTCGTACTGCTGTGGATTGGTCCGATGAATTTTTTCGACAGCCTGTGTCATGCATTTTCCACGATGTCGACCGGAGGCTTCTCGACACGCAACCACAGTATAGCCGATTGGGACTCCGACTATGTCAAGGTCATAGTCACCATATTCATGTTTCTCGGAGGTGTCAACTTCGCCCTCATATTCAAAGCCATACATGGCGACATAAAGAGCCTTTACCGTAATGACACGTTCATGACCTACGTGAAAATCGTCGTAGCCGCCTACGTGACATTTGTCATCGCCATAATAGTCAACGGACAGGCCCATACTATCGAGGACGTAACAATCGACCCGCTCTTCCAGATTATAACCACGATGTCGTCAACGGGTCTTACGGCAAGCAATTTCCTGAACTGGGGCCCGTTTGTAATGGCACTTCTGTTCATACTGATGTTTTTCGGCGCATGCGCCGGCTCCACCAGTGGAGGTGCGAAAATAGACCGGTTGCTGTTTCTGCTTAAAAACACGGGCAACGAGCTTTATAGGTCAGTGCACCCCAATGCCATCAGGTCGGTGCGCATCAACGGCAATATCGTTTCGCCCGACGTGGTCGATAAGGTCATCGCTTTCCTGTGTATCTACGTCATGATCATATCGGTCGGCGGCATAGTGCTTACGGCGTTCGGACTTCCGATTGTGGACTCGTTTTTCAACTCGTTCTCATGCGTATCCAACATAGGACTCGGAGCCGACACAACCGGTATGGGCGGATTTGCCGGCATGCCTGACATAGCCAAATGGGTTCTGTCGTTCCTTATGCTTACCGGACGTCTTGAGATATTTACAGTCCTGATACTGTTTACCCCCGCATTCTGGTCAAAATAATACCAGATTGATCTCATAAGTACGATAACAAAGACATACGCTTCCTTTTTGCTACAAACCGAGGCTATTTATGGCACTTTGCAAGCAAAACACCCGTTTGGAGGCGCATAAGTTTAATAATTGTTAAACTGACACTAATTTTTCTCGAAATATTTTGCAGGTATTACGGAAAGCCTTACCTTTGCAATGTGTTTTTCATGGTATTAGATTTAAGGTTAACTAAGATTGGTTGTCGGGATGACAATCAATTTTTTTATACCCCTACCCCAACCCCGCTCAATCGATACAGCAGCAAAACCCGGTAAAATAATGCTGCATATTGGTAGAGGCGCCGGTAGTACGGCACCCGCATATCCGTACAGCCATTCGGTCAGGGAGCTTACATAGAGCCGTGGAAAGACTATTGTTGATGGCCATGCGGGTCGCAGCCTGACGCCGTGGTACCGACGTTCATACCAACCTTATCGCCGTTTAACAACCGTTTTTTAGATCGTTTCATTTTGCTGACCAGATATTTTAAATTATTTCATCGGATAACGTGCGGTAAGACAATAGGTTAGGTATACGGAGAAATTGTTAACGCCCGATTGTGCATAAAAACCGGTCATCGGTGTATTATATTTGCAGAAGTTTAACCGCAATATCATAACAATATTATGAATAACAGAATCACAATTGATCAGGAGTGGCTCGATATAATGGAACCGCTACCGGAGGAAACCCGTCTGCTTCTTATAGGAGCGATAACAAGTTATCAGCTTACAGGCATCACACCCGAATTGCCTCCTACGGCAATGATGCTGTTTCTTTTCATATGCCCCGAGCTGAACCGTCGCCGGCGCGCCAAGCAGAACAGACACAAGAGAAGCATCAGCAAGACGACAGGTGTGGAAAAAAGCCCGCAAAAGAAGCCGGAGGCACAACCCGTATGCACGCCAGCCGTATGCGCTACACCGGAGAAACCGCAACGTCGAAATGATACGGTTACGCCGGAAACGATGCTCGAAAGGATAATGAATGATACGGCATACGTGAACGAGATGCATATCCAATTCAATGTACCCCGGGCGAAAATACGCCGATACATACATGAAATGCTCGTGGCGGAGTATGAGAAAGGAACCAAGCTGGACAATATAACGGTCATGGAAGGTCTTGGCCGCATCTATGCGCTTCAGGAGGAGGCAAAAATAAAGAGACCGCCTGAGAGCGACATTGCTCCCCCGAGGCGGTCCCTGCAAGCTGATGATTCGGGTTTATATCATTAACGCTTCTCGTGCTCGTATTTCAGAGTGAGAGAAGGCTGGTCGCATACCGAAGCCGGGCCGAAGTACTGGATAGGACCGGGATAAACGAAGTCGGTATTGACAGCCCATGCGTCGCGGCAAGCGGCAAACTTCTTGAAGGGTGCACCTTCGAGGCTTACAAGCGCTTTCTGTATTACAGGCTTCATGGCACCGTGACGGCGCTCCATGTTCATCATCATAGTGATAGGTATACCGCCGGTGGTCCACTGTACAGAAGGCTTGGTAAGACCGCGTACACTCGACATGTAGCCGGTAACGCCCGCGTTGATCAGGCAAGCAGCATTGAAGCCGAGAGCATAGCAGTAATCGGCGTCGAAGTTGGAGGGATCGGCGCAACGGCCTTCGTAACCGAAGAAGTGATACAGTGAAGCGAATTTGCCTACATAACGGCCCTCGGCCTTCATATCGTTAAGACGGCGTGCAACCATCTCGCCGAGCAGCTTCTCGGTCTCGATAAGCGATACCTGTACGTTGCCGTGGGGGTCGCGGTCAAGACAGAGCTGACGGGCAACACCTTCGGGCAGGCTGTTGAATATAGCGGCGTTCTCATCGCTTAGACGGTCAACGATCCAGCTCAACTGGTTGGCGCGGTCGATAGCGGCGAATTCCTCGGCGTTAACGGCAAGCAGCTCGTTAAGCTCGGCGATAAGAGCCTTCATAGCCGGTATAAACTCGATAAGACCTTCGGGAATAAGGACAGTACCGAAATTGTTACCGTTGGCGGCACGTGCAGCCACGGTGTCGGCGATAGAATTCACGATGTCGTTGAGGGTCTGCTTCTTGGCCTCCACTTCCTCGGAGATGATGCAGACATTGGGCTGACACTGGAGAGCGCACTCAAGAGCGATGTGGCTGGCCGAACGGCCCATGAGCTTGATGAAGTGCCAGTATTTTTTTGAGGAGTTGCAGTCGCGCTGTATATTGCCGATAACCTCGCTGTAAACCTTAGTGGCGGTGTCGAAGCCGAATGAGGTCTCGATGACTTCATTCTTGAGGTCGCCGTCGATAGTCTTGGGGCAGCCTATGACCTGAACACCGGCATTGATTGACTTATAGTATTCGGCAAGAATGGCAGCGTTCGTATTGGAGTCATCGCCGCCGATTATAACGAGTGCCTTTATGTCGAGCTGCTTAAGTATCTCAAGGCCTTTGTCAAACTGAGCTTTTGTCTCAAGTTTGGTACGTCCGGAGCCGATTATGTCGAAACCGCCGGTATTACGGAACTCATCGATAATATCAGCCGTAAGTTCCATATACTGATGGTCAACGAAGCCGCCGGGGCCCATAAGGAATCCGTAGAGACGGCTGTCGCGATGAACTTTCTTTATACCGTCGAAAAGTCCGCTGATAACGTTGTGACCGCCGGGAGCCTGACCGCCTGACAATATGACACCCACATTCAGGGGCGTGCCTTTGACGGGATTGGCATCCTTTTCAAAGTGTATTTCGGGAAGGCCGTAGGTGTTGGGAAACAAGTTCTTGATCTCGTCCTGATCGGCCACTGATTGAGTGGCGTGGCCCTCAACCGCCTTTACCGCACCTGTGAGTACGATGGGCAACTTGGGCTGATAAGCGGCACGCGCTTGCTGAAGAGCACTCTTTTTCATGAGCTAAATTATTACAGATTAGTACAATATATTCCTATACAAATTGGCTGCAAATTTCGTAAAAATTTATCAAAAAATCAACATATTATCATCAAAAATGCTTAACGAAGCACATATTGACAATATAATCGCACCATAGTACCAAATGGCTGCCCAAAGCGGCCTACAGGTCAGCGGCAAAACCCGTTCGAGTCCGACAAGACCCGTGCTTACTTCGGCTATATGACATGAGCATGAGTCTTTGCAGACTCAAAAACGGGGTTGTACTACTTACCGGAGACTGCGTCATCCTGCGGATGCCTTGTCCCCGGCTAACGTTTGGTGAGAGCCTTTGCAGGCTCACGATATAACGGTGTAGTCAGGAGGCGTCACCTGATAAGCCTCGAACTATATCAGTCGTTGCCAATCAGATTATCGTCAATCCGCTTCTCGTCAGGAAGTTTTTTGCCGAAAAACTTATCGACAATCAGCGCAATAAAGCCGTCGCCGGTGACGTTGCAGGCAGTGCCGAAACTGTCCATAGCTATATAGAGAGCTATCATGAGCGCCTGATCCTGCTCGGAAAAACCAAGCATCGAAGCAAGCAGGCCAAGCGAGGCCATGATAGCCCCGCCCGGGATGCCCGGAGCGGCGATTATAGTCACGGCAAGCATGGCGATAAATCCGGCAAACATAGGCAGGCTGAACGGAAGCCCGTGCATGATCATGAGCGCCAATGCACACATGACTATCTTCAGCGTGCTGCCCGACATATGGATCGTGGCACACAGCGGCACCACGAAGCCGGCTATCTCTTCGCTTACTCCCATCTTTATAGCTTGACGCAGAGTGACCGGGATAGTCGCCGCCGATGACTGGGTGCCCAGCGCAGTAAAATAGGCCGGCAGCATCGTATAGAGCAATTTAAACGGATTGCGCCTCACAAACAGCGCCGCCACACAATATTGCAATATCAATATCACAGCCGCCATAAGAAAGATTATGCCGATAATCTTGATGAAAGCCATCAGCACACTGCCCACCTGCCCCGACACGGTCATGTTGAGAAATATACAGAATATGTAAAGCGGCAAAAGCGGTATGATGACAGTACGTATGGTGGCGCTGACTATATCGCGGAACTCCTCGGCCCCGCGGCGGAGCACGGTACCTTTGCTGCAGGCTATACCCAACCCGGTCATAAAAGCAAACACCAACGCGGTCATCACACCGAACATGGCGGGTATCTCCACCTTAAAATACGGCGTCACGCCCACAGCTTCAGCCACATGGCTGTCAAGTGTACGCGGGGTTATGAGTGAAGGGAAAGTCAGTTCGCCGACAAAATATGCCAGCAATCCGGATGACACAGTGGCGGCATAAGCTATGACGGCGGTAAGCAGCAGCACCTTGCCGGCCCGGTGGCCTATATCGGCAATAGCGGGAGTGACAAAGCCGACAATAATAAACGGCACAAGAAAGCCCAAGAAGCTGCCAAACAGACAACTGAACGTTTCGAACAACCTCGCGCCCCACATGGGCATGACGTATCCGACCCCTATGCCGAGCGCTATGCCAATAAGTATGCGAGGGAGCAGTCCTATGCAAAATCTTTTTTTATCCATAGTATTTTTTAGTCAGTGCCGCAGCACATTATAGATTGTAAACACAAATTTAGGCTAAAATCGTGATATTTCAACCACGGCAAGAGAAAATATAGTGATTTTTACCTAATTTTGACTACGCGGTCAGAGTATGTTTTGATTTAAACGAAATAATTCATGATATCATAAAAATATAGTTAATTTTGTACCATGAATTATTTACTTCCAAAATTGTTCTGCTATTTATTTTTAGCATCGGGCTGCCTACCCGGATTCGCCCGGACAGTAGTATCGGAATCTACCGAAAAACCAATAACTTATGCCAGTGTAGGTGTAATTAACCGAAACTTCGGCACAGACATTCGCTGTCAAAGACATACATAATATACCCGACACCATCAGGCTCGCGGATAATGCCGTAATGTTAAGTGAGGTTGTAGTAAAACCACAAAGGATAAAGGGGAAAACAGCAGGACGAAAAGGTGGAGGCGGCTTTATTTTTATTAATGTCGAAGGGTATAAAGCCGCAGGACAAGGATTGGCGATACCGGTTAATGTAAAAGACCGCGCATGGCTGAAAAACATCGGTTTTACCATAATTACCGACAACAGACCTCTCTCCCATATGAAATTCAGAGTGAATATATATCGCAAGGAAGATGGCAGATATATGTTGAATATGACAGTGCGGAATAAGCCCGTTTTCTATCTCCCGGCATGTTTCACATAAAAGTAAACTTTTTGGACAGTCAGGCATTTAATTAATAAGACATTATTGCACTGATAATGCAAGCAATTCATTTTTAATCAATGAAAAATAAAGCGGACATAGGTATTGCACTGGTTGTGGCATTTGCCGTAACACTAATAGCGGGCATCATCCTGCATCTCAAAAGCCACGGCATACTGATACAACCACGAGGCGTAATAAAATCCATACACTGGATATTCGGGTATGCCATGACCGTGCTTCTCATTATTCATTCGCTTCAATTCAGCAAAGCGCTGACTGCCGTGAAAAACAGGTTCATGTGGTTTTACGCCGACACATGGCTGCTTATCATTCTGTTTACCGCCACGTTACTGACCGGAACGGTAAAATTGCTTTCACCCGTTAAAATACCTCATCTTGGCTTGTGGCATTACAGCATCGGCATCGCCATGAGCATTACCGTGCTCATACACCTCATAAAAGGCCTCCCGATGTGGAATAAATTACGGAAATCGCGCAATTGACTTCACGGATTTAGATACTTTCGCTCGGCAAAACTCAAAAATATTTGGTTTTGCGCTCGACTTATTCGTATCTTTGACATCCGTCTTAGATACTTTCGCTCGGCAAAACTCAAATAAATTTGGTTTTGCGCTCGACTTATTCGTATCTTTGCATCTTGATATATAAAACTATATGCTAAGACCTATAATAGCCGAGTCCGATGTAAAGGCTGTGCGTGAGCTTCTTGAAGAAAGCGAGCGCATAGTCATCACGTGCCATATGGCTCCCGACGGCGACGCCGTAGGGTCATCGCTCGGTCTGTCACACACTCTCGCCAACATAGGCAAAGAGGCCCGTATCGTAACTCCCGACCGCATACCGGAGACACTCCGTTTTCTGCCGGGGGCCAAAGATATCGTGCCCTACTCCAAGTACACCGATTTCGCAACAAAATTGCTCGAAGACGCCGACTTAATATTCTGTCTTGACTTCAATGCCCTCTACCGCGTAGACCGCATGGCCGACGCATTAGCTGCCGCCCAAGCCAAGAAAATACTTGTCGACCACCACGAGAGTCCGCAGGATTTCACCGACGTCGTCATATCGCACACCGACCAGTCATCGACATCAGCGCTAATATTCAGGCTATTGTGCCGCCTTGAGCTGTTTAACATGATCGACCGCAAGGCCGCCACATGTATATACACGGGCATGATGACCGACACGGGCAACTTCTCGTACAACTCCAACGACCCGGACCTGTATACAATCATAGCCGAACTTGTACGCAAAGGCATCAACAAAGATGACATATACAAGCGCGTCATGAACACAAAGAAAGCCAATGTGCTGAAGTTGAACGGTTATGCAGTGTCGCGCATGGAGATATTTGAAGAGCACAAAGCCGCACTGCTCGTGCTCTCGGCCGATGACCTGAAACGCTTCGACTACGAGCGCGGTGACACCGAAGGCCTTGTCAACGAACCGCTTGCCATCGAGGATGTCATCTACTCCGTATTTCTGCGCGAGGACGAGCGCCACATAAAGGTGTCGACCCGAAGCAAAGGCGATTTTCCGGTGAACCGTGTGTGTGAACGTTACTTCAACGGCGGCGGACATGTAAACGCCGCAGGAGGAGAACTGCCCTGCACCCTTGACGAAGCGATAGAAATATTCAAGTCGACGCTGACGTTCATGGACGAATATTTAAAAGAGGAAAACCATAGATAAAACTTAACGAATTTATTTTCAGAACAATAAAAGATGAAATCATTACGCAACCTATTCATTTCACTTTGCACGATTACCGCGGTATCAATCCTCGCAACCGGCTGCAACGACTCAAAGAGCTATGCAGACCTGCTCAGTGCGGAGACCAAATCCATAAATAACTATCTTGCCGACCAGAAAGTCATCAATGAAGTACCCAAAGACTCGGTATTCATAACCCGTCAGGAGATTGCGGAAAAGATGCTTCAGCAACAGTCGGTAAGCCCGAATTCACCCGACTACGGCGTCAAACTCGGCGAAGCGCTCCAATATCTTGAAAAGCATCCGGGCGAAGACGCGCCCTTCTATCGCATGGACGGCGACGGCAACGTATACATGAGGGTCATCAACAACGGCAACATGGACAAACGCCCCAAAGTCAACGACCTCGTGTATCTACGCTTTACACGCTATAATCTGAGCTACTACAAGGACAAGACGCTGCCTTCAGGCGACGGCAACGCGGAAGACGTGTCAATAAGCGAGTCGATACGCTATCAGAACTTCTCGTCGACCAATACGTCGGCTTGGGGCGAAGGCATACAGGTGCCGCTCGGCTACTTGGGCTACAACTGCGAGGTGCAGATAGTGGTACGCTCACAGGCCGGACGCTCCGACGAAATAGCGGTGGTAATACCCTATCTTTATACCATACGCTACTACAAGAGCCAGATTTAACGAATACAGAACAATTATAACAGCATTATCATGTCACTCATAAAATCCATATCAGGTATACGCGGCACCATCGGAGGTGCTGCCGGAGAAGGCCTTAGCCCAGTGGACGTAGTGAAGTTCACCGCCGCATATGCCCACTTTATAGGCAAAAACACCGACACAAAATCGCGGACTATAGTGGTAGGACGCGATGCCCGCATATCGGGCCCCATGGTCAGCAAGCTCGTGGAAGCCACCCTTACCGGCATGGGATTTGACGTGATAAACATAGGCTTGGCCTCGACCCCCACCACGGAGATAGCCGTGGTTATGGAAAAAGCATGCGGCGGCATCATCATAACCGCATCGCACAATCCCAAACAGTGGAACGCCCTGAAGCTGCTGAACAGCGACGGCGAATTTCTCAACGACGCGCAGGGCAAGGAGGTACTCCGCATAGCCGAAAACGACGAGTACACATTTGCCGACGTTGACTCGCTTGGCCATGTGTATATAAACGATACATACAACCGCAAGCACATCGACTCCGTACTTGCGCTTGACCTTGTGGACACCGAAGCCATAGCCAAAGCCGATTTCACGGTGGCTGTCGACGCGGTAAACTCCGTAGGCGGAATTGTAATACCCCAGCTGCTGCGTGCACTCGGCGTAAAAAATATAATAGAGCTAAACTGCGAGGCCACAGGAAAATTTGCCCATACTCCGGAGCCTATTCCTGAAAATCTCACCCAGATATCGGATCTGATGCGCGACGGCAAGGCCGACGTAGGCTTTGTCGTAGACCCCGACGTAGACCGTCTGGCTATAGTAATGGAAAACGGAGATATGTTTGTCGAAGAGTACACTCTTGTAGCCGTAGCCGACTATGTGCTCAGCCATACCCCCGGCTCCACGGTGTCCAACCTAAGCTCGTCGCGCGCACTACGTGATGTGACCGCCGCCCACGGATGCAGCTACGCTGCCGCCGCCGTAGGTGAAGTCAACGTAGTCACCAAAATGAAAGAGACCGGAGCCGTGATAGGCGGCGAAGGCAATGGCGGAGTCATATATCCGGCATCGCACTACGGCCGCGACGCTCTCGTAGGTGTGGCTCTGTTCTTAACTTTACTCGCCAAGAGCGGCAAGAGGGTGAGCGAGCTAAAGGCAGGCTATCCGGCTTATGCCATAGCAAAAAACAAGATAGAGCTTACGCCCGACATTGACGTTGACGCCATACTCGAAGCCGTAAAGGAGCGCTATTCATCGGAAAAGATCACCGACATAGACGGCGTGAAGATAGACTTCCCCGACTGCTGGGTACATCTGCGCAAGTCCAATACGGAACCCATAATACGAATATATTCCGAAGCGCCCACCGTAGAGCAGGCCAACGCCCTCGCACAAGACATAAAGAAGGTCATAGCCTCGCTGTCATAAGCACTTTTTAACAGCCCGACAAAGGGATGTTAATATTCGGTTACACGGGAAACATTTCACACCGCCTACAGGTTATTAAGGTGATTTTATCAACTTAATAATACGTTTTAATTATGAAATGCAGTACCCAAACCTTTTTCGTAGGACTCGTATTAGGAGCTCTTACAGGAATGTATGCCGAGAGATATTCACGCACCACCATGCGCGGACGTAAAATAAGAAGAGAGGTGGACCGTACAATACGTGATATTTACGGAAATGTGGAACAGCAGATAGGCCGACTTCGCGAAAAGGCCCACCATACCGTAGACGAGGCTAAAGAATTGATAGACAAATAGACATACAATCCGTTGATACGAAAAATAAAGCCGGTTGACAATGCTTTCAGTTGTCAACCGGCTTTTACATTGCCCGTTCATTACGACACAGCATCAGCTAAGCTCCGTTGGACTGTTAAAATGCAAAAATCGGTGTTTTTACGGCAATTCAGAACAGCTCCAACTGCTGTGTGGGGGTGTCGGCATCATACGGAGCGGCGCTTTGAAAAAGCTCGATGTTGCCGAACTGCTTATCTGTTATACACAGTATTCCGACTTTTCCATGCGGGGGCAAGAAGCTCTTGACCCTGCGTATATGAACATCGGCATTTTCTTTCGACGGACAGTGACGCAAATATATTGAAAACTGAAACATAGTGAAGCCGTCGCATATCAACAGCTTACGGAATTTGGCATATTCCTTGCGCTGACGTTTCGTCTCGGTAGGCAGATCAAAAAACACCAATACCCACATGATGCGATATTCACTAAGACGGTCCACAATCAACGTTCTGGATAAGATATCTTACGGCATTCACCGCTAAAACACTTATATAATGAAGCCGTTGTTTCGGTGACTGCTATCATCAACGGCCTGCGGCGCCCTCCTATTACAACATCCAGCGCGGGTACCGACAGCAACCGGGCTTTTGCCTCTTTATCAAGAAAGTCGTTATAACCCGATTTAAGCATGTCAAGGACAAGCTCGTCCACATAAGGCCGATACGGCTCCATAATGTCATCGGCAAGGCAATAGGCATTGTAGCGGTTATGATGATGAATGCCTAGTGTAGGAAGCATGCCGCTCGACACCAATGCACGCGCCACGACGGCACGCAGTATGGCATACCCGTAATTGAGCAAGGCATTAGGAGGCGGCCCCTCACGCCCTCGGGTAAAGTCGGGATATTCCGGAAATATGTTGCGCCAATAATATGCCGCCGCCCGACCTTCCAGATTGTCGGTATCGCCGCTTTTCACCGAACGTGACCATGCCATCATATTGCCACATTCGATGCCGATGTGCTTTAATATGGCCGCCTGATTGGCTATTTTCTGCGATACAGTCTGCTGCCACAGCTGCTTCTTCAACGGGAGGCTTGCATCAAGCTGGTCTCTGAAACGCTCGTTTTGGGTCGAGTTGCCGTACAATGGCAACATCAGCCCTACCGGCATATGGCTTTTATCACACGTTATGACAGCGCAGTTATTTTCCAACAGGGCTTCCATCAATCCCGAGGTTATAGTCACCATAGGGCTGTCGATAACGACAACTCCAATGTCCTCAATCGGGCGCGTCACCTTCACGGGCTTATTGTCATCATCAAGTTTAGAGATAACCATCTGCCGGTTCTCCAACGACAGGTAAGCCCTGTTGCCGAAATATAACGTACGCTTTATCATAATATCATATAGGTATAATTTCGCCCAAGTAGTTAACTCTTACCTTTATCGGATTTAAAGCTAATAGAACTCCTAAACTTTGGATACGGAAAAGTGTCTTACTTTCCATGTCTTTTGATTCATTTTTAGCATCGACAGTAGTCTGTGTATGAAATCGGAAATAATAGTAGAGCGAACCGAGTTTCTGAACTCGGTATAAATGAGCTGTGAGCACTGCCTTATTATTATCTTTAATGGCCGCCATAAACTCTGCATCGGAAAGTCCGAGAACAAACATCTCATTTAGCTGCATCGTCATAAACAACTTCCAACCGGGCTGAGGCAAAGTTGAAAGGACATCATCAGGTATATCTTCACAGCGCCCTGCAATGTCGTCCCATACCTCGTCAGGCTTTTCAACTACGACAGGCAGTCCATAACGTTTCCGCAATACAGCATCCCAAAATGGAAGTACAATCTCATGCATCTTATCATCATATGATTTATATAACGCTACATGGTGATTATTTTGCTTCGCTGCATAACCGATGGTCTTCCCTGACGAGTCCTTTTTTACCGGAGCTATAGAGTTAGGGCCCCAGTTGTCAAACAATCTCACCGCATACACCGGATATCTGTTGTTTTTATCTACACATACAGGCCGGTCGACAAGACTTTTCTGAAATGCGGAGTCATTGTTGCCACACTCCGCCATGCGTGCGCGTACGGCACGTTTCACCCCCTCATCGACTATAGACTCAACATCTTTGCATTTCAGGGCCGTTATGTCGGTCTTTATCACGAACCGCTCGACATAGCAATCAGCAGCGGTCACTTCCCGGCCATTGACCACGACAGGATGCTTCCGAATATATGCAAGAGCCTTTTTCGCATCATTGCCATAAAGCCCAAGCACTTCCATGACCTTTTCGCGTACAGCTGTATCCGCAATTTCCTCCGGCGACAGGAGCAACTGCTTCAATGGCCTGTTTCGTTCAAGCACCTTTATTTTACCATACACGCTCTCTTTTGTCAACGGACCACGCGGCACAAGAATACCGGTCTGCTTTACCACGCGTTTACCGTTTTTATAAACCAGCCGCTTGCCCGGCGTGACGACTTTCTTACCTGCCTTTAACGACACAGCTATGCGCTTGACCGCTTCCACAACTTCTCTGACCGTGAAATGAGGCTGTCGCGCGCTCCAGTCCTCGAGTAGCGAATGTTTACGCTGATACTCGGGCGACTGTTTTTTCAGTTCCTCATACATCCTGTCACGTTCAGTATTAAGACGGTTCAGCCGATTTATATAGGCAGGCTTCATCAAAGCCACAGTCAACGCGTCAATGGCATGATGACGATGATCAAGACGCTTTGACCAATCAGTTATACGCTCCTCGACATGTCGCTGACCGTTGTGGATATATTCCATCATCTGAGTGCGATCGCTCATTTTGTATATTTCCAGATTGAGATCATGCAGTATTTCATCATATCCCCATACATGTCTGAAAAAGTCGGTAACCGAACCGGTGGTTACGCTGACATCGCGCACAACCGAAAGCAGCAATTCCTTAGCCTTCTTGGATATGTATTGTGTCTCTCGCAGGTCACGGTTAAGGAAATCCTCAGGTATGTCGGTCTGCGACATAAGCAGACGGTCGTGCTTCGTCTTGGATATTTTATGATTTTCATACAGTTCCTCGACTCTCGCCACGTAACTGTCGAACTTATCGGGCAGCATCTTCTTTACGTAATCAAATGCAGTCATGTTGCCTTTGTCCTGATTGCACTTGCGGCACGCACACACTACATTGGAGAAACTGTTGTCGAAAAATACCGACTTCGGCAATATATGCTCGATCTCGGCGCCATTGCCCTCTCCAAACTCCTTGAAGTTGACAGTTTTGCCGCAATACATACACAGCTTGCCCGACTCCTCCCACATGCGATACTTCTTGATCCTGTTCTTCGAGGGAGCGATACTATTTTCCAATATCCGTTCAGCATACTGTTTGTTTTCACGCTCTCGCTTGGTGTTATCAGACCACATTTTGTTTCGCTCATCCTTGCTTCGCTTCAGCTCGCGAGCGAGTTCCACCCTTACTTCATCGACATGTCCGTAACGGTCAAACACGGCATTGACCAGATTTATCATCTGGTTCAATATCTTTTCCACAACAGGCTGACGAAGTTCATTCTTCTTCAGCGGCTCAAGACGGTTTTTAAGCTCGCGTCGCAGCTTCTCCTCCGATGTAAGGCTATTGGAGTGATTCACATTAATATATGTACATGCCTCGCTGTACATAAGTCCCTGCTGAAGATAAGGCAACAACCTGCGCATGAATCGCGCCGACTTATTGGCAAAGCCGTCTTTGGTAAAGTCAATGGCATACAACCGCTCCACCACCTCATCGTCATCTATGCCAAACTTCTTGGCAAGTGCAGCACGCAACTCCTCCTTGTCGTTGATTGAATATACCGTATGCCACAGTTTATACAGCGGCTGCTCCATGAGGTCATTGCTCGTCTCAAGTATTATCTCGCCGGTTTCCTCATCGACCTTGCCCGAATCGACATTATGCACATCAAACCTCAGCAAGTCTTCAGCACCGCTATAATTGCCGAGCGCTTTCTTAAGCCGGCAGTAAGTAGTATTGCCTTTGAGCCCTTTCCCTACCGCCTCGCCGGCCGAGTAGCCATGTTTTTTACTCAATCCGAGTATTTTCAACAGCTCGGTCACGGTCAACTTTTCATGAGTGTTCATAAACGCCACGATATCGCGTTTTTCGTCAATCGACAGTTCATAGCGTCCCTCAGCAGCTGTATCAAACAGCGTACCGGTCGATGTATTACGACGGCTTTTCAGAACGATATTATTGACCGACTCCCATATGGCACAAAGCTGCGCCAACGGAGAGGTGCGCGGCGCAACTTTAGGACCGGAATAAACGATATCGCCCTGTGCGTTTACATAAGGCCGCTTCTCAAAATCGCACATAGACACAAGATGCTTGCACGACTTCAGCGGCCGCTGATAGAAGATAATATTGCGCAACCGCGCTATCGCCTCATCGGTCAGCACATCTTTATAAAACGGCTGCTGTGCTTTCATCACAGCATCGAACTCCGCTTCATAAGCTGCGCGCGGAAATACCTCGCCTTTGGCCCGATAAGTACATTGAACCTTACCGTTCTCACCCGTCACAGCCGATGCCTCAAGACGTGCATATATAGCCTGCCCCACAGTCATCCCGGCATCCTGTATGTCTTTATACCGCTTATTAACGGAAGTCACATATTCAGTCTGCTTGCGGTCGCCCAAGTCTGACTTGGCATGTTTATACCCTCTTTTCTGATTTATGTGCATCAACACTCGCCCAATTTCAGACAAGGCGAGACGGCATCCCGGTGTTGCCGCATCAGCTCTTAACTTCCATAATGTCAACGGAGGCAAGGCTACAAGTTCGGGACCATAGTCCATACCCAATCCGGAAATAGCCTCTTTTAAATCAGCACGCCGCAACTGATAGCGGTCATAGCCTTTGCGTATTGTCCGGCACTCGGTACGGCCCTGATTCACGCTTTTACCGTTGCCTTTGACAAAACCGTCGGATTGATCGGTAGTCAACGGTACGATTCTTACTCCTGCATCGACTATACGCACAGGCTTGTCGGATTCATCCACTTCGATAAGTGCCCAACCTATCGACCCTACTCCGAGATCCAATCCCAAAATAACTCTTATATTGTCATTCAGCGCTTTTTCCATATGAAAAAATTTGCAAGTTTGTATATTTACGTCTATATTTGCACCATAAAAGTAAGCAAATCACAATAAGGAGTATTCCGTTGTGAAAACATCTGGAACGGGGGCCTCAAGCCCTCTTTCTTTTTATGGTTTTTGCAAATATATGCAAGCATTACTATTTATCCAAATTCAACCGGCATTAATTTATATGTGTAAAATATTTCGCTAAATTTTGCACAGTCTTTGGGTTTTATTTGAATTGTATGTATATTTGCATTAAGAACATCTATCGCTTAAGCTGTAATGTCTCCGTTGTTTTCCATAATAACCGTCACGTACAATGCCGAGTCGACATTGCCCCCGACGCTCGCAAGCGTACGGGAGCAGACGTTTGACCTGTATGAGTACATTGTTATGGACGGGGTGTCAAAAGACAGGACACTGAAACTTGCCATCGATGCCGGAATACCGCAGGCCAAGATATTCTCAAGCAAGGACACCGGCATTTATGACGCCATGAACAAGGCCATCGACATTGCCACCGGCGAGTATCTGATATTTCTTAACGCGGGCGACACCTTTCACTCCGCCGACACTCTCGACAAGATAGCGAGTGCCGTGATGGACAACGACTTTCCCGGCATAGTATACGGCCAGACCGACCTTGTGGACAGCGAACGGCGCTATATAGCCCCGCGCCACCTCACCGCACCCGACCGGCTTACGCTCAAAAGTTTTGCCGAGGGCATGGTAGTGTGTCATCAGGCATTCATCGTAAACCGCAAGCTGGCACAGCATTACGACTTGAAGTACCGGTATTCGGCCGACTACGAATGGTGCATCAGATGCTTGCAGCGTTCACGCCGCAACGTATACATACCCGCCACCATTATCGACTACCTCAACGAGGGCACCACCACGGCCAACCGCCGCGCCTCGCTGCTGGAGCGCATGCGCATCATGGGCTACTACTACGGCTGGGTGCCTACCATAGCGCGGCATTTAGCCTTCATTCCCCGCTTCATCAGACAGCGCCGCAAGGAGCGCTCCGCACTTGACCGGCTCGACCGGCAGACATCAGTTAAATGACATTTATACAAATTAAACAATACCTTACATTATGAAATTTTACGTAGCAGAAAACGAAAAGCCGGTTGGCCCGTTTGAGGTAAGCCAGCTCGTGGCCCGCGGTCTTAAAGGCTCCGATCTCGTATGGGCCGAGGGATACGAAACTTGGGTTCGCGCCGACAGCGTGGATGAGATAAAAGAGGCACTTGCGGCACCCTCCGTGGCCTCCGCCGAGGCTTACCGCGAGACCGCCATACCTCAGCTGCCTAACGAGAATACGGTTCCGGGATGCCCTCCCCCTCCGTATCAGCAGCCCTATCAGCAGCAGCCCAACCAGCAGCAGAGCTATGTGGCTCCCCCCAAGAGCTGGCTTGTAGAGTCGATTCTCGTCACCCTTCTGTGCTGTCTGCCCTTCGGCATAGTCGGCATCGTAAATGCCGCCAATGTCAACAGCCAGTGGAGCGCCGGACGTTATGAAGAGGCTGAAAAATCGTCGGCCAACGCCAAGCGCTGGACCATAATAGGAGCGATAACAGGCTTCGTTGTCAGCGTACTTTACATAATACTGATAGTTTTCGCCGGCGTACTGGGTAATCTGGAATGATTATAAACACTACCTTTCATGTGGCCCCTGAAGCTGAAGCCGGCTTCAAGAAGTGGGTACTGGACACATACATACCCTACGCCACTGACGACTGCGGACTATCCGCCCCTCTTTTCATGCGCATACTCGCCGACATGGAGGGAGGGACGGGCTATGCCGTACAGCTTCGAAGTGCTTCAGTACAGGCTACCGAACAATGGCTTGAATGTCAGCAACCCGTCAAGCTGGCCGAGATGGCCTCCATGTGGGCCGACAAAGTCATGTACTTCACCACAGTCATGGAGGAGGTGGCCCCGTGAGCACCTCGCGCAACGAAGCGCTGCGTGACTGGGAACGAATAATAATCGGCATCGATCCCGGCACCAATGTCATGGGCTACGGCGTGCTCGGAGTGAAGCGCGGCAAGCCGGCCATGATAGCCATGGGAGTAATAAAACTGAACAAATTCGAGTCGCACTACCTGCGGCTGGGCCATATATTCAAGCGGGTCACAGGCATACTGGAGCAATATCTTCCCGATGAGATGGCTATCGAAGCCCCCTTCTTCGGCAAGAACTTGCAGTCGATGCTCAAACTCGGACGCGCGCAAGGGGTGGCCATGGCCGCCGCCATAAGCCGTGACATATCGATAACCGAATACGAACCCCGCAAGATAAAGATGGCAATAACAGGCAACGGAGGAGCCGCCAAGGAGCAGGTGCAGGAGATGCTGCGCCGCATACTCGACATACCCCGCGAAAACCTGTTGCCGGAACTTGATGCCACCGACGCCCTCGGTGCCGCATTATGTCACTTCTACGAGTCGGCCAAGCCCGACATAGCCAAAGGGCCCCGTTCATGGAAAGAATTTATCGCAAAAAATCCCGACCGGGTAAAGTAGGGCGCCGGTAGTACGGCGCCCGCATATCCGGATGGCCATATGCCGTGGAAATACCTAATACCTATTAAAAAAATCGCTGTTTAAACACACTTTTTACCCAATCGATGCGATTGTCGCCGCTGCGGTTAGTTTCTAATTTTGCATATCGCTATTCGGTGACAAATTAATGACAAATAATACAGTATATCGGACATAAGGTATATGTGTTAAGTTAATTGCGCCTTTTAATGTTAAAAAAGTATAAATTAGGGGGGGTAAGTTAATTATTATTAATGCAAATGATATATCTTTACGTCAGAATACCTAATATTTTGTTAGCAAAAGTCGCCAAACCACGACAAATTGCAAAAAAGATTTATCAACCATTCACATTTCATTAACGTATGAAAAAGCTGTTTTCATTACTAATTGTAATTGCTTTTTCCGTGTTGACAGTGACAGCGCAACATCAGCACGCCCACCACAACACGGTCAAGCTGTCGGGAACAATCTTCGAAAGAGAGAATTCCGACTCCATACCCTTAGAGTATGCAGTAATAGCACTGCCCGACTACGGCATGTCCACCGCATCGCGCATAGGCGGTTACTATGAGCTAAGCGGTGTGCCCAAAGGCAAGACCCGCCTTACTATAACCTACGTAGGCAAACTTCCCGTAGAGCAGACAGTCAACATTACCGCCAACACGGTTCTTAACTTCACGCTCGAAAACGAGAACTTCCGCATCAAGGAGGTGACCGTGACGGCACAGGCATCGCAGGCGGGCCAGTCGACATCGTCGATCATAGGCCGCACAGCCATGGACCACATGCAGGCCACGAGCCTGAGCGACGTAATGTCGCTGCTGCCGGGCGGTCTTACCACCGAGCCCAACCTTAGCGCGGCCAAGACCGCCACTATACGAGGTTCAGGTTCGATGAACTCGCTCGGTACCGCCATTATACGCGACGGAGCGCCCATATCCAACAATGCCAACCTGTCGACAATAAACCCGACAATAGTAGGAAAGACTACGGCTGTAGGCGGTGGAGCCTCGGCAGCTACCGGTATTGACATGCGTACGGTATCGACCGACAACATCGAGTCTATCGAAGTAATACGAGGCATACCCTCGGTAGAGCACGGCGACCTTACTTCCGGCGCGGTGATAATCAACTCGAAGGCCGGACGCGAACCGCTGCGCATCACGGCCAAAGCCAATCCGAAAGTGTACATGGGTTCGATAGGCACAGGCTTCATTCTCGGTCAAAACCGCGGAGCGCTCAACGTAAACGCCGACTATGCCCACAACACCAACAATCCCGTAGAGTCATACAGAACGTATCAGCGTCTTTCGGCCAGAGTAATGTACTCCAAGGAATTGTGGCGCAACTTCAACAGCAACACATCGTTTAATTTCTACTACGGAAAGGACTCCCGCGACCTCAATCCTGACGACGTAGACAACAAACGTGCATCGCGAGGCGAGGAGTACAACTTCAACCTCAACACCAACGGCACGTGGAACATCAACAAAGGCTGGCTTAAGTCACTGCGCTATGTAGTGTCAGGCACCTATGCCTCAAAGAAGTCGTTCTATCAGGAAATGGCCGTATCAAACAATACGCCGTACTCAACAACAGTAACCGACGGAACAATCCTGTCCAATTTTGCCGGTCAGGACATATTTGATGCCGAGGGCAACAAGATAACCAACTTCACGGAAGCCGACCGCAATAACTACGCTTACATCATGCCGGCCAATTATTTCTCGCGCTACGATATAGACTCACGTGAAGTAAATGTATTTGCGAAAGTCGTCGGTACACTGTTCAAGCAGACAGGCATGATCAACAACCGCATACTTTTCGGCGCCGACTTCCGTACCGACGGCAATGTAGGCCACGGCAAGACTTGGGACCCTCTGACTCCGCCACAACGTGAAGTGACTTCCGCCAACGGATCTTATCGTCCGCGCGACTACAGCGACATACCGTTTATAAATCAAGTCGGTGTATTTGCCGAAGAAAACTTCACATGGCAGCTCGGTCTGCGCGAGCTGCGCCTTCAGGCCGGTGTGCGTTACGACCACGCATCGGAGGTAGGCGGCACGGTATCGCCCCGTTTCAACGGTTCATTCGAGCTTATCCCCTCCAAAGTGTGGATACGCGGAGGCTACGGCGTAACGGCAAAGATGCCCACCATGCTCTATCTGCATCCCGAACAGGCCTACTTCGAATATAAGAATATCGATGAATCCACAAGTTCAAAAGTTCCGGATGACCAGAAAACAATCATCACCACGACCAAAGTATATGACTCTTCAAACAAAAATCTGAAGATAGCCACCAACAGAAAAGCGGAAGCCGGCATCGACATGAAATTCGGCCAGATGACATTCTCCGTAACCGCCTTCCGTGAGCAGCTTAAAAACGGCTACTCGCTCAACAAGACATTCGATACATTCATGCCGTTTGTATGGAACGAATACGAGCGTAACGCCGACGGCAAACTCGAACTCAAATCGAGCAATTCAGTCCTGTCTTCGTGGTACACGCCTGACAACTGCATAAACTATACTTCCAAAGGTATAGAATTTGACTTCAACTTCGGCCGTATCGAAAAAATCAATACCAGCATATCGCTTAACGGTTTATACATACACAATAAGAGCAACAACAGCTCCTATACATTCTATGAACCCAATAATGATAAAACAGCTGACAAGCGCACCGATGTAGCCATCTATGCACCGGGCACGCTCCACTCTTACAGCGACCGCCTGTCAACAGCGCTGCGCATTACCCACAACCTTCCAAGCATCGGTTTTGTCGTGACTCTTACCGCCCAGACCGTATGGAAAGACTCCGACTGGGGTAAATACGGCAACGACACAATTCCTATCGGATACATACCGCTGAATGACGCCAAGCCCGTATTCTTTGAAGAGGGACAATTCAACACCGTTCAGGATGTAAAGGATGCCGGTCTCAACCATCTGCTTAAGACCAATGTGGCACATCCTCTCGAAGTAAAAGAGAGTTACAGCCCCTACTTCTGCTTCAACATCAACGTGACTAAGGAAATCGGCGACATGATGCGCGTGTCGTTTTTCGCCAACAACATGTTCCGCAGCTATCCGCGACGTGAATCGAAGCGTTATCCCGGCTCATTCACCCTGCTCAACAACCGCTTCTATTTCGGTATAGAACTTGCACTGACTCTTTAACACATATTGAATCATGAAGATTATAAACTATATAACATCAGCATTTCTGACATTGACGCTTGCTGCCTGCGGGCAGTTCAACGAGGCATCAGACGCCCCCACTGTAGCCGGACTGACCATAGACCTCGACCTCAACTCACTTATAGAGACCGGAGGCCGTGCTGACGGCGACATAACATTCGGCGACATGACCGTCAAGATGGACAACTATATTGAAGGACTTCATTACGAAAAATCATTCACCGGAGCCTCAACGACGATAGAAAACATAGTGCCCGGCATATACACCATACTTATTTCGGGTGTAGGATATGATGCCGACGGACAGGAGTTTATCGTGGCCGGCAACATGGTCAACAAGTCACTTATAGAAAGCGCGCCCCTCACCGTCGACATGAAAGGCTCGGTAAAGGGCAGCCTCGTGTTTTCCGAAATATATTACTGCGGCTCCAAGCCGGTCAACGCATTCTCATACTTCCGCGACCAGTTCTACGAAATAGCCAACAACACCACCGAGGTGCAGTATCTTGACGGACTCCACTTCGCCCACCTCGAGACTATCGACTTCGACAAGGTACGTCCCGTATGGCCGAGCGAGGACGGCGACAAGTACATCTATGTAGAGCGTGTATGGAAAGTGCCCGGCAACGGCACCGACTACCCGCTGCAGCCGGGCGAATCATGTGTCATAGCCCAGTTTGCCGCCAACCACAAGCTGGAGATCTACAACCCCACTTCACCGGTAGACTGCTCGGCAGCCGAGTTTGAGTTCAACATGAACAACGTCAACTATCCCGACCAGCCGGCCGAAGACATGATCCACGTATTCTACGACGGCAACTCCACGATGACAGGCATGCAGTACCTGACCTCGGTATTCGGTACTGGCTATGTCATATTCCGTATTCCCGACGACGAAGTATGGGATCCGGTCAACAACCTGTCGCTTCAGGCCAAGAACGCGGCCAACGAATGGGCCGGCATAGCGGCAAAAGTGCCTGTAACCTACGTGGTCGATGCCGTAGAGTGCATACGCAACGCATCGTATGTCGACGCCAAAAACATCCCCGCCATACTTGACGCAGGGTTTGCCACCATGGGCGGAGCCTACCTCAACAAGGGCATAACCCGCAAACTCGAAGGTGACGGCCACGGAGCCAACGGCGCCATCCTGTATCAGGACAGCAACAACACAACCGACGACTTTGAAGTAGGCGTAACTCCGGTGCTTCACCGCCACTCCAAGATGCCGGCATGGAATCATACTCTAAAATAAACAACTTGGTTTAAATCAATGAATAAAATGAGTAACTTCATATATAAAGCGGGCGCGCTCGCTATACTGATAGGCGCGACTTCGGCACATGTATCGGCACAAGGCTACACCTCGGCCTCGCTTGAACTGCTGAAAGAACAGAAATTGTGGTTTCACTCGTCAAACGCGGCCGGAGCGGCTCTCGACAATCTGCAGAACTACTCGCTCGTCAACATAGGCTACGACATGACGAAAGGCGACTTCCACCGTCCGCAGCAGGGCGCCGAGGAGAAGAGCATCTTGGTAGGCTGCGAGGGCTTCCTCAACCTGAATAGCGCTTATGCATGGGGCGAGTTCAACTTCGAGCAGCGCAACATCTACGACGCATCGTTCAACGCATCGATCACCGACCCCTACCGCGGCATGCCCTTCTTCATGGCCGACACCCATCAGAGCGAATGGCGCAACCAGTACTACGACATGAAATTCCGCGTAGGCACCCCGTTTTATTGGGACCGCCTCGCCATAGGTGTAGAAGGCAAATACAAGGCCTCGCTTGCCGCCAAGCAGCTTGACCCGCGTGTCGACACCCGCTACTTCCAGCTCGACATCAATCCCGGCGTGGTCTACAAGATAGATGACCGCAACAGCATAGGCGCCAACTTCCAGTTCTGCTCGCTCAAAGAGGACTCGCGTATGGAGAACATCAATGTCACCGTAGCTCAGACCTATTACATACTGTATGGTCTCGGAGTGGCTTCGGAGCAGATAGGCGACGGCGAGCGCCTCGACTATCACGGCACGAAACTCGGCGGCGGCCTGCAGTACAACTACCGCTCGCAAGGCATCAACCTGCTCGCGAGCGTCGACTACTCGCGCCGTGTGGAGAACTTTGACCGCAGTCCCGACGTACCCAAGAAGGAAGCCTCGGTCAACGACCACATCTGGGAAGCGGCCCTGACCGCTCACCTGACCGGCAAAAACTGGAGCAACTTCCTGACGCTGAAAGGCAAATTCCGCGATATGGACGGCATACAGTATGTGAGCACATACGACAACACCGACTCGTTTCAGGGATGGGTCGACATATACCATTCGGTACGCTCCACCTACAAGACTACCCGCCTGTCGGCCGACTACTCGCTGCTGCGCAACCGCGACGCCGAGTATGCTTGGCGCGTGGATGCCGGAGTAGACTATGTGAAGCAGGATGACAAATACATACTGCCCGCGTCATCGATGGACTCCGAGAATCTGTACATGCACCTCACGGCCCGCTACAACGCCAAACTCGGCAATCAATTGCGCCGCCGTCTGCTCGTAAGCCTCAACGGAGGATACAACAACAATCTGTCGGGCGAATATGTATACGGAGGAGCCAATCCCGAGTATCCGACCGTGACCGGCCTCACCGAAATGGATGAAGCCTACCTGACAACCGACTACTACCGTCTCGGGGCATCGGCCGAATATTCACAGCAGTTCAGCAGAACGCAGAAGATGAATTTCTTCGCACGCGCGTCGTTCGGCTACACAAAAGCATCGGGCGACATATTCAATCACCGTAACAACGTACTATTCTCTGTAGGAGTAAATTTCTAACCACATAAATCATACATTACCGTTAATGAACTTACGATTATTAATCAGTGGTGTGGCTTTAAGCGGTCTGTGTCTGGGTGTTCAGGCACAGACCGTTGTCAAGCCGGCCGCCAAAATCACCAATACGTCATTTGCAGTAATCACCGACACCCCCACATGGCGGGCGTGTGCCGGCGAACTGCAGAACTATTGCGACGTACTTGCCGGAGAACAACTCCCGACCTTCATCGTACACCATGACTGGAAGTCGCCTGAAGAAGTAAAGAAAGTAATAAAAAACCTGTATAAAAAGCATAAACTGGAGGGCGTGGTATTTGTAGGCGACATACCGGTGCCCATGATACGCAAGGCCCAGCACATGACCTCGGCGTTCAAGATGGATGAGGAAAAGTATCCTTTCCGCGACTCTTCGGTACCCTCCGACCGCTTCTACGACGACTTCGACCTGAAATTTGACTTTCTGAAGCAGGATAAGGAAGAGCCGGCATTCTTCTACTACGACCTCGCAGCCGACTCTCCGCAACAGATAAAATGCGAGATCTACTCCGCCCGCGTAAAACCCATAGAAAACGGCGAGGCACCTCATGAACAGATCAAGAAATTTTTCAACAAAGCCGTAAAGGAGCACAAGTCAGGCAACAGACTCGACCAGTTCTTCTCCTATACGGGCGAGGGCTCTTACTCCAATTCTCTTACAGCGTGGACGCAGGAGGCACTGACCATACGCCAGCAGATGCCGGGTACGTTTGACTCCCCCACCGCTCCCGGCCGCGCACGCTTCATGCGCTACAACTTCAGCGACTATCCAAAGGAAGATGTCATGAGCATGCTGCGCCGCGAGGACCTCGACCTGTCGATATTCCACGAGCACGGCATGCCTGAACGTCAGTATCTGTCAGGCACACCCGAAGTTGAATATGCCGACGATGCCATAGACCTTATCAAGGAGTATCTGCGCTACATGGCACGGCGTTGCAAAGGCGACTCCGCCAAATTCGCCAATTTCAGCAGCAAGTATGCCGGCATGGGTCTTGACTCCACTTGGTGGGCCGGATACGACAAACCCGAGACGATAAAAGCCGACTCGCTGAGCGACCTGCGCCGCGGCCTTGTGCTGACCGACATAACCGAGACCGCCCCCAACAGCCGCATGGTCATATTTGACGCATGCTACAACGGCGACTTCCGCGAACCCGACAACATAGCCGCCCGCTACATATTCTCTGACGGAAAATGCGTGGCCACATTCGCCAACAGCGTCAATGTACTTCAGGACAAACAGGCCAACGAACTGCTCGGGCTGCTCTGGCTCGGAGGCCGCGTGGGCAACTGGGCACAGGAGACCAACATACTCGAAAGCCACATCATAGGCGACCCGACATTCCGCTTCGCGCCCTCGTACGACGACATCGACATAACCGCAATACTCAGCCGGCCCTATAACGAGAAGGCCGAGCTCGAACTGCTCAAAGCCGCTCACCCCGACGTACGCAGCCTCGCCATGCACCGTCTGTGGCGTCACGGCTACAAGGGCCTATCGCCCATACTGCTTGAAGTATACCTCACCTCGCCCGCGGCCATGGAGCGTTACACCGCCATAAGCCTGCTTGAGAAGCTGGGCGATGCCAACTTTGACCAAGTGCTTGCCGAAGCCGTCAACGACCCCAACGAGTTCATACGACGCAAAGCGGCCAACTGGATGGGCCGCGTGGGTCACGACGAATATGTGCCGGTTCTTGTCGACGCATACTTCGCCGACAACCAGTCGGCGCGCGTGGCCTTCAACATCGAGATGATACTGCGGGCCTTCAGCTCCGAAGCCGTGGACAAGGCACTGGCCGGAAAGTCGGGAGAACTTGCCGACAAACTGCGCAAAGCCTACGCCTACCGCGCCGAGAGCGACTCCACCGTACTCGACAAAAACGCGAGCAAGACATGGCGCATAGCATTCACCAACAGTCTGCGCAACAATAACATCCATGCCTCGCTGCCCGAGTACATAGCACTTATGGAAGACCCCGCCGAGGACGAGGAGCTGCGCATAGCCATGATCAAGGCCCTTGCATGGTACGACAAGTCATACCGCCGCAACGAGATAATGGCCGCCTGCGACCGCCTGCGTAAATCGTCAGGCTCGTCCAAAGCCATAAAGGAAGAGGCCCGACGTACTTATTTCCGACTTAAATAAAACCGCATTTAACGATATGAAACTCTTATATACACTGCTGCTCGGATGTGCCGCATTGGGCGCAACTGCCGCTCCCGTGGTGGAAAAGCCGACCCGACAGGACATACCCGTGTCGTTTGCCATAATAACCGACAACGCCACATACCAAGCCACAAAGCCCGCTATGCTGCGCTACCGCGATGCCGTACAGAACGACGGCCTCGCTACCTATATAGTACGCGATGACTGGAAGTCGCCGCAGGATGTCAGGGACGCCATAAAGAAAGTATACGACGAGGCTCCCGGTCTTGAGGGCATTGTGCTCGTGGGCGATGTGCCCGTGGCCATGGTAAGAAACGCCCAGCACATGACCACCGCATTCAAGATGAACGAGGACAAATTCCCGTTCATAGAATCATCGGTGCCTTCCGACCGCTTCTATGACTGTCTTGACATGAACTTCCGGTTTCTCAAGCAGGACGAAGAGCAGCCCCATCTGTTCTATTACGAACTTACCGAGGACTCTCCCCAACGGTTGAACCCGACCTTTTACTCGGCACGCATACGCTATCCGAAACTGCGCGGCGGTGACAAATATCAGGCTGTAAGCCGCTTCCTCGACAAAGCCGCCAAAGCCAAAGAAGCGATGAAGGATGACCGTCTTGACCATGTGGTGTCGTTTAACGGCCACGGCTACAACTCCGACTGCCTCATAGCATGGATGGACGAGGAGAAGGCTTATCGCGAGAACTTCCCCCTCGCATTCAACTCCGCCACCGACTTCAAGCACTGGAACTTCAGGATGAAACACCCCATGAAGTACAAACTCTTTGACGAACTACAGCGTCCGGAAGTCGACCTGTTCATGTTTCATGAACACGGAGCGCCCACGACCCAGTACATAAACGGCAGCAAACCGGCCATAGGCGACAACGACCGTTACGAGCTGCTTAAGAATTCGATATATTCACGAGTGCGCCGCGCCATAAAGAAGGGCAATCCCGAAAACGAGGTCATCGAGGCCTTTGCCAAAGAGTATGCACTTAACAATGACTTTTTCAAGGACCTTAACGACCCCGAATACTGGCGCAAGGACTCCATAGAGAGCAGCGAGATCAACATCGAGGCCGAGGACTTCCACAACCGCACCACATGGCCCAAGGTTGTCATGTTTGACGCATGCTACAACGGCTCCTTCCACGAGGACGACTATATAGCCGGCGAATATCTGTTCAATGACGGAGGCACACTCGCCGCGCAGGGCAACACCCGCAACGTACTGCAGGACCGCTGGACGATTGAAATGATAGGTCTGCTCTCTCACGGCATGCGCGTAGGACAGTACAACCGCCTTGTAGCCACACTTGAAGGACACCTGATGGGCGACCCCACCCTACGCTTCGCCCCGGTGGAAGCCAACACGATGTCGGCCGACGCCACGCTGCGCAAGAACGACACCGCCTATTGGAAAGGCCTGCTCGACTCGCCCTATGCCGATGTACAGTCACTGGCACTGCGCATGCTTGCCGATGCCGACACGGACCGCACCATGTCGCCCATGCTGCTGGAAGTATACCGCACATCGCCTTTCAACACCGTGCGCATGGAGGCTGTAAAACTACTTAGCCGCTACAACAATGCAGACTTCACGGAGGCTGTAAAACTCGGAGTCAACGACCCGTATGAGCTCGTGGCCCGTCTATGCGCCGACCATGCAGGCAACATAGGCGACAAGTCGCTGCTGCCCGCGCTCATATTCCTGTACATCGACGGAAACGAGCGTGCACGTGCCGCTTACAACGCCAGCAACTCACTGTCGTTATTCCCCCTCGATGATGTAGTTGCCGCAGTCAATGACTACTACGCGTCAGCCAACCGCTACAACGCCGAGGCTGAAAAAGAACGGGTGATAAAAGGACTCAGAAGAACCCATGAAAATTTTGTCAAACGTACTAACGACGAGATAGCCGACACGACGCTCAGCGACGACAAACGCATGTCATCCATACGCTTTGTGCGCAACAACCCCTACCATCCTCATCTTGACCTATATCTGAATATAATCGAAGACCCGACAAATTCAGATGCCGTACGCGTGACTATGGCCGAGGCTCTCGGATGGTTCAACCACTCCGTACGCCGACAGGAAATCATAGACTTCTGCCGGCGCATGCTCAAGCGCGACGACCTCCCCGCCGCCCTGAGCGCCGAACTGCTGCAGACCCTCAACCGTATGCAGAGCTGACAACCGATTGACATGTCACATAACAAAAACGGAGCTGCACAATGTAAGTGCGGCTCCGTTTTTTATACATCAGAAAAATCATTGACGCCCAAAGTCCATATGGCAAGTGAGCCAACGGGCGAATCGGTCGAGTCCCGAAGCGAGAACACTGCGCGGACAGGCAAAATTTATGCGTACAAAGCCCTCGCCGGCCTCACCGTAATGAGTGCCGCCGTTTATCCACAGATGCACTTCGCTCTTCAGGCTCTCCTCAATGCAGGATGACGCGACTTTGAGCGCCCGGCAGTCGATCCATGCGAGGTATGTTCCCTCAAGCCGAGTGACAGTAAGCTCCGGAAATCGGCTCTCCATATAATCCTTAAGATACCTGTAATTGCCGTACAGGTACTCCACCAGCCGGTCAAGCCACTCACCGCCCTCGTTATATGCCGCCATGAGCGCCTCCACGCCGAAAGGATTGACATCGCACACCTCATTGACGTTTATGGCTTTGTCTATCAACGCACGCCTCGCTGCATCGGACACTATGATGTTGGCTATCTGAAGTCCGGCTATATTGAACGCTTTGCTCGGCGACACACAGGTCACCGAATTGTCACGATACTCCGGTCCTAAAGAAGCGAAAGGCACGTAGCGATAGCCGGGAAACACAAGCTCGCAGTGTATCTCGTCGGCCACGACGATGACTCCGTGACGCCGGCATATGTCGCCGAGACGGCGCAATTCACCGGCACTCCACACCCTGCCTCCGGGATTATGAGGATTGCACAACAAAAACAGCTTTACATCATTGCCGGCAGCCTTGCGCTCGAAGTCATCGAAGTCTATCGTATACGTTCCGTCATCATACAGAAGTGCGCTCTCCACTGCATGACAGCCATTGTTTCTTATCGACGAGAAGAAGCAATTATATACGGGAGTCAACAGAAGCACGCCGGCGCCCGGCGAAGCCAGCGCCTTTATGATGGCCGATACAGCCGGCACCACTCCCGACGTATATATGAACCACTCACGCTCCAACTCCAACCCATGTCGCCGGCCAAACCAGTCAATGACAGCCTTGTAGTACCCGTCAGGCACCAGCGTATAGCCGAAAACGCCATGCTCCACCCTGCGGCGGAGCGCGTCGATGACAGCCGGAGCCGTACGGAAGTCCATGTCGGCCACCCACATGGGCAGCATATCGCGGTCGGCCGCGCTATCCCATTTGTATGAGCCTGAACCGCGCCGTACTATCGGTTTGTCAAAGTCATAGCGCATAGTTACTTTCTTGTATCGATTACACAGTCGGCGGGTGCCTTTATGTTGCCGTCAAGGATGATTTCGCCTATGCTGTCGGCTACAATATGTCCCGAAGCGGGATTTTTCACACTTGTCACATGACCGGCAATACGTGCATCGACGGTGCTGTACTCGAAACAGAGGTCGGCATCGGCATCCATAGTGCAGTTCTCCATGACGAGTCCGCTCGCATAGCACAATGCCTGCGTGCCTGATATGCGGCAGTTTACAAGATGCAGGTTGCGCGAATGCCAGCCGAGATACTCTCCGTGTATCTCCGAGTCTATGACAGTGACATTCTCGGTGCCCCAGAAGGCATCTTTGGAGTTTATGACCGCATTGCGTATGATGACATTGCGGCAGTACTGAAATGAGTAATTGCCGTTCTGCACATAACGGTCTATGTCGATATTCTCGCTGTGCATGAACAGGTAGTCGGCATTGTCGACACGCACGTCGCGCAACTTCACGTTGCGGCAGTGCCACAATGTCTCCTGCGCATCAGGTATAGTCACGTTTTCGAGACTTATGCCGTCCATCTCGCGAAACATTTTCGGTGCTTCTACAAGAGTGTCGCTCATCTGAAGCCCGCGCGAATACCACAGCGCCGCACGCGCTCCCGAAGTGAACAGACAGTTTTTTATAACAAAACCGTCGACATGCCAGAACGGATACTTGCCCTCAAACCGGCAGTTGACAGCCGTAATGTCGCTGCACTCCTTGACAGCCGACTCGCCGGCATGTACAGTGACATTCTCAAGTATCAGGCCGTGTGATGCGAACAACGGACGTTCGCCGCCAAACTCTCTATCCTTTATAAGTTCCATATCATTTAGTATTGTATATTTTTTCGTAGGGTACAAAATTACAAGTTCCGGTCCTATGTACGATTACCATTTTTACCCGAGTACATACCATTTTCGCATGGTTACGCCGGGTCATAAACGCTTCATCCAGTTTCCGTAGCGCAGGCGCACAAGAAATATGGCTCCGCGGAAGCACAATTCGATACACATAGCCAGCCATACGCCCTGAAGCCCCATGACAGGAGCAAGCAGAGCTGCCAGAGTGATGCGCACGACCCACATGCTGCCGAGGTTCATGACACTCGGCACAAGAGTGTCACCCGCTCCCACAAAAACGCCGTAAGCCACTATCGACGCCGCAAACATAGGCTCGGCGAACGCCTCGATCCTCAATGCGGCGGCGCCGAGTTCTCTTATCGGCTCCACGGCAGTCATTATGCCCATTATCAACGGAGCGGCCACATACATAATTATGCCCATGACAGTCATGACCCCGATACCGAGCCACACCGATATCCAAGCGAAACTGCGGGTAAGCTCGCGACGCCCCGCTCCGAGGCTCTGCCCCACAAGCGTGGTGGCGGCGTCGGCTATGCCGTAGCCCGGCATATAGCACAGACTCTCGGCTGTTATGGCAAAGGCATTGGCGGCTATGGCGAAGGTGCCGAGCGGGGCCACGATGACCGTAAGAAATATCTGTGCGCTGCACAGCACGGCATGCTCCGCTCCCATGGGAAGCGATATACGCGCCGCCTTGCGCAGACAGTCGCGCCGGGGACGGAATACGCCCTTCTCTCCCGCTATGGCGAGCTCTTTGGAACACGCACATGCATACCACATCATAAGCACGGCCGTCACTGTCTCGGCAAAAACGGTGCCGAGCGCGGCTCCGAGCACTCCGAGACCGGCGCCGGGCATGAACATGCCCACACCGAATATGTCGATATCGCGTGCCGGAAATATCAGAAAGAAATTAAACACCACATCCATGACACACATGAACATGTTGAGCAGACTCGGCACGTGCATGTTGCCGCTGCAACGCAGCATGGCCCCGCCCAAGAAGTTGAGCTGCAGAGCGGGAAGAAACAGTGCAAACACAAAGAAGTACAGACTCGCGTCGTGACATATGTCATCGGCGCCCCCGAGCCATCGCGGCAGACCGCCGCTTATGCCGCATCCTACGGCGGCCAGCAACAGGCTGAACACAACCGTCGAGGTTATGGCCTGACGAAATATGGAGCGCGCGCGTGAAAGCTCGCCGGCTCCTATGGCATGGGCCACCTGAACCGAAAATCCGGTGGCAAGCGCAGTGAGCATGCCCCAAAAGAGCCATGTGGTGGTCGACACGATACCTATCGAAGCCGATGCCTCGGCACCGAGATGCCCCACCATCGATGCGTCGATAAACTGCATGACTATCGACGACAGCTGCGCCACAATAGCGGGAGCGCTCAGCTTCACGGTAAGGAGCAGCTTACGGCGGCCGTCAAGTTCACCACCCGACCTTATAAGCCCTAACAGTTCGGTGCCTTCAGTAAGTTTCATAGGTCACACCTGCGTGACTGACATCATAACAGTCCGTTGCCGGCCTTGATTATGTCAACCATTATAGGCTTCAGGCCTCCCACGAAGCACTCCACGGCTATCACCATAAGTATCAGTCCCATAAGACGCATCATGACGTTGTTGCCCGTCTCGCCGAGTATAGGCACAAGCCGTGTCGACGCCCGAAGTATGAGGTATGTAAGCAGATATATGATGGCGATGCTGCCTATAAGCGTGGCCTTCATCTCCCATGTGGCGGCATTCTCCATGAGCATGATGCCGTTGGCTATGGCCCCGGGGCCGCACAGCATCGGTATCGACAGCGGAGTTATCGATATGTCGTTGGCATACACTTTCACCTCGTCATCCTTCAGCTTCGTATGTGAATACTTGGCCTGAAGCATGTCAAAGCCGATCTTCATGATAATGAAGCCGGCGGCAATGCGGAAGCCGTTGGTCGAAATGCCGAAAAGGCTGAACAGCACCTGACCGCACACGGTAAAACTGATGAGAATTACAAACGACACTATGGTGGCACGCTTGACAATGCGCGCACGTTGTTCATTGTCAATGCCTTTGGTCATCGAAAGGAATACCGGCATGGTGCCGAGCGGATTGGTCAATGTAAAAAACGACGTCAAGCAAATAAATGCGAACGGAAGCAGACTGTCCATATAATAATCGGTTTATAGTCGCCGCAAAGTTACTACTTATTTTTCACAATGTCACTTTTATAGATATTTAATCAAATCCTTACTTAGGGACTAAGATACAACTATATCATACGCAAATGCCTGATATTTCCCTTGAATAAATTATCTTTGCGAAAACAATAACTTTATCCTGAATATGACCATAATATCGGTTAAAAACATAGCATTGCCACAATACGAAATTTTGTATCTATCTTTAGATATAACGCCGTCAGAATTCAGAATAATGGCAGGAATATAAATCCTATATTACCTTAAATTCATAAAAATATATGTTATATCGAATCAGAAAATC
>LUJO01000041.1 GCA_001689405.1 Candidatus Homeothermus arabinoxylanisolvens | reverse complement strand
AAAAAGTTTAGCGGACAGTAATAATAAAAATGCAAAAAACGCGATAAAAATCGTTCTCATTCTTAGCTATGTTTACATGGTTAATCATTTTTTCTTTCTACAAAATTAGCGTCTGAACATTAACAAACGACATAATTTGCACATTAAAATCTGATGTTTATACATATTTTCGTACCGCGCGCTTATTAAAAACAGAAACCACGGTTTCTGGAGCCGCGGTTTCTGTCATAAACGCTCACCGGCATGAATATTCATGCTTGTGCATTTACGGTGTTGTCATTCAAATGACCAGTAGTCGAAGTTGAAGAGTTTGGGTCCTTTGCGTCCTTTGAATACGAAATATATGTCATGTACACCTGTAGCAGCTTCTTTTACCGGAGCTTCAAAGAGCTTCCAGTCTTCCCATCCGCCGGTGTGAGCTATGTCCAGTGTAGCAATGACCGGACCGCCTATACTGTCAAGACACACGTCAATAGAGCCGCCGCGCAGAGCGCTTGCAAGCGAAGCGCTGACTTTACGCGGGCCGGTCTTTCCGAGGTCGACATTGCGTACCTTTATCCAGTCGCCGTTGTGAATATCCGACACATATACACCGGTCTTGTCGTTGGACTCCGTATCCACTCCTGAAGAGAAAGCCATAGTCTCCGCCTCGACACGACGATACGGATTGAACGTGGCTATAGGCTTGACACCCTCGTCGGTAGCATTGATAATCGGGAAAGTACCGTCAGGATTGTACTTGAACTGCTCCACGGCAACACTGCGGCCGAATCCGCCACCGCCGGGTAGTTTTCCGGTATGGTAGAAGAAATAGTCGTTGCCCTTGTAGTTCACGACACCTGCATGGTTTGTGAACGAGCCGGTATCCTGCAACGGCATTATCTCACCCATATACTTCCACGGCCCCTCGGGATTGTCGCTCATAGAATAAGCGATATGCTCCGGAACTCCTCCAGCCGCGTACATAAGATAATATTTACCGTCGCGCTTGAAGAACCACGGCCCTTCGGTGTAGCAGTCCTTGTATTTCACATCTTTTTCCCTCTTTTTCATGTCAGGTGCGCCAAATCCTTCCACTGTCTGCTCTATACTCTGTATCTCGCCATCAAAAGACACCATATCTTCATTAAGTTTCACATAATATATACGCGGATTGCCCCAGAAGAGATAGGCTTGCCCGTCATCGTCGATGAATACAGTCGGGTCAATATAGTCCCAGCTTCCGTCAGCCAACGGCTTTCCCAGCGCGTCTTTGAACGGACCTGTAGGAGAATCGCCGACGGCAACACCTATGGCCATCGTACCCGACAGCTTGGAGTGCAGCGGTACATAAAAATAGAACTTACCGTTGCGTTCTATACACTGCGGCGCCCACGCACGGTCATCGCCCCATGAAAAGTCCTCAATGGCCAAGGGTGAACCGTGATCGGTCCAGTTGACCATATCGGTAGTCGAATATATGCGCCACTCCTGCATCCAGAAGAAATCGGCGCCCTTCTCGTCATGGCCGGTATATACGTACAATGTATCGTTATGTACCATAGGAGCCGGGTCGGTTGTATACTTTGTCTGTACAATAGGGTTCTGTGCCGACAAGAGTCCGGCACCCGCCGCTAATGATGCTATCGCTGTTAAAAGTCTCATAATTATTATCTGTTGATTTATTTATCGGATTTAAAAAGATGCGGCACAAACTCCTTCAGACAACGACGCCAAGTCAGCCACTCGTGGGCTGTACCCTGCGATATATAGTAATCCACCTCTATGCCGAGACCACGCAGAGAATTGACCAAGCCTTCGGTGCCCATATTCTCCTCTGTTCCGCAACCCAAGAACATATAGTTGACATCCTTGTTAAATTTGTCGGCATCGGCAAATACTCCGTTGTAGCACGTTTTTACGTCAAGGCCGAATATGGCGCCGCTGAAGCCGCCTATGTAAGAAAATTTGTCAAGATTATTAAGCGCGGTATTGAATGTCTGAAAACCGCCCCACGACAATCCCGCCATAGCACGCGACTGCCGGTCATCGACCGTTCTGAAAGTCGAGTCGACCATGGGTATAAGGTCTTTCATTATCACGTCATAGAATGACGAACCGTACAATGCACGCTCTTCATTGACATCCTTGCCTTTACGGGGAATAAACGGAGCCTGAACGTCGCCGCTGTCCATTACCACCAGCATAGGCACACACTTACCATCGGCAATAAGATTGTCCATGATATGTTGCATATGGCCTTGAGTGCTCCAGCCGGTCTCATCCTCACCCATGCCGTGCTGAAGATACAGCACCGGATAGCGTTTGTCGCCGGATGTCTCATATTCGGCGGGAGTGTACACCATGCAACGACGATACTTTCCGGTGGACTCCGAGTAGTAAGTGCACGAACGGACCTGTCCGTGAGGAACCTGTTGCGGACGATAATAATCGCCTTCCGGTCCTTCGGGCACCTCTATTCCGCTCGACATGCGGCAACACCCGAAGTAAGTATACGACGCCGGATCATTGACGCGCATGTTGTCGGCTATGAGGAAGTAATAATGGAAGCCCGGTGCGAGACTGTCGGTGACAACAGTCCAGAATCCGGCTTCGTCCTTGGACATATCATACTTCTTGCCGCATATATCGACACCAAGCGACTTGCTCTCCGGAGCATGTATGCGAAAATGCACACGGCTTGACGCATCGACCATAGGATATTCGTTGCCGGGCACATTGGTCTCGGCCGGCCTCGCCGCAGTAGCCGCAGAAACGGCAATCCAACAAAATACTGCGGAATTTATCAATACTTTCAACATAATTATTTCTTAAAGCTCCAGCTGTCGAGGTTAAACAAATCATCGCCATTCCCTGAGAAGCACAGATAAAGGTCATGAACGCCCTTTGCCTCTTTAACCTTGCAGGTAAACTCACTGTAATTGTCGAGCGAGCCTGTAGGACTGATCATAACACGTCCTATCACAGGTCCGTCGGCCTTATCAAGCCGCAATACGATCATGCCGCCCGGCTTTACGCATGAAGCGTCGACAGTGAACTTCTTTGCGCCTTTCTTGCCGAAGTCCACGCCACGGAGCATGATGTACTCCCCGTTGTCCACATCGTGCACATACATGTTGCGCTCACCGAGCTTGTCGGTTTTAAGTCCGTAGCCCCAAGCCATAGTCTCAGCCTGCACCTTACGATAAGGATTAAACGGCTCTATCTGCTCAAGCACGGTTTCTTTCCAGTAGGGTACTTCGACAATAGTTCCGTCAGGATTATATTTCATCTCGGCAGCACCTACAGAACGGCGCTCATGGTGCTTGTCGGTAGTCAGACGCAATATTTCGTAGTTCAGACCAAACACATATGACTTGCCTTTATATTCGATTATGCCGGGGTGATTGCCGTTGGAGCGCTTTGTCGGGCGCATTATATAGCCTTTAGTTGTCCACGGACCTGTAGGAGTGTCGCTCATGGCGTAACCTATACCCTCCGGACAGCAGGTCGAAGCGAAAGCCAGATAATAGCGGCCGTCACGTTTGTAGAACCACGGTCCCTCCTGATACTTGTCGGGAGTACCGGGCTGCATTATGTCGCCCGAATAGGATATCATGTCCTCGTTGAGCTTCACATAATATAATATAGGATTGCCCCAATACATATAGGCTTGTCCGTCATCATCGATATACACTGACGGATCGATGTCATACCAATGTTCTTTCTGCCATACAAGCGGTTTGCCCAGCGGATCCTTGAACGGTCCGTAAGGAGTGTCAGACACAAGCACACCTATGCCGTGGCCGTGAAGCGGACAATACATGTAGAACTTACCGTTGCGCTCCACAACTTGCTCGGCCCATGCTCCGTTGTCGCGGCTGCGCCACGAAAAGTCCTGAAGCGAGGCTACGGGGCCATGGTCGGTCCAGTTGACCATGTCGGTAGATGTATACAACAGCCAGTCAAGCATTTTGAAGCCGTCGGCGTCATCTTCGTCATGAGTGGTATAAAGGAAAATAGTGTCATTATATACCATCGGTGCCGGATCAGCCGTATAACGGGTCTGAATGATAGGGTCTTGTGCTCCGGCCGAAAAAACAGCACCGAACACGGCCGCCACAGCGGCAATTTTTTTCAGGTTCATGATTATCTTATATTACTTATTATTTTTCAGGGCGGATAAGACGCACATGGAATATGCCTCCCGCCACATTATTTTTCTTACTTTGAAATTTTACGGTCACAAACTCCTTGCCCGCAGTCAGTTCGGAAGGTATGGCATACTCCTGATCGACAAATTCATCTTTTTTCCACTTGCCCGAGGTATTCTCGGAAGCAAGCACTTTGTCATCGATGCAGATATCAAAGTCGCGGTTGCCGGTCTCGTTGCCCCAATAGCGTACACGCAGCAGCAGATTGTCGGCTCCTGAAGTTTTCATTTTGTAGGAGAAGTACCCGCCGTTTGAGGCATCGCGCCACGGCTCGCCGTTGTAGTTGCCTGACGATGACGACCTGTTCTCCATGAAGTGGTCGGCCTCGGGCTGCTGCTCGCCGGTGTTTACGGCATCGACCGTACGGCGGTCGAGAGCAAGACGCATCTCCTCATCCTTCCGGGCCTTGTCGAGATAATTCCTGTATTTGGCCGGAGTCATGGACAGCCAGTAGAGCATGTAACGCGAGTCATGGATGTTGTAGAACGGTTCAAGCACAATGTCGGCCCACTTGCCCGAAAAGAGTCCCGGTACCTTGAAGGCAAACTTACCGTCGCCGACGGGCTGCATGGCACGCAACTTCTTGAGCAACCGGCCACGGTCGCCTATGAGCAGCGGAGTATCGAAAACCGATACAAGCTCGCCGCCCGCAATGTGGGCCCAGCGGCTGTCATCGGCCACAAGACGGGGTGTCGGCGCCAAGCCTTCGAGACGTGCTCCAAGCACCACGGGGCCGCGGAGTATCGATACATAGCTCGGCAGATTGGGAAGTTCTTCGACAGTGACTTTCATGGGCATATCGAGAGTAACGACGTCGCCGTCATTCCACTCTCGGTTGAGAGCTATGTAAGATGACGGCTTGGAAAGTGTCTTTACCGGCTTGCCGTTGACTTTGACAGTCACGGCGTCGCACCATCCGGGATGACGCAGCATAAGACTGAAATTACGCGGCTCCGGAGTATTGACCGTAAACTCTGTCGCTCCGTTGACCGGATAGTCGTTGCGCTGAGTCAGCTTGACCCCCTTTTCTTTCCAGTCAAGGACCGAAGGTATGAAAAGGTTTACCCACAGAGAATCGCCCGTATGGGTGTAGATGAACTGTCCGTATTTTCCGTGGTTCTCCATACCGGTGCCCACGCAGCACCACATGGCGCTGTTGGGCTGTGAATACACGCGGTAATGCCCGGGACGGGCCGAAGTAAAGTATACATAGCCGCCGTGGCGGGGATGCTGGGTCGACAGTATGTGATTGTACAAAGCACGCTCATAGAAGTCGGCATAGCGGGCTTCGGGCGACATGCGGAACAGTCCCTCGGTAAGTTTGAGCATATTGTTGGTGTTGCACGACTCCGGACCCTCTCGGTCATCGACATAGCTCTTGGCATCGCTTGCCGCGGCAAAGTGCTCGCGACGGCTGTTGCCGCCTATCGACAGCGAACGGTTGTTAACCACAGTACTCCAGAAAAACTCGGAAGCCTTGGCATAATCGGCGTCATCGGCAAGCTCGGCCACACGCTGGAAACCGACCACTTTCGGCACCTGCGTATTGGCATGTCTGTTGTCGAGATTGTCAACCCCGGCAAGCATACTGTCAAAGAGCCAGTGATGGGTAAAGCGGCGCGCGGCGTCAAGATACTTTTTGTCGCCGGTCATGGCATAAGCGTCGGCATACACTTCGTTCATGCCGCCGAACTCGTTGCCGAGCATAGCCTCCATGCGCTCGTCAGACAGGTTTGCTATGACATCAATACCCCAGTCACACATGCCGAGAAACAGGTTGCGTCCTACCTTTGAGCCGGCGTAGACCCAACTGTCGCGCAGTCCGGCATACATCTTGTGCACGTTATACCACGGTACCCAATAGTTCCATATCTTGCTCTCGTCGCCGCTGCGGAGTGCGGTCCAGAGGTCATCGCCGCCGGGTACACCGCCCACATATCCGTCGCCCCGGGCCACGGCACACATGGCAAGCTGACCGAGCATGTAGTCCATGCGCTCCTTCAGGGCTTCGTTGCCGGTAGCGGCGTAGTGGATGGCGAGAGCCGACAGATAGTGTCCGCCTATATGCCCGTCAAGTCCGTCCCAGCAGCTGAAGCTCTCCCCTTTCGGAGCCAGCCCCGCCGCTTTCAGATAGGGAGCGAGCAACCGGTCGGTATCGTACTTAAGCAGCACATCGACATTAAGATCCATGGCATGACGGAACGGACTATCAAGCAATGTGACGTCGGAAAGCGGGAAGCTGTTGTCATACAACCTGTCCTGCGCAGCCATTCCGGCCGATGAGGCCAACGCTATCGCCGTCAGTGCGGATGAGATAAGTCTTAGTTTCATAATTACTATAATTTATTTTGGTTATTCAAGTTAAGGTCAAACAAAGATAGCCAAAAACACACGCACCATAAATATGTTATGTAACATATGGGTCTTGACATGTAACCCCCGCTTAAATCACGACTGTGTTTTTACATTGGCCGTGGTTCAGCATCGGTCCGCTATCGGCGCGGAGCAAGAGCCTCGCGGGCATAGCGGCGTCCGAGCTCGCGATACGACTCCGCCGTGAAGTGCAGCCCGTCGCCACGCTGGCCGAGACCTTCGGAGGATACGACCTTGGCACCCGGTATGACATCGGGAAGTGTGGCTATTATGGCGTTCATGCCGCCGCACTTTCCACCCTGCTCCGTGGCCACCAGTTCACCGGCAAGCAACGGCACCTGCGCCGGGTCGAGCCCGAGATCACCGATAAGGTCGTCATACAGCTTCCTCACCTTCGACGGCCACGAAGGGTCGCCGCTGTTTGACTCGCCCTGATGCAGAAGTATACCCTTTATGACACCGTCGCGGCAAGCGGCCTTGGCACACTCTACAAGCCGCGTATAAGGGTGATTGTCATACTCTTTCATGAAATTGCGAAGCCACTCCGGCTCATCTTTCAGCGAAGCGGGGTCGAAATCCTTTGACAGGTGCTCTATGCGGCATCCGCCTATGGCCACGGCCACCACGCCCACAGTGACGTTGTCGGGCAGACTGTCGACCATAGTACGCCCGAAGTAGTCCATCGGGGTCAGACCGGTGTAGTGCCTTACGAGCGGCGGCACGGCCGTGTACCACATGCCTTTCTTGCGGCCCTTGTCGGGGAAGTCAACCGCGGCCATCATTTTAAACCGTCCGGGCACATCGACCGTATCCACAGGCTCCACAGCAGCGTTACCCTCCATGTTGGACTGCCCGAGACACAGATAAATGTGAAAATCAGGATTTTGCGCCGTGGCAGGCACGACAGCCGCCAACAGCAATATCAAGACTTTAAATAATCGCATAATTATTCTTATTTTTCTGTTTTTAAACAAATATGGACGCCTCCCGGCGTCCATATTCTCATGAAATACACAAATTAATATCAATCGTTAAGATGATACTTTTTTCTTTTTAATCAAAAATTATATATTTCCTTTATTTACCTGCAAGTCCGTCGCAGAAGCCACCGTAGGCGGGCTTACGTTCGAGATTGCTGTTCCAGAGTCCGATAGGCTGTCCGGGACGCCATCCGCTACCCTCGGGGCTGTCGGTCTGCGCCCAAGCGCAGATGCCGTACTGCTGAGCGGCAGGAATGATTTCGAAATACTTCTCTACAATGAACTTATAGAACTCGGCCATAGCCTGATGCTGCTCGAAAGTCACGTCCTTAGTCAATATGTCCTTGCCTTTGGCATCGCATATAACCATGTCGAGCTCGGTAATGCGTATCAGTTTGCCTGAAGCGGCAAGTATCTCAAACATCTTGACTATATGCTCCTCCTTGCTTGCCTGTGTCTCGGGGTTCATATAGTACGATACGTGCATCTGAGTACCGATACCGTCTATGACAGTCTCGCCGTCGCTTTCCCAACGGGTTATCCACTCAACGAGGCTCTTGACCTTACCGTTGTCATCCCAGTCCGACTCAAGATTATAGTCGTTGATAAAGAGCTTCAGGTCAGCGGGATTTCCTCCGTTTTCAGCAAAATACTTGCGGGCAAACTTGATGGGAACACGTACGTAGTTGTCACCGAGATAATCCTGCCAGTAGAAGCGGTTTGAAGTGTCATCGGTAGCAGTAGAAGCCGACTGCATCGGATAAGGCCATCCACCGCCGCCCGAAAGGGGCTCGTTGACAACATCCCAAGCCTTAACCTTGCCTTCGGTAGCCTCCATCATACCCTTGACCCAACGTTCCATCTCGTTAGTAAGAACCTCGGCTTTCTCCTCGGTAGTAAGAGGTATGGCGTTTGCCGATTTCTCATAATACAGGCTTAGACTCTCTATGTATATTGTACCGTCATAAGCTCCATAGCTGAAGAGGAAGCGCACGGCACCGTCACCGGTACATGTTGTCGACACAAGTACATCTTCCCAGTCGGTAGTAATAGATATGCTATTGAAATCGCCACAGCCCTTATAACCATCAGGATTCTGGAAACCGGCTGAAATGCTACCGGCCTTAGTACCTTTTATCCTGAGCTTCAGGAAATATTTGGTACCGACTTCAAAAGGCTTGTCAAAGTCCTTTCCGGCCTGTGCTTCCCACGAATTCACCGCCGATGGATTGGTCATTTCAAGAATATTGTTGACTACTTTACGGGTAGAGTTGTTACCCCATCCCATGATAGCGTCATCTTTATTCTCTACAGTAGCGAAATCAGGCTCCCATACAGGCACGGGAATCGCTATTGCAGGAGTCTCAAGATGTGTGATTTTCACATACTTGATTTGAATAGTACCTACAAATTGTCCGGACTGCAATAATACAAAGCCACCGTCGGTAGCCGATGTAAAGTCGATTACTTGTTCTTCCCATTCAGTACCGAATGAAACACGGACATTTGATCCGCCTCCCCAATCACCGACTTTACCTTCCATCGTACCTTCACCGGTACCACGGGCCATCACTTTAAGCCTGTACGATTTTCCTTTTTCAATCGGAAGTCCGTCGGCTACATGATATTGGACCTTCCAATTGTCAATAGCAGATTCGTTTACAAGTTCAAAACAACCCTCTGCTTTATTTATCGTAATGTTTGGCTTAACGTCATCTGGAGCCCAGAAATTGTAAGATGAAGCAGTAGAATAATCCATGACATAATCCTCTTTTTCCACCTTCTCGTTAGGATCAATCTCAAGCTCCTTATCCTTAATCAGAGAGTTGAGCCACTTCACGGTCTGCTGTTCATGCCAGCAGAGAGTGTGACCATAGACTTCAAGACCGGCTTCGGTAGCCGCCGATACGAAATCGCGCACTTTGCCGAAGTCCATCTCGCCCTTGTCATTTACTATCGAGGCATACTTCATGGCATTGCCCGTAGTAACTTGGTCGAAGTTGGAGTTGGTGAGCAGGAACACACCCGTTCTCTTGAGGTAATCGTCGGCACTCACGCCGGTTCCCAGAAGGAAACCGGAATGAGCTCCGCGATCTATGTAAGACTTAAGTGTGCCGTAGGAATTAAGATATTCGTATTGGGCTATATTTTCGGGCTTGTCGACGGTGTAGTCGGTGTTATCGATAAAATCGGTACACCCCGTCATCGCTGTAACGACCGGCAACGCCCATATCAGTTTCTTATAATCTTTCATATCACTTTTTATTTGTTATAAGTGGGATTATAGTTAAGCTCGGCCTTGACATCGCGAGCGCGCAATACGAGAGTATCGGCGGTAGCAAACTGACGTACACCGAAGTTGATGTTGTAATCAAGATAGAGTCCGTCGCAGTCTTGGTTGTTCAAGCTTTTCTTCTCACCATCCTTGACATACTTTCCGGTTCCGGAAGCGGTGATGCCGGGAGTGGCTGAAGATATAGTACACTCGTCGCCGTTGAAGCTAAGCACCATGTCGCAGGTCAAAGTCTTGAGCGACTCGCCGTCGGGCACAACAGTCGACACCTTGAACACAGCCTCGTTGAGCGACTTGGTAGTCAGGAAGACCACTTCGTCATACTCCACATATTGTTTGTGGCGCACATTGGTGGTGGTGGTGCCGTTTTCGGTAATCTTGTCGATACCGCGGCGGGCATAGCTTGCATGCCACTTGTTGATATATTTCACGCAATAAAGGATGTAGTCCTTAGGCTGCACGCTCCATGCCGAAGCGTCGCAGCGGGCGGGATTCTCGACACCCTCGATCGGAGTACCCGAGAGGATGTGGTCGGCGCCGATGGCATTGACCATACGCAAGGGTATCACATAGGTGTTCTTGATAGCGTCGGGGTCGGCAAAGAATGCGTCGGTCAGCGACACAGTGGTGCCAAACAGGTAGTCCTTACGCTTGGTGAGTATATCAGACTCCAGCGAGTAGTAGCTTGTGGGCATGACTTTAACGGGCGAGCCGTCGGGGAAGGTGAGATTGTCGGCCAAAGTAGGGTCGACAACAACCTCAATCCTGAGGTCGCGCGACTTGTAGGCACCGGCATGAGTTGCAAAAATCATGCACTTGTGCTCGTTGTCGAGCGAGTTGTCTTGCTGCGGGTCCTCGCCGATAGTGATGCATTTCGCGGGATATTGATTGGCAAAATAAGCGGTCACGCCTCCTTCAAAGTCAGGCCAGTCTTTGTCTTCGTTCTTACAGGAAGAGGCTCCTATGGCGAGAAGGGCACCCAGTCCGGTAATCACGCAGGTTTTAATGTATTTCATATTTATTTTTTCCATTTTAGAATTAAAATTTACCATCCTCGGTTCTGCTCGATGTTGCTGAATTTAAGCACATCGTCGTAAGGAAGCGGTCCGTAAATCATATAGTCCTTGTAATCGCGGTTCTCGACATCGATGTAGTTGTAGGAGGTACCGCTGATTGACACACCTTTGGCGGTAGCGTTGAGGTCGGCGTTCCAGCGGCGGAGGTCCCAGAAGCGCGCACCCTCGAAGCAAAGCTCGAGACGACGCTCGTTGCGAATGAGCTCGCGCATCTTATTCTGGTCGCCCTTGATTGACTCAAGGTAGGGGTCGCCGTCCTTTACACCGTCGCCGAGAGCGCGGGCGCGGATAGCCTTGATTACATCATAGGCCGAGTAGCCGTGACTGCCGCTGCGAGTGGGGCCCCATGCTTCGTTGGCAGCCTCGGCGTAGTCAAGGAATATCTCGGTGTAGCGGATGTAGGTAGTGGCGTGGTTCTTGTTGACCGTGCTCGTGGGATCGGGGCTCGCATCGTTGCGGAGCAGCTTGCGCATGTAGTAGCCGGTGCGGGTCGAGTGTCCCGACTCCTTGTTTATACCGTCGTTGTTGGCGGCGTCGGTGCCGGTGTTGATGACCGAGCCGTTGATGCCGAGGGTAGAACCGTTGGTGACGATATAGAGGGCCAGACGCGGGTCACGGTTGGCATAGGGATTGGCCGGGTCATAATTGCCGGCGGTCTCGGTGATAGGATAACCGTTGGCCATCGGGAAAGCATCCACGAGGTTCTGAGTGGGGTTGATGCGGCCGTTGCCGTAGAGCGACGGCGGGAAGCACTCTTTCTCTATATCGGAGTTTTCACCGTAGCGGCTGCGCCAGAGCACCTCGGGATGGCTCACTATCTCGGTAGGAGTGTTGCCGACTTCCGAGTCGCTGTACCAGATGTGACCGTTCTTGGCCAGTCCGGCGGGGCCGCCGATGTAGTCGAGCACTGCGGCAGCCTGATTAGCGGCCATCTTCCAAGTCACACCCGAACCGTTGCTGAAGGCGGGGCTTGCGGCAAGCAGGGCAGCCTGTGCGCCGATAGCCTGAGCGATACGGCCCGACATGCGCAGGAAGGTCGACGCGCCGAATACGCGGTTGTAGGCGTCAAGAGTGGCGCCGGCAGCCTGATATTTGGCAGGAACATCGGCCAAAGAGCCTGCATCGGCATACTCGTAGGGGAGCAGTTCCGAAGCCTTCTTGACATCATCGAGCAACTGAGTCATGCACTCTGCAAAAGTGTTGCGGGGCACGTTCATGTCGGTCTCGGCAGTGTAGGGTTCGGTCCAGATGTGCACACCGAGGAGCTCGCCCGAAGCGCTGACTCCCGCATAGTTCTGCAGCAGGAAGTACATGTTGAGTGCGCGAAGGCCGTAGGCCTCGCCTTTAAGACGGTCGCGGAACATGTTGTTGGTCACCTCCTCTTTGGCATAGACGGCATTGTCGACATGCTTGAGCACGAGGTTTACAAACTGTATCGAGGCGTTGCGGTCGCGCCAGTTGTCGACCGACTTGCCTGTACGCGCAGTCCAGCCGCCGGTAGCCATAGTGAGGTAGGCGCTGTTGATATTGTTGGAGACAGCATCGTCGGTAGCCACATCATTGCGGTTTTCGGCATTGTTTTCGCCGGTCACCGAAGGATAAGGCATCAGGATGTAAGCGCTGCCGAGGACTTGGTCGACAAAACGGGGGTCGGTATCCAGTTTGTTCTCGTCCATGATATTCTCAATGGCCGGTTCAAAGAGGTCGTCACACGCCCAAGCCGAGAATACAAGAGAGGCAACGGCAATATATTTTGCTATATTTTTCATCTTTACTTATTTAGAATGTTACTTTCGCACCGATGTTGTAGAAACGAGACTGAGGAGCACTGCCTACGTTCATTTCCAAAATTCTGCGGTTTTTACCGATGGTAAACAGGTCATCGCCGCTGACATATACCTGCAGACCCTTGACGATGCCGTGGATGATTGACGACGGGAAGTCGTAGGTAAGCTGTATCTTGTCGATATCGAAACGGTCAGTGCTGTAGAGCCAGAAGTCGGAGGCCACATAGTTGTTGGCGCCGTTGGTGGTTGTCAGGCGGGGCATTGTAGCTGTAGCGGCAGTGGCCGGAGTCCAGCGGTCGCGTGCCATAGCCGAATACTTGTTGTCGCCGACCATCTTATAGTAAGAGTTATCGTTGAGCAGAGCATGTCCGCCGAAGTTGCCGAGACCGTGCACAAAGAGGGTGAAACCCTTCCAGCTTGCCGACAGGTTGACACCCATGAAGAAGGGCGCCCCATACCAGCCGCCGCGTGCGAGCTCGACTTGGTCGTTCTGGTCAATCTTGCCGTCGTCGTTAATGTCGGCATACTTGAGGTCGCCGGCTTTCAGGCCCGAGCTTCCGAGGGCCGACTGGTCGACAGCGGCAGCCTCCTCATCGGTAGCGAAGAAACCGAGGCAACGGTAACCCCAGATGCCGTCGATGTTCTTGCCCTGACGATACTGGTAGTCATACTCGTAAGTCTCATCGCGCTTGGATGCCTTTGTCTTATAGTAGGTGCCGGTAACACCCATCTTCAGGTCGACCTCCCCTACCGTCTTCTTCAGATTGACGCCGAAGTCAAAACCGGTGCGGGTATTGGCGTTGTAGTTAAGATAAGTGGCGAGAGAAGAAGCGGGATAATAGGTCGAGAAGAATGTCGGGAACTTGGACGAGTTGTTGATGACAAGTCCGTCCATCTTATAGGTGAAGAACTGCGCGTTCACGTCAAGAAGATTGTTGAACAGCGTGCTGCGCACCGATGCGGTAAACTCCTTGCGCGACACATAGCCGAGTCCGGGATTGCCGCCACGTGCGGGATAGGCCGCTGCCTGACCGCCCGAACCGCCCCAAGAATACCATCCGCCGGTAGTGAACTGGGTGGCATAGAGGTAGAAACCGGGGATGTCCATGTCAGACTTCACGTCGGCTACCGAAACCGACAGCATGAGGTTGTCCACGACAGGATTGTCTTTGAGGAACTCTTCCTGCGAGATGCGCCAGCCGAGTGTCGCGGAGGGCGACCAGCCCTGACGGTGACCGGGGGCGAGCTTGGCCGAGTGCAGACCCACGAGAGAGAGGTCGGCATAGTAACGGCGGTCGTAGTTGTAGTCTACTTCAAAACCGATATTGGCGCTGCTTATGCGGTGATACTCACCGGCGATGGTGCGCTGCCAGCCGGCAGCCAGTGCAAGGGCGTGGAAGTTGTGAACATCGGCAAAGGTGCGGTTGTAGTCAAACTGACCCGACCAAGAGAGAGTCTGGCGGCTTGCGGAGCCTGACACATTCTGCACGCCGGTGTGCTCGTCCTTACCCTCGATTTCGATTGAGGTTATCTCCTCCTTGCCGTTGAAGTTGCTCCACACGGGGATGAAGGTAGCGTAGGTGTCGGTATAGCTTGTGTTGTAGGAGGTAGCATAGTCAACCGAGAAGCGGGTGGCGAAAGTCAAGCCTTTGGTGAGCATTGAAAGGTCGAGATTCACACCGGCGTCAAACTGGAACTGACGGCTTGTGAACTTGGAATAGCCTTTGGCAAGATAATCGGCAAAGATGTTGGTGGGATCAATCTTGCTGCCGGCGAGGAAGTAACCGTCCTGAAGGTTGTTGGAGTTGTTGACCAAGCCGAGCGCGTCAACGGCATCGGGATTAATCATGCTTACGGGAATAAGCGGAGCGATGCGGTTGGGGCGGAATGTGGTCGCAACCTCCCAGTAGTTGCCGTGGGGCGAACGCGCGCCATAGAACGTGGCGTTGGCGTTGACGTAGGCTTTCACCCAGTCGGTGATGTTCACATCGACGTTACCGCGCACACTGAAACGGTCGGTATAGCTGTTTTTGGCCTCGCCATATTTCAGGAAGCTGCCAAGACGGTAATAGTTGATGTTGGTGTAGAAGCGCGCACGCTCGTTACCGCCTGAAATCTCCACGGTAGCGTCGGAACGGTTGTAGACCTTCTTCATGAATTCCGACGAATACATGTTCACGTCGGGATAGCGGTAAGGGTTGGTCTTGTTGGCCGTGTGATAAATCTGTTCGTCGCTGTAGGCCGGAGCAAGGCCGTCGTTGACGCGGGCCTCGTTGTAGAGGGTCATGTATTCGGCCGAGCCGAGATACTCGGGAAGCGACTTTGCCACGTGCCAGCCTGTATTGGCGCGCACGTTGATGCTCAGGGGCCCTACATGACCGCGCTTGGTAGTGATGTAAATCACGCCCTTTGCGGCACGGCTGCCATAGAGCACCGAAGCCTGCGCACCCTTCATGAACGTTATCGACTTGACCTCGGTAGAGCTGACATTGTTCATGTCGCGGGCCACACCGTCGATGAGCACGAGGAAGCCGGCGTCATTGTCGGCGTCCATGCCCCACAGCGAGTTGCCGTTGAAGCCCGACACATAGCCCGATATGGTGGAGTTGTTGATGTCGTTGATATAGTTCTCTTTCATGAGCGACTCTATATCGAGTACTTCGACTCCGCCAAGTACATCGTTTCTGTCGACAGTGCGATAAGCCAACTGAATCTGGCTCTCGGCATTCAGGCTATCGGCAGCCTCTTCCCCGGCTGCGGAAGCATCGACGGATGTCACCGCCGCTCCCAGTGCCGCAAGAAGAATTATGTTATATTTTGATATCATATTTTTACTGTGTAATGGTTAAGATAAATCTACTTATTACCATCCCGGATTCTGATTGAACTCGGCATAAATATAGGTATCGTCACGGAGCAACGGGAACCAGTAGTGCTTGGAGTCAAAGTTACGGGTCAGAACAACCTCTTCACGGAACTCGGCAACTTCAGCCTCGGCAGGGTCGTTTTCGGCAAAGAAGCTTTCGTCAGCACCCGAAACACGGATAAATTCCTGCGAAGTCTTGACAGTGTACTTGGGCTCGGTGAGGAGCAGCCAGCGCTGAAGGTCGTTGAAGCGGAAGCCCTCGAAAGCAAGCTCGACGGCACGCTCGCGGCGCACTTCGTCCATGTAGCTGTTGCCGGTGAACTTGGCGTTGACATGTCCGGCGCCTACACGGTCGCGGAGGCGATTGATGGCATCGACCGAAGTGAGACTGCACTTGGACGACTTACCGGCAGGACCGCCGAGCACGGCACATGCCTCGGCATACATCAGATATACGTCGGCAAGACGCATGTAAGGTACATAAGCGTTAGGGTTCTTGTCATACTCATCCTCCCCGTCAGTCTTGTTGGCGGTGTGGGGAACGAGCTTCTGCATCCAGTAGCCCGAACGGGAGCCGTTGTTGATGTTACGGCCACTACCGCCGGTGGCAAGGCCTGCATACTTGAACTTGGCATCGTTACCCTTTGCCTCGCCGTTGATATACTTCACGCCGTCAAACACGATGTCGTGATAGAAGCGCGGGTCGCGGTTCTTGAACGGATGCTTTTTATCAAATCCCGAGTCGGGGTCGTCGAGGGGAAGGCCGTTGGCCATACCGTAGTTGGCGACATAGTTGGCGGTGGGAAGATGGAAGTGCGGGTCACGCTCGCAGAGTTCATACGGGCCGAATGTGCGGCTGTAGTTCCAGCGGGTATAGTTCCACGCGAGTGTGGGACCGCGGAGCAACGCTTCTTTGCCTCCGGGCTGCAGCCAGTTGCGGCGCGAAGTGTAGAAAAGTTCGCTGTAGCTATACTCTACGCCGTCGCTTTTCTTGTGGTCATAGACGTTGGCATAGTCAAACTTGGCAAGCTCATACTGGGTCTTGCCGCTCTCGACGAGCTGGATGACTTCGGCAAAAGCATCGGCTGCAAGCTGAGCGAGCTGCGGGTCGTAGTCATAGGTGTGGGCGCCTCCGGTCTGCGCTCCATGCTGCATGAGAGGGCTTGCGGCCCACAGATAGTTCTTGCCGAGATAAGCAAGAGCTGTTATCTTGTTGATGCGAAGCTCATTATTACCGAAAGTCTTCTTACCCGGAGTGGTCTCGTCCCAGTTGATGGGGAGCAGCTCGGCGGCACGCTTGAGGTCGAGAGCGACAGAGTCGGCACATTCGAGATAGCTCAGACGGGGCAGACGTGGCGACTCGCCCGAAGGGATGCTCTTGTTGACGTAAGGGAGACCTCCGAGGAACTGCATCATCTCGAAGTGCCACCATCCGCGGAAGAAGTAGAGCTGACCGAGCAGCATGTCTTTCTCCTCTTTGGTGCCGACAAAGTATTTGTCGATATTCTCGATGCCGAGATTGGCCTTTGCGATACAGTACCACGCATTGCCGTAGAAGCGCTTGTTGTGAAGGTCCTGAGTGGAATGGTCGGAGCGGTTGGCTGCAAACCAGAACTGGTTGTTGTCCTGCCAAGCGAAGAAGTTGCCTATGTCGACCTGAGTCTGCATGGTGCGCTCAGCCTCGGCCTGAGGAGTGGTTAACTCATCGTCACCGAGATTCCACGAGCTTGTCCAGAAACATTTCACTTTGTCGGGGATACAGTTGTATATCTCCTCGATGTATCCCTGCATGTTGGTGAAATTCTTAAACGGGGTCTCGCTTGACACGTCGGAACTCGGTTCCTTGTCGAGGTAGTCCTCACACGAAGTGAACGTCGCAGTCCCGGCCAAGCCCAAAGCGATTACCGCAAATGATTTAAATATTTTGTTCATAGCTGTTAATCCGAGATTTTAGAGATTAAACTTAATACCGAGGTTGAAACGGCGCATGGTAGGATAAGCACCCGAGCCTGAACCGCCGGAGAAGTTGGACTCACGGTCATCGGGCATGCGGGTCCAGAGCCAGAGGTTGTTGCCGTTGAGGTAAACCTTGAGGAAGTCGATACCGAGTTTCTTTACCCAGCCGCCTGTCCAAGTATAGGCGATTTCGGCATTTTTAAGACGCACGTAGGAGCCGTCGTAAAGGTACTGAGTGCCGTTGCTGTAGCTGCTCACCTGCGACTGGTAGCGGGGGATGAGCACATCGCCGCTGAGGTCGACGCCGTTCCACCACTTGCCGAGGTTATATACGTTGTGGGACTGGTTGTAGAAGCTGGTGAGACCCACATCACGGGTCACGCCGGTGACGCCGTAGAACTGCACGAAACAGCTGAAGCCCTTGTATTCAAAGCCGATAGTGGCGTTGTAGGTGTTTTCGGGAGTTCCGGTGTAGCCGTAGGGGGCAGAGTCCTGAACGTCAACTATACCGTCGCCGTTGAAGTCTACGATATAATAGTCGCCGGGGAGACGGGTTTCGTTGTTGACATCATGGGAAGGAGCACCGATAAGCTCGTCAAACGAGTTAAGGAAGCCACCGTTGATGTGGGAGTGAGTCTGACCGATACCGTAACCGGCCTGTTTCTGATAGTCGGGCTTGAGTTCGGGGTCTTCACGGAAGAGAATCTTGTTGGCGGCATGAGTCATGCTGGCGTTGGCCCAGATGCGCAGGTCGCGGGTAATGTTCTTGCTGAAACGGAGTTCAAACTCATAACCTTTGGCCTCGGCCTTACCGAGGTTGGCGGTAGGAGGAGTCTGTCCGAAATAGGTAGGTATCGAACGGTCTTTGCCGTTGATGAGGATGTCGTTACGACGGTCCTTGAACAACTCGAAGGTACCGGCAATGGTGTTGTTGAGGAACGAGAAGTCGATACCGAGGTTCATCTTCTTCACCTTTTCCCAGTGAGCATCGGGGTTGCCGAGGACTTTCAACATATAATAGGAATATATCGAACCGTTGGGATAAGTGCTGCCCTTCGGATCGGTAAAACCGGTAATGGTCATCTTGGTGTTGCCGCCGTAGGCCCACTGGTCCATGTAGAGGAAGCGGTCGCCGGAGTCGTCACCGATTTCACCGTAGGAAGCACGTATCTTGAGTTCTTCCCACCAGTTGTTGAGGCCGAGATTGGTCCAGAATTTTTCCTGTGACGGACGCCAGCCGATAGCGCCTGAATTGAAGAAACCGAAGCGATAGCCCTTGCCGAACTTCTCGGAGCCGTTGTAGGCACCGTTATACTCGGCGAAGTAACGGTCGGAGAAGTTATAAGTGGCACGGAACACCCAGTCCTCGCGGTGGATGGGTATCATGTTTCCAATAGCGGTTTCCTGACGGGTCCACACACCGGTGACACCGACACCGTGGGCGCCGAAGTCGCGGTTCCAGTTAAGCTGGAGCTGGTAGTTGAGGTTGCGGACAGTCATGTGGTCCTGCACCTCACCGTTGAGCAGGCTCCAGTTGCCGGGAGAGTACTCAAAGCCGGTGATGTTGTCTTGCTGCTGTTTAATCTGGGCGATGCCGGTCTTGGGGTCAATCCACTTGAAGAGGGGGTCGTTCCAGAGGTCGTTGACACCGCGCTTAGACTCGACGAAGCGGTTGTCCCACGAAATCATACCGCGGAAGTTAAGGCCTTTGGTGATGAAAGCGAGGTCCTGCTCGAGGACGAAGTCGGTGTTGACACGTGTAGTCGTGGTCTTGAACGCACCGCCTGTAGCAAGCTTGGCGACAGAGTTGGAGACGTTCATGTGCTGCGGGTCATAGCCGAATGCGCCGTCGGAGTAGATGGGACGGAACACGTCGGGGGCAACATTGTAGACACCGGCCCAAATCTGCTGGTTCTGCCAGTTGCTCTGGTCAAACTCGATGCCGCCGCTATCGGGCGTACTTGCATTGCGCTGGCCGCTCGACCCGGCGATGTTAACCTTAAATGTAGTGGTGGGAGTAATCGAGAAATCAAGATTGGAGCGGGCGTTGATGCGGTTGTAGTCGAAGTCGGCCGAGTAACCGCGGCCTGCGTTAATCTTGCGGAAAAGGTCGCCCTCATGCACGAAGTCAATCACGGCAAAGTAGCGTACAAACTTTGTACCGCCGCTGATTGACACATTGCCGTTGTAGGCCCACGCCTGCTTCTTGAAGAGCTCGTCACGCCAGTTGACATTGGGATAGCGTTCAAATTCCTCGAGATTGGCGGGGTTGCGATACTTCTGAAGCACGGCATAAGGAGTCATGTTGCTCCACGCCGAGGGGAGCACGGCAAGCTCATGGAGCACAGCATTGTTGAGCGCTGCGAGAGCGTCGTAAGAGTCGGCCTTGCCGGGGAGCTTGGACACGGTCTTCATTGTGGCGGTGAAGCCTACGTCAATCTTGGCGCGGCCCTCTTCACCACGCTTGGTAGTGATGAGCACGACACCGTTGGCGCCCTTAACACCGTATACCGCTGTGGCCGAAGCATCCTTAAGTACCGAAATTGATTTTACCGAACTTACATCGACGCTGCTCATGTCGCGCTCGATACCGTCGACGAGCACAAGCGGGTCGCTGTTGTTCCAAGAGCTGGCACCACGGATAGTAATCTTGGCGCTCTCGTCACCGGGCATACCGGACGACTGAACGGTCACGACACCGGGAAGGTTACCCGTCAGGGCGGCACTGATGTCATGGACACCGGCTGCACGCTCGAGAGCCTCACCTGTGGTCTGGGTAATGGCACCCACGACCGAGGCCTTCTTCTGCTGGCCGTAACCGACCACGACCACCTCCTCAAGCTGCTGGGTATTGGTGGCCAGAGTTACGTTGACCGTAGAGCGGCCCTCGACCTTCACCTCCTGAGGGAGCATGCCGATGTAGGAAAACAGCAGCACTGCCGTCTGGGGATTTGCTACTTGTAACGCATAGTTACCGTCTATGTCAGTGGCAGTGGCGACTCCGTTACCGCCTTTGAGGGTCACTGTGGCCCCGATGAGCGGCTCGCCGGTATCGTCGACTACCGTACCCCTGATTGTCTCGGCATAGGCCGACATAGCCCCGAGGGCGACAAATAGCAGGAGTAACGAAATGCATCGAAAAACTTTCTTTACATTTTCCATTGTAGTTTGTTTAAAGCGAATAATTTTTTTAATTGGTTTTTAAGATGGGAGCCATGCTCTTGTGTACGGCTCCGGTTAAGGTTAGTTAAACTCGATTTTTTGTCCTATAAGCAATTTGGTTTAAGGTTGATATTTAGGTTAATTAATTGGCGAATGGAATATAAAGCCAACGTCCGACCCGCACGGCAAAGCGGCGGCCCGGTAAAATCGGAGTGCGACGAAATGGCTGTCGATAACGATTGACTTTAATTTTGATTTCATTTATCAGTTGTTAAGACGATTTAAAATCTAAATCCGGTTTCAAAGATATGTTAAACGCGCGAGACGGTTTAGTTAATGCGTAACACGCCTCTCTTATGTAGTAACTTAAAGGCTAAATGCTGTAACAAAAATCTCTAATCATGTAACATCAATTTCACAGTACGCTGTCAATCAAATTATTACAAATAGGGCGAAAGAAGAGCCTTCCGCCCTTTCATAATAGAATGAAACAGTGTGCCTGTTCATAGATTCCTAAAACAACATTAACCCTTTATTACCTAAAAATACCTGTATGATTCATATTTGTTAACGCTCCGGCCATGTCTGACACTGTATTGGGCACTCTGCGGTAGTCGAAGCGGTCGATGTCGACATAACCGCCGGGGGCTTCGGTGGCGTAGTTGTAAATGGCAAAGCGGGTGCCCATGAACAAGCGCCTGTAGTCAAACCGCATCTTGAACTCGCGGCCGGTGTCGGTCCAGTCGATGCCGTCGGTGCTGTAGGCGAACTTCGCTATGTCACGGCCAGTACGGAAGTCGGCGGTGATGCGCAGATATATGCTGCCTGCTCCGGCCGGGAGCTTGACGCTGTGCATGACCTCCTCATCGACGCTGTCGATTATCTTGCTGTCATTCTTGAAATTGACAGTCGCGGCCGTCAAGGTCAGGTAGTGGCCGTCGGGACGTTTTGTTACCGACAGTAGTCCGGAGTGTCCGTTGAAGGCTCCGAAACCGGCTACATCGCCGGTGTGCATGTGCGATATGTCGACCTTTACAACTCCTTCACATTCGGGACCCTCCATGCGCTGGCTCACGGTATTGGGAGCCTCATATATGTTTGACACCACGCGCGAGGTCTTGAGGCGCAGGCATCCGGGGGCTTCGTCGAGCGACCAAGCCTCGTTGACGGGGCAGTGGTTCCACTGCCAGTTTTTGTGCAGCTTCGACGAAGTAAAGTCATCGGAAGTGACTATACCTGACGAATATTCTCCGGCCACCGGCTTTTCGACCACAAGGGGCACACGGCCCTTGTCATCGCCGAGCATAGGCCATCCGTCGGTCCACCGGCAGGGTACAAGAGTGAGCACACGCCCCACTCCGCCGCGGTCTTGGAAGATGACGCCCCACCAGTTGCCGGCCGCATCATCGACAATACAGCCCTGACCTACATAAGGAAATCCGGCAAAGGCATCCTGAAGTATGACCATAGGCTCGTAAGGCCCGGTAATGCTGTCGGCGCGGTAACAGAGCTGCCGGCGCGGACCACCCTGCGGCCAAGCTATGATGAGCAGATAGTACTTGCCGTTGTATTTTATGGCACGACTCCCCTCATGCAACCCGGGCTCAAAGGCGTCGCGATCAATCACACATTTCTTCACACCATCGGGTTTAACACAGCTGAGATCGGGTTGCAGTTCGGTGAGCGTAATGGCGCCTGACCCGGAGTAGACATACACGCGCCCGTCATCATCAAACAGCAATGACGAGTCATGGAAGTGGTCGGTACGCGACACCAATGTCCACTCTCCCGCCGGGTCGGCGGTTTTGTATATATACGAGCGATAAGGTTGGTCGTTAGGCGAAAAAAGCACATAGAACATGCCGTCGTGATAACGGAGCGAAGTGGCCCACTGCCCCTTGCCGTATACGGTACCTCCCTCAAGACGATAATAGGGCGAGTCGTCAAGGGTGTCAAACACGTAGCTGATCACCTCCCAGTTGACAAGGTCGCGCGACCGCATCACGGGGCAGCCCGGCATAAGATGCATGGTGGTCGTGACCATGTAGAAGTACTCTCCCACCCTTATCACATCGGGATCGGGGACGTCGGCCCACAGCATGGGGTTGACCATGCGGCTGTCATCGAGATTTTCGGCGTTCAGGACCGAAGGACTTACGGCCATCGCCAGCGCCAAAATATTTATCAACAGTTTTCTCATTATATATAATTATATTTATCGTTCAACTACAACTTTTTCGCGGCCCACGATGTATATGCCCGACGGCAATCCCTCGACAGCCTCACATCTTTTCACTTGCGAGCGCACTCTCAGTCCTCCGAGCGTGTACACATCGACCGGCCCGTCATTGTCTGCTTCGGGAAGCTCTATGGCGGTCATCTCGGAATAATCGTCATTGTTGGTCAGATACACCTTCTCGATTACAAACGGTGTGCCCCCCAAGCTCCAGAAACCGGCTATATATATGTGCGAAGGATCAAGCTTGCGCCGATTTTTGTCAGAATACATCTCTTGCAGCTTCACTACAACGGAGCGCTTGGACGTGGCGTCAATCATGAACGGGTCATCCCAGTAATTGTCGACATCGAAAATGCGGAATGACAGGCCCGAGCCATATGTACCGCCAAGTTTTACCACACAATATTTATATGCCGACATATCGGCACCGCCGTTATACCTCCACCCGGCAAAACCGTATTTACCCGTAGTCACCTCGCCGGTCGACTCATTGAATGTGCCCGTCTCAAATATGGATGGATTGAACAGTCCTTTTATCAAAGGGAAAGTTGTCGCAGTCACGGATATATCGGCAGAGTGTGTTATCGAACGGCCGTCGGTATATGTGACCGTGACAAGAGCATTGCCGTCGCTGCGGGCAAACAAAGTACCCGGGGTAGCGACATCGACAGCATCGGACAAAGATGACTTGTATGAAGCGCTCATGGTAATGTCGCGCTTGCTTCCGTCCGTGTAAACGGCATTGACTGTCACGGGGAAACGGCTGCCGGTCAGTATAGTCAGGTCGCTGCCGTCGCGACATTCGATATGGTCCACATCTCCCTCCTGCCCGTCGCCGGCCGCATAATCCTGATACCAGTGATAGACCGGCCAAGGACAAGCCTCGGGATCGTTGAGAAATGTATATGCACCGGGAGTACCGGGTATATCCTTGAACTTGGCAAGCAGCTCCGCGCCTGTAAACAGCAACCAGCTGACATTGCCCGAACGGTCGGTTATACATTTGAAATTGGCGCCGAACCCTGTGCCATAAGCCTCGCCGGTTATGCTTTTACCCCAAGACGAGTCATATTTAGCCGGCGCCCAGTCCATCTCCGTAACCATAACGGGGGCAAAATCGGCCACAGGAGCCACCTGCTTCTGCCAGCCGTCACGGAAACCTTCGTAACCGCCGCCCATCACTCCTCCGAGTTCCTGACTCGGCTGCTCGGCATCGCTCCCGAACCAACCGGGATAAGCATGCACGGCATAGCCTATGTTATCGCCCTCTATCGGGTTTACGGCATAGCCGCTGTAGCTGGACTGATAGGCCAGTCCGGGTATCCACAATATATTATTGCAACCCTTGGCCCTCATGGCATCGACAATTTCCTGAAAAAATGCCTTAAGGCTGTCAAACTGAGGCTGAGTAGAGCTGCCTGTCGTGCCGTCGGTACCTTTTATATTGATCGGCTCATTGGCCAGCTCAAACATCACGCCATGATTGTTTTTCAACTTACCGTGGGCTGCCACATGGCTCCATACTTTCTTCAGATACTTATGATAATCATCGCCGACGGCTATAGTCTGCGGACAAACTCCCGGCGGACGCATCACGACATACAAGCCCTTGGATATGGCATATTCCACCATAGGCACAAACACTTCGTTAAGATATTTGCAGAAGCGGGCGAAATCAAACGCGGATATATCATTCTCGCCCGACACCGATGCCCCGGGTCTGTTGGACCAATATGGGTCCATATGCAGACGGAGGAAATTCATCTTCCAACCGGCGGCCAGTATCTCGTCTATTTTCTGTTTGTTGTAGCGCAGACATGCATTTACATCATAATTGCTCCACTTGGTGCCACGCTCGTTGAACCACGGGCTGTAGGTCTGTGCAAAACCATGCAAATTCACCCTCTTGCCGTCAGCATCCACAAGATAACGTCCGTCGACATGCAATTCCGGCATAGGCATACCCTCCCATGCCGACACCGGCACAGCCATCATCAATAAGAGCACAAAAAGCGCCCGACGCATTACTGAATTTGCCACGCTCTTCATCTATCAAGACTCTTGGTTAAGAATACTTCGCAAAAGTATCTAAACCACAGCCTTAATAAACAATATCCGCGTAACACACGCCTTTGCCAACGACACATCCTTGATTCAAACAGTTACAAACCCGTCTGCATACGTAACATTCACCGGGTCATCCAACTGCATGCCAGCACTTTGTACGCCGCCGGCAACCGGCGTACTTTCGTTTAATATTTATAGTGGTAAACGATTGTTCTACAGCCGCAGAGTCTTATTGCGCACTCCGGCATCAAGCATATCGCCGGGTATAAACACAGCCAACAACTGTATTATACTGTTGAGTATTTTCTCTCTGATAAAATCATGACGCAGATAAAGCGATACTCTGCGTTGCGACAGATAGTCACCGTCGATACGGCGCACGTTGTCACGCTGCTTTTCACTTAGCATAGGTATGTGCATTTCAGGTATGGTCCGCTCGAATATACGCACATCAAGCTCCTGTTCAAGCTTTTGAAGCAAAGAACTCAGTGTCGGCTGAGTGATGTCAAGAGCCTCCGCCGCTTTTGCAAAGTTACGGTAACGGTCAATTGACACTATATATCTGAGTTGCTGGAGAGTCATAGCCCTACAATAGATTATTTCTATGCAAATATAGCAAAAATATGTTGTCGATAAATCATCCAATGTATAATTTTGCCATAAATAAAATATCACATACATGACTAAACGTTTTCACAGACCCATGCCCGCAAAAGGGCCTTATTTATATTGGATACTTATTGCCTATCTTGCGATAGGTTATTTCTATCCCGTTATCGGCATTATAGCATTGATATGTATGATTGCGCCCGTTGCTTTTGCCGTAAAGCGAGGACGTTGGTGGTGTGGAAACGCCTGCCCGCGCGGCAATCTCTATGACCGCTTGCTGGCTAAATACTCTCCTCACCGGCCTATACCCGGATTCGTAAGAACATTCGGCTTCCGGCTGTTTATGGTACTGTTCATCTTCACTGTCTTCGGGGTGCAGATGTATTTTGCAGGAAGCGACTTGAACGCCATAGGCCGTGTATTCTGGAACATAATATTAGTAACCACTGTGATCGGCGTCATACTTTCATTCATATATGCACCGCGCACATGGTGTTCATTCTGCCCGATGGGCACATTGTCATCATGGATATCGCCCAAAGGCACACCCCTGCCTCATAACTTTAAAAACATTCATGTAGATCATACCTGCCAAATGAAATGCAAGAGTTGCGCGAGGGTATGTCCCATGCAGCTTACACCTTATGACTGCCGCGGAAATGAATCCGGATACCTTCACGCCGATTGTATCAAGTGTGGCCGATGTGTTACCGCGTGTCCGTTAAAGATAATGACACTAAAACATAAATAAACCGACGCTTTTTCGACAGGTATATACATGCCGGGACGGCATATATAAAGTTGTGGCCGGGGAGTCTCATTCGACGGCCCGGCCACGATTATAATATTCCAACAAAACAGATCAACTATCAGTAATTAGTTTTCTTACGTTCAAAGTAAGCCTGCTCCTTGCCGCATACCGGGCATTTTCCGGGAGCCGATTTGCCGCGGTGCACATAACCGCAGTAACGGCACTGCCATTCTTCCTCCTCGTCATCCTTAAATACGTTATCGCTCTCGACTCGTTCGAGAAGTTTAAGATAACGGGCCTCATGCTGCTGCTCCACGGAAGCGACAAGCTTGAAGTGGGAGGCTATACGGGGGAAACCTTCATCCTGCGCCACTTTGGCAAAACCGAGGTACATGTCGGCCCACTCCTCATGCTCTCCGGCTGCCGCCTCACGAAGATTACGGGCGGTATCGCCGACAGGGCCGGCCGGATAGGAAGCGGTTATCTCAAGCATACCCTCGTCAAGGAAGCTGAAAAAGCTCTTGGCATGGGCATACTCCTGTTCGGCCGTTTCAAGGAATATGGCTGCAATCTGCTCATATCCTTCATTTTTGGCTACTTCGGCAAATATAGTATAACGGCCGCGGGCCTGTGATTCACCGGCAAAAGACTTCAGAAGATTTTTCTCCGTCTCGGTACCTTTGATGCTCTTTTTATCCATGATAATATTTTCGTTATTTTAATTATACTCTTTTAACATCGCACCATACCGTAATGTTCATGGACCATAATATTAAATCATGGCGGCTTTCTTATATAATACTTTCTTATATAATATATGTATACCGCATCATTTTGCGACATTTTTTAATATTTCGCGAAACTTTTATGTCATAACATTTGTATTTTATTATATATTTTGTAAATTTGCCATAACAAAATACGACAATGTTAGCTCACATGACATATAATGCATATTGGTGGCGCATCGGTAATAATTATCGATGGCAATACTGACATGTATCAACAGTGAGTAAAATAAGGTACATTCCGGACTACACAATACGCATTTATGCAGCCATCGAATATAATTCGGTGGCTGTTTTTTTATATCGAATTCTTAATTTCATCATGCAACATATATATCATCATGATCTGCCGGTCGACGACCGCGGATATTACGGACGTTTCGGAGGGGCATACATCCCTGAAATACTTCACAGCAATGTCGAACTACTTAAAGAGGCATATTACAAGGCTGTCGACGATCCCGAATTCATCAACCGGTTCAATTTACTGCTCCATGACTATGTAGGCCGGCCCTCGCCGCTCTACAAAGCCCGCAGATTAAGCGAGCACTACGGAACAAACATTTACCTCAAACGCGAGGACCTGAACCACACCGGAGCTCACAAAATCAACAACGCCATAGGATCGGTATTGCTGGCAAAGCGCATGGGCAAAAGCCATATTATAGCCGAGACAGGAGCCGGACAGCATGGAGTGGCCACAGCCACTGTATGCGCACTGACGGGTCTGGACTGCATTGTATACATGGGGGCCACCGACATAGCGCGTCAGCAACCCAATGTAGAGCGGATGAAGATGCTCGGCGCGGAGGTAAGACCGGTAACTACAGGCAACGGCACTCTTAAAGATGCTACAAATGAGGCCATACGCCATTGGTGCTGTAACCCCGACAGCTTCTATGTCATAGGAAGTACAGTAGGTCCTCATCCATACCCGGAGATGGTGGCACGCTTCCAGTCAGTAATAAGCGAGGAGATAAAAAAGCAGTTGTATGCACACATAGGCCGCGAAAATCCCGACTATGTCATAGCATGTATAGGCGGCGGAAGCAATGCCGCGGGTGCATTCTATCACTTCATCGACAATCCTGAAGTAAAACTGATAGCGGCCGAAGCAGCCGGCCTCGGTGTAGACACCGGCATGACGGCGGCGACCATGCAGGCAGGCAGCGAAGGCATAATACACGGCTCACGCACCATGGTCATGCAGACGGCCGACGGACAGATAACTGAGCCTTATTCCATATCGGCCGGCCTCGACTATCCCGGCATAGGCCCCCTGCACGCATATCTTGCATCGACCGGACGCAGCGAGATGATAGCCATTACCGACCGGGAGGCTCTCGATGCCGCGATGAGGCTCACCCGCACCGAAGGAATAATACCGGCTCTGGAATCAGCCCATGCGCTCGGCGTGCTCGACCGTCGTAAATTCGCCCCCGACGATGTAGTCGTAATAAATCTGTCAGGACGCGGCGACAAAGACATAAACACATATTTAAAATACTGCGATGAAATACAATCTTGAAATACAATCCAGAGTATTGCCCGCCGACATGGAAACACCGGTAGGCATATATCTTAAAATCAGAGATCTTTACCCGTGTTCGGCGCTTCTCGAGAGTTCCGACTACCATACCCACCAGAACTCCACAAGCTATATCGGGGTCTGTCCCATAGGGTCATTCACCGTATGTGACGAGACAATAACGGAGACATATCCCGACGGACATTCCGTAAAACACTACATAAACACAAAAACGGATGTCATCGACAGGCTGAAATCCTATATGTCGTCCTACATACTGTCAGGCGACACGGCCGACGATGTAAACGGACTGCTCGGCTACACGGCTTACGACGCGGTAAGATATTTCGACAAGGTCAACATAACAAAAAAAGACATCTGTTTCGCGGGTATTCCCGATATGAAGTACATATTGTACCGGTTCATCATAAAGGTAAACCATTACCGCAACCGCATGACCGTATACGAACATATACCGGAAAACGGCATATCGGAACTCGACGGACTAATCAGCGTCATACGCAACAACAATGTAGCTCAATACGCATTTTCACCGATAGGCGATGCGGAGTCTTCAATTACCGACAGCCGGTACATCGACATGGTAAGAAATGGCGTGGCCCATGCACGGCGCGGCGATGTATTCCAGATTGTGCTGTCGCGCAGGTTTGCCCAACGCTTCACAGGCGACGACTTCAACGTGTACAGAGCCCTCCGTAGCATAAACCCCTCACCCTATCTGTTTTACTTCAATTTCGGTGACTTCCGCATGTTCGGCTCCTCGCCCGAGACTCACCTGCGCGTAGACGGCAACAATGCGTATATCGACCCGATAGCAGGCACATTCCGCCGCACAGGCAATGACGCCCGCGACCGTGAACTGGCCCAAGCCTTGTTGAAAGACGAGAAAGAGAATGCCGAACACATAATGCTCGTCGACCTTGCAAGAAATGACCTCAGCCGCAGCGGAGGGCATGTCGATATTGAGTTTCTGAAACAGATCCAGTACTATTCACACGTCATTCATATGGTGTCGAGAGTACACGCGGTGCTCCCCGAAGAAGCCGATGTATACCGGCTGTTTGCCGACACATTTCCCGCCGGCACATTGAGCGGGGCCCCGAAAGTAAGAGCCATGCAGCTGATTGACGACATAGAGCCACATAACCGCATGACTTACGGCGGATGCATAGGCTACCTCGGCTTTCACGGCACCATAAATCAAGCCATCACCATACGAAGCTTCCTGAGCCGCAATTACACGCTCTATTCACAGGCCGGAGCCGGCATAGTGGCGCGCTCCGTACCTGAAACCGAACTACAGGAAACCAACAACAAACTTGGCGCGCTCGTAAATGCGGTAAAATACGCCGAGACCTTAGGACACTAAAAAACTTGACCTCATGAAACTTTTGATAATCGACAATTACGACTCTTTTACCTACAATATAGTACACACGCTAAGGGAATTGGGCGTAACTCCCCACGTGGTTCGCAACGATGCCATATCAGTCGATGAAGCCGGTCATTATGATGCCATCATAATATCCCCCGGCCCCGGCATTCCCTCGGAAGCGGGCATATTACCGGAGTTGCTCAAGCGGTACTCGGCCACAAAACCGATACTCGGCATATGCCTCGGCCATCAGGCCATAGGAGAATGTTTCGGCGCTTCGCTGCGCAATCTCGACAATGTATACCACGGCATAAGCTCAACCATCAGAATAACGGACCGCGACTGCTTATTTGACGGATTACCCGAAACAATCGACGTGGGCCGCTACCACTCATGGGTCATCGACCGACATGGACTGCCCGACGACTTGGCTGTAACAGCAGTGAGCGACGACGGTGAGATAATGGCAGTCAGGCATCGACGGTACGATGTAAGAGGAGTGCAGTTTCATCCCGAATCAATACTGACTCCGTGCGGACAAAAAATATTGGGCAACTGGTTGAATCACTTAGAGGGAAATAAAACGACAAAACGATGAAAAATCTACTTTACAAAATGTTTGAGCACAAAAGCCTGTCGCGCGACGAAGCCCGCGACATACTGCTCAACATAGCCGACGGACGATACAATGACGCGCAGCTGTCGGCATTCATGACAGTATACCTTATGCGCAGCATAACACTCGAAGAGCTCACGGGCTTCCGCGACGCGATACTTGAACGACGTCTGCCCGTAGACTTCGGCGATGTAAAAGCGATTGACATCGTCGGCACCGGCGGCGACGGAAAAAATACGTTCAACATATCAACCGCGACATGTTTTGTCATCGCAGGCACAGGCCGTAAAGTGGTGAAACACGGCAACTACGGTGCGAGCTCCATATCAGGCGCCTCCAATGTACTCGAACACCATGGAGTAAAGTTCACCTCCGACATAGAGCGCCTGCACAAGTCGCTTGACGAAAGCGGAGTATGCTATCTGCACGCGCCATTCTTCAGCCCCGCCCTGAAAAGCGTGGCCGGAGTAAGAAAAGCGATCGGCGTGCGCACATTCTTCAACATGCTCGGACCGCTTGTCAATCCCACAATGCCGAAGTTTCAGCTGCTCGGAGTATACAACCTTAAGCTTATGAGACTGTACAGCTACATAACCCAAGCCGAGGGCATAGACTGCACCGTAGTGCACTCCCTCGACGGCTATGATGAGATATCGCTTACATCGCCATTCAAAGTCATCGCGGCTTCGGGAGAGCATATGTATACTCCTGAAGGAATCGGCTTCACCCGCGCCACGCAGGAAGAGCTGTCGGGAGGCAACAGCATAGCCGACGCCGCCGCCATATTTGACAAAGTGCTTACCGGCAAGGCTTCGCGTGCACAGCACGACTGTGTTGTAGCCAACGCCGCCTTTGCCATCAGGACACTCGAACCCGAGCTGTCATTAGCCGATGCTATAGCTGAGGCGGATCAATCCATCACGTCGGGCAAAGCTCTGAGTGCATTAAACCGCTTTATTGAACTAAACAGTTAAACCACCTCCACTATGACTGATATACTCAAGACCATAATAACCGCCAAAAGACAGGAGATAGCGGCAAAAGCGGCTCTCGGACTGTATGACACCATTATTGAATCGGCGGCTGCCTGCACACATGAAGTCATATCTATGAGCAGAGCGCTTGCAGCAAGTCAATCAGGCATTATAGCCGAATTTAAAAGGCGTTCCCCGTCAAAGGGCGACATACATCCTGCGGCCGATGTAGCCTCTGTAGTCCCCGCCTACGAAAATTCCGGGGCTGCAGCCTACTCCATACTGACCGACACCCGTTTTTTCGGCGGTTCGCTCAATGACCTTGCCTTAGCCCGCTCCTTAACGCGGCTGCCCCTTCTACGCAAAGACTTCATAATCGACGAGCGTCAGATATTTGAGGCCCGCGTGTTCGGAGCCGACGCTGTTTTGCTGATAGCCGCAGCGCTCTCTTTCGACGAAATATGTCGGTTTACGAATACTGCTCATTCATTGGGCCTTGAAGTGCTGCTTGAACTGCATGATGAGTCAGAGCTTGACAGATTGGTCGCCACTGTCGATATGGTCGGCATCAACAACCGCAATCTGTCGACATTTGCCACCGACACTATGGCATCGGTAAGAATGGCCTCGTCACTGCCCGATAGCATGGTAAAAGTGGCCGAAAGCGGTATTACAGACATGAAAGAAGTATCGCATCTGCGTAAAGCCGGCTACCGAGGGTTTCTTATCGGCGAGACTTTTATGAAACATGACAATCCCGGCCACGCTCTAAAATCATTTATCAATGAACACTGACTTTCCCACCCCGCGCCACTCCGACATGATGATAAAGGTATGTGGCATGCGCGACCCCCACAATGTGGCCGATGTAGCGGCACTCGCCCCTATGCTCATGGGATTCATATTTCATGAATCATCGCCGCGCGACGTCACCGGCATCTTGTCGCCCGATACAATAAAGTCATTGCCCCCTTATGTGCGTCCGGTAGCGGTGTTTGTCGACAAAGACATTCATTTTATAATGGATGTAACACGACGTTACGGCTTCCGGATAGTACAGCTCCATGGCGAAGAATCGCCCCTGTTATGCCGGGCTTTGCGCGACAACGGACTTGTTGTCTTAAAAGCGATTGGCATCGGAGATAATGTAGACTGGGCCGAATACATGCCCTACGGCGATTGCGTCGACATGTTTGTCATGGACACACGTTGTTCATGCACGGGAGGCTCAGGACGTAAATTCAACTGGGACCTGCTCGAAAACTACAATCTGCCGGTGCCATACCTTCTAAGCGGAGGCATAGGACCTAAAGATATACCCCTCATACTTGAAGCCATGCGTCCCGGAATGGCCGGAATAGACCTAAACAGTCGCTTCGAGGCTCAACCCGGGCTAAAAGACATGCACCTGCTTATCAATTTTATAATATCACTAAGAAAATTCAATGAAGATGAACCGACTTCAATCCCTTTTTGGGAGAAAACAAAATAACATCCTGTCAGTATACTTCACTGCAGGTTTTCCTACCGCCGATTCTACAGTAGAGATAATAGAGACCCTCGCATCACGCGGCATCGACATGATAGAGGTAGGCGTACCATTCTCCGACCCCATGGCCGACGGCCCCGTCATACAACACAGTTCATCAGTGGCATTGCGAAACGGCATGACGCTGGATCTGCTCCTGAAGCAGGTAGAACAGGCAAGAGTCAAGGTAAAGGATACACCCCTGATACTGATGGGTTACCTTAACCCGATGTTGCAATACGGCATAGAGCGACTTTTCCGCCGTTGCAGCGAGGCAGGCATTGACGGACTTATCATACCCGACCTGCCGTTTGGCGAATACCTGTCGCAATACGAGCCGCTATGCAAAAAATACGACATTCCCGTTATCATGCTCGTAACTCCCGAAACAAGCGATGATCGCATACGGCTTATCGATGAAAACTGCTCTGGCTTTATCTACATGGTATCGGCAGCTTCGACAACCGGTACCAAAGATCGGTTTACCGAACCGCAGATTGATTACTTCAGACACGTTGACTCCCTGAAACTGAATCACAGACGGCTCATAGGCTTCGGCATATCCAACCCGCTGACATTCAACGAAGCATGCCGTCATTCGTCAGGAGCTATAATAGGTTCGTTATTTATAAAATGCCTCGAACATAACGGAGAAAATATCGACAACGCGGTATCTGATCTTCTATCTGCCATAGGCCGATAAAACGACCGAAAAAAGGAGTCTAAAAATATTTTCATCAAATTATTTGACCACGTCGGAAACTATTAGTAATTTTGTCCCCGCAAACCCGAGGAAAGATGCCGGAGTGGTCGATCGGGACGGTCTCGAAAACCGTTGTACCCTTACGGGTACCCAGGGTTCGAATCCCTGTCTTTCCGCAACCCACGGACCATAAAAAAAGCCGTGAAACCTTAAAACCTCAGACTGTCAGACAGTTCTGAGGTTTTTTCATGCCCTTCCGGCTGTGTCTCCTGACAGCCATTTGCCATTGAATTGCACGACTTATACCCCGGAAAAGTAACTAAATGGGGCACTGACATCCGTCCACGCAAAATAGTTACCTAATAGGGGTCAAGCCGAATATTTCCCGACGTGGCAGGTGTATAACTATGGTGTACCGGGAGCCGGCATAGACTATATAGAGGGCAACGCCGGTCGTTTTGTCGGCAAGCAAGTGGTGGTGGTAATAGGCACTAATGATATCAGCTATATGGCCCCAGATTGCATTGAAAAGTATACTGAACGGTATATGTCGGCTATTAAAGGCCTTGGAGCATCGAGGGTGTTTCTGTATTCGTTTCATCCGCGCAATTTCAGCAGCGACCGCAGTGATGTGAATACAGACGTAGTGGCTTTCAACGACCATATCCGAACCAAAGTGTCGGAAGTGTCGTCCATAGTGTACCTTGACGTATACAATGATTTCCTTTACGAATGCGAGCCAAATCCTCAGCTATACTACAATCGACTTCATTTGAACCCTTACGGATATGAAATCCTCGTGTCGGCACTAAAAAAAGCCCTTGGGGCGTAGATGACTTCAGTTAATGCTTACAACTAATCGGTATGGATACGTTGGCAGAAAAGGCGTTTGATAAATTATTCTCATTCAATGCTTAAGCCTAATATTATACGGCAAATGTTAAACTGAGAACTATTTACATGCGTACAAATTATTACGACATCGACGTTTTTACTATGCAAGCTTATCTTATTTTTACCGCCTCACATATAAGCCATTTCTCGTAAAATGGTTTCATATGTTTGTTATATTCTCATATAATTTTCTCTCTTTGTTAAGAACGTTTTCAATATGTGCGAACACTACCTTATAGACATCACAAAGAAATGACTTCGTCCGAAAATCGTGATTAACCAAAAAGCCGTCGTGTAGGCATCCTCCATTACAGATTTTATAATATCTACATTCCCTACACTCGCTGTTTTGTATCCAATATTCCCTCTTGTATACTTCTGTGTTCTTTCTATCTGCAAGAATGTTTATTAGGGTTGTGTCATTAATATTTCCATATGCGTATTCCTTAAGACTATTGTCACAGAAACGTCCACATGGAAATACATCTCCGTAAGGGGATATTGCACACACACTATCCTGACAATTTTTGCTAAACACACATAAGGAAGTGCGGCCTGTAACTATTGCACTTGCTATATCTGCAAATTTTTGGTTGTTTATCCTTCGTTGTTTGTCATTATACCATAAATCAAATAACTCTATGCTTATTCTGGCATAATCTGAAGCTGAAAGACCATATGCATCTAACATTTGAAAAGGGACACAGGTACAGCAATTGAAAAGGGACCCACCCCAT
>LUJO01000040.1 GCA_001689405.1 Candidatus Homeothermus arabinoxylanisolvens | reverse complement strand
AAACTCTCCGTTGTTGGTATGTTTGTTTTATTTTTTTCTGTACTGTGTACGAAACCTCGCTCAGTCCGCTCGATTTAATGGCGTAGAATTGACTCGAGACATTTTATCTCAATGCTCTTGTACTACTTGTCTATTTAAAATCTGTCAATGTTCTCAAATGCTTTACGCCGCATTTCAAACAGCGTGCCATAAACAACAATTTTTATGGCGGAAATGTTTTGCAAAGTTAAGTCAAATTTTTCAATGCTGCAAATCTTTAACGACTTTTTTCACATCTAAAAACTTCATTTCGCTTTTCGCTATCAAGCCGACCGCTGTCGGACGAGCGTCATTTCTCAAAAGCGAGTGCAAAGTTATAAGGTTTTATTTTAATATGCAAGTATCACGATGTTTTTTTACGAAATATTTTCGCCGCATTACCGTATAGCGCTGCATAGCAAGGATTTGAGACAATAAATTTTTACAGGTCATTTTATAGCTACCCACCCGGCTCATACAATATACATATGTGTGCTTGGCAATATGAGTAAATTTATGTAATTTTGTTTCGACAGAGTCCATGATTATGATTAAACAAATATTAACAGGAATAGTTATAGCAGGATGCATAGGTGTAGCCAATGCTTCATCGCTTAAAGGTACGCGGTTTCACGACGAAGCCAATGATACAATAAAACTCAACGCCATACTCGCCGACGCAAAGGCCCATGCAGGAAATGCAAAACCGGAAGCCCGGATAGCATATATCGGCAAACAGTTTTTAGGCACGCCCTACGTGGCGGGTACACTTGACAAGGGCGATGACGAAGCGGTGACGGTCAATCTTGACGAACTCGACTGCACGACCTATGTCGAAACAGTGCTCGCACTCGCGTACACCATAGGCGAAGGCCGTACGTCATGGCGCGACTTTGTATATAATCTTGAGCGGATAAGATATCGCGGAGGAGAAATGAACGGCTACCCTTCACGACTGCACTACGCAAGCGAATGGGTAATCGACAATGTACACCGAGGAATATTCAAGGAGGCCACCGGCTCACTGCCCTATAACCAGCCGGCGGTAAAGACCATCGACTTCATGAGCGAGAACCGAGACAAGTACGCGGCTCTCAAAGACTCGGCAAACTATGCGGGGATAAAGAATATGGAACTCGGCTACAGGAACCACAGGTTTCCGTATATAAAGTCGAACAAGACGGCGTCAAAAGACCTCATACGCCAACTTCACAGCGGCGATGTGGTACTTATAACAACCCAGATAAAAGGCCTTGACGTGCAGCATATGGGCATATTGATAATAGAAGACAATATACCCCACCTGATGCACGCATCATCGTCAGCAGGCGCAGTCGTGCTTGAGAAGACACCGTTGAGCGAATATCTGCGGAAAAACCGCAATGCATCAGGCATAAGAATAATAAGACTGGCAGAATAGCATTTTACGAATGAGCGGCAAAACCCGGTTGAACCGTTAAAATACAACCGGCATGCATGGGCCCGGCAGTACGGCATCTCTACCGACATCTGCACTTTGTCAATCGTATTTTTACATTGATCCTTTAAAACTAAGAAAGGCTGAAAACCGACGTGGGTTTCCAGCCTTTATAGTATAAAGACTTAATAAGTATTAAGCCTGAGGCATCTTGGTGCGCTTGCCGTAACCATAAGCTGCGTCGCTACCGAGTTCTTCCTGAATACGGAGGAGCTGGTTGTACTTGGCCATACGGTCGGAACGGCTTGCAGAACCGGTCTTGATCTGTCCGGCATTGGTAGCTACAGCGATATCGGCGATGGTAGCGTCCTCTGTTTCACCTGAACGGTGAGAGATGACTGCTGTGTAGCCATTGCGCTGAGCGAGCTCAACTGCACGGAGAGTCTCGGTGAGTGAACCGATCTGGTTAACCTTAACGAGGATAGAGTTGGCGCAACCCATCTCAATACCCTTCTGGAGATACTTAACGTTGGTAACGAAGAGGTCATCGCCTACGAGCTGGCAACGGTCGCCAATCATGTCGGTAAGTATCTTCCAGCCTTCCCAGTCGTTCTCGGCCATACCGTCCTCGATAGAGTCGATAGGATAGTTTTCAACGAGAGTCTTGAGGTATTCAGCCTGCTGCTGTGAAGTATACTTGGGACCATCGGCCTGCTTCCAAGTGTAATCGTAGATACCGTCTTTGTAGAACTCGGAAGAAGCGCAGTCAAGACCGATAGTAACGTCCTTACCGGGAACATAGCCTGCCTTCTCGATAGCCTTCATGATGACGTTAAGAGCGTCCTCAGTGCCATCGAGGTTGGGAGCGAAACCACCTTCATCGCCTACTGCGGTAGAAAGGCCACGCTCTTTGAGCACAGACTTGAGGTTGTGGAACACTTCAGTACCCATACGGATGCCTTCCTTGAAGCAGCAAGCGCCGATAGGACGGATCATGAATTCCTGAAATGCGATGGGAGCGTCAGAGTGAGCGCCACCGTTGATGATATTCATCATAGGCACGGGGAGAGCATAAGAATTGCATCCGCCGATGTATTTGTAAAGGGGCAGGTCGAGATAGTCGGCAGCAGCCTTGGCAACGGCAAGCGATACACCGAGGATGGCATTTGCGCCGAGGTTAGACTTAGTGTCGGTACCGTCAAGAGCAAGCATGGTCTCATCGATCTTTATCTGATCAAGAGCCGACATGCCTACAAGGGCGTTTGCGATGGGGCCGTTAACGTTGGCAACAGCCTTGGTAACACCCTTGCCCATGTAACGAGACTTGTCGCCGTCACGAAGTTCAAGAGCCTCGTTAACGCCGGTAGAAGCGCCAGAGGGAACAGAGGCACGTCCACGAGCACCTGATTCGAGAATAACATCTACCTCCACTGTGGGATTTCCACGAGAGTCAAGGACCTCACGTCCAATGATTTTTTCAATTTTCATAATGTTAAATCCAAATTATAGGGTTTATAAATTTTGGTCTTCTTGCAAGAGGCAAAGTTACAAAAAAAATCGGATTGGCATTAACAAATTTCCTTAATAATCGCCAAGCCGGGTGAATAAAAAAAATCGCCGCCCGTAAGGGGACAGCGATTTTCAATATAGCATGTCTTCTGAAAATTATTCAGCGGCGGGAGCCTCCGCTTCAGGAGCTGCGGCTTCGGGAGCGGCAGTTTCGGCAGCAGGAGCCTGTGCAGGAGCTGCGGCAGCCTTGTCAGCGTTGCTCTTGCGCGAGCGGCGAGTGCGGGTAGCTTTCTTGGCTGTAGTGTCCTTAAGCATGTTTTCGTTGTAGTCAACCAGTTCGATGAAGCAGGTCTTGGCATTGTCACCAAGACGGTTGCCTGTTTTAAGTATGCGGGTGTAACCACCGTTGCGGTCGGCGATCTTCTGCGCGATTTCGCGGAAAAGCTCGGTGACGGCATACTTGTTCTGAAGATGGCTGAATACCAAGCGGCGGTTGGGGGTGTTGTCCTCTTTGGCGCGGTTGATCAGGGGCTCGGCATACATGCGGAGAGCTTTAGCCTTGGCAAGCGTAGTGAAGATGCGCTTGTGCATGATGAGGGAAACAGTCATGTTAGCGAGCAAGGCATCGCGGTGAGCCTTTTTGCGACCAAGATGGTTAAATTTTTTATTGTGTCTCATCGTTTATTACTCTTTATCTAATTTATACTTTGAAATGTCCATTCCGAACGACAGGTTAAGATTGGCGAGGAGTTCATCGAGCTCCGTGAGCGATTTCTTACCGAAGTTACGGAATTTCAAGAGGTCGGTCTTGTTGAAGACCACGAGTTCACCAAGGGTCTCTACTTCAGCGCTCTTCAAGCAGTTAAGAGCACGGACCGAGAGGTCCATGTCCACGAGCTTCGACTTGAGGAGCTGACGCATGCGCAGAACCTCTTCATCAAACTCTTCGTTGCTGTCGGTCTCGGTGGTTTCGAGAGTGATTTTCTCGTCAGAGAAGAGCATGAAGTGATAAATCAGTATCTTCGCAGCTTCTTTAAGAGCGTCTTTGGGAAGTATTGAACCGTTGGTAGTGATCTCAATAATCAATTTTTCGTAGTCGGTCTTTTGGTCAACACGGAAGTTTTCAACCGTATACTTCACATTTTTGATAGGAGTATAGATCGAGTCAATAGCAATAACATCGATCGCATCGGCGGGAGAGCTGTTTTCTTCAGCGGGGACCCAACCGCGTCCTTTGTTAATAGTGATGTCGAGCTGGAAACTTGCACCGGGATCCAAATGACAAATGACTTGGTCGGGATTGAGAACCTCAAATCCGTTAAGCGCCTTGCCAATGTCACCGGCCTTGAACACCTCCTGACCTGACACCGTAATTGTAGCCTTTTCGTTTTCGGTATCTTCGACAATCTGCTTAAGGTCGACCTTCTTCAGGTTAAGGATGATGTTTGTGACATCTTCCTTCACGCCGGGAATAGTGTCAAACTCATGCTTCACGCCATCGATGCGGATTGAAGATATAGCGTATCCTTCAAGCGAAGAGAGGAGAATGCGGCGGAGCGCATTGCCCACGGTTATGCCATATCCGGGCTCCAATGGCTTGAACTCGAACTTACCGAAGAAATTATCGGCTTCCAACATGACGACTTTGTCAGGTTTCTGAAATGCTAAAATAGCCATGGATCTACGTTTTAAAATGATTATTTAGAATACAACTCGACGATCAACTGCTCCTTGATATTTTCAGGAATATCTTCGCGAGTGGGAACGTGGAGGAACTTGCCTGCTTTCTGGGCCTCGTCCCATTCGATCCACGGATACTTGCTGTGGTTGAAACCAGCGAGAGCATCAGCAATCACCTCAAGCGACTTAGAGCGCTCACGCACGCCTACAACATCGCCGGGCATCACATGATAAGAGGCGATATTTACAACAGCGCCGTTGACAGTGATGTGACGGTGAAGCACGAGCTGACGGGCGGCCGCACGAGTGGGAGCTATGCCCAAGCGGTAAACCACGTTGTCAAGACGTGACTCGAGGAGCTGAAGAAGCACCTCACCAGTGATACCTTTGGTGCGAGAGGCACGAACGAACAGGTTGTGGAACTGTTTTTCGAGAACACCGTAGGTGTATTTAGCCTTTTGTTTTTCGCGGAGCTGAACGCCGTACTCGGAAGATTTGCGACGTTTGTTAACGCCATGCTGTCCCGGGGGATAGTTTTTACGCGAGAGAACTTTGTCAGCGCCGAAGATAGGCTCGCCGAATTTGCGGGCAATCTTAGTTTTTGGTCCGGTATATCTTGCCATTATAATAATCTTAAATTAGGGTTTTGACTATGGGTCGTCATCTTAGTGCAGCCGCGACCACAGAGAGGTGATAAAAATTGTGGTCTATTCACATTCAATGCCGCTTCACAGTCAAGAGCCTCGGTTGATATATGTTCGTGAAAGTAATTAAAGATGATAAAATCCCGACTTATACGCGACGACGCTTGGGAGGACGACAACCATTGTGGGGCAGCGGAGTAACGTCAACGATTTCGGTAACTTCGATACCGGCACCGTGTACGGTACGGATAGCAGACTCGCGTCCGTTACCGGGACCTTTCACATAAGCCTTTACTTTACGGAGACCAAGGTCGTAAGCGACCTTAGCGCAGTCCTGCGCTGCCATCTGGGCAGCGTAAGGGGTATTTTTCTTTGAGCCACGGAAGCCCATCTTACCGGCGCTTGACCAAGATATAACCTGACCTTCAGAGTTGGCTAAGCACACGATAATGTTGTTGAAAGATGAGTGAACATGCAGTTGACCGTTAGCGTCAACCTTGACATTTCTCTTCTTTGCTGCGACTGTCTTTTTTGCCATATTAATTTATTATTTTGTAGCTTTCTTCTTGTTAGCGACTGTTTTCTTGCGGCCTTTGCGTGTGCGGGCGTTGTTTTTGGTGCTCTGACCGCGAACGGGCAGACCGATACGGTGGCGTATACCACGGTAGCAACCAATGTCCATAAGACGCTTGATGTTGAGCTGAATCTCGCTGCGGAGATCGCCCTCTACCTTGTAGTCACGTCCGATAACCTCACGCACGGCTGCTGCCTGAGCGTCGGTCCAGTCTTTTACTTTGATATTTTTATCAACTCCGGCTTTCTCAAGGATAGAGTTAGCGGCGCTACGTCCGATGCCGAATATATAAGTCAAGGCGATTTCACCTCTTTTATTTTGGGGGAGATCCACTCCCACGATTCTAACTGCCATATTGATTGACTAAATTTTCTGCAAAAATAACAAAAATTATCCTTGACGCTGTTTATACTTTGGATTTTTCTTATTGATCACATACAAGCGACCCTTGCGACGCACGATTTTGCTGTCGGGAGTGCGCTTTTTAATTGAGGCTCTTACTTTCATATCTATGGTTGTTTTTATTATTTATATCTAAACGCAATTCTGCCTTTGGACAAGTCGTAGGGAGACATCTCTACACGGACTTTATCGCCGGGTAGGATGCGGATGTAGTGCATACGCATCTTTCCGGATATGTGGGCCGTGATTTCATGCCCGTTTTCCAATTCCACGCGAAACATCGCGTTGCTTAATGCCTCGACGATAGTACCGTCTTGTTCTATTGCAGCCTGTTTTGCCATATAATAAATTTAAATTGCTTTATCGCCTAACGCCTGTTGAATGTAGTCGAATGTTGTTAAAATCTCTGTTTCGCCATTGAGTACGGCCACTGTATGCTCGAAGTGGGCCGACGGCTGACGGTCGCGGGTACGGCATTGCCATCCGTCTTTTTCGATGACAATATTGCGTTTGCCCATATTTACCATCGGTTCAATGGCTATGCACATGCCGTTTTTAATAATCGGGCCTGAACCTTTACGTCCGTAGTTGGGGACTTCGGGATCCTCGTGCATAGAGCGGCCTATACCGTGGCCACACATCTCACGGACTATCGAGTAGCCGTTACGCTCGCAGAATGACTGGATGGCATTGGATATATCGCCGATGCGATTGCCGTCCTTGCAGGCGGCTATACCGCGATACAAAGACTCTTTAGTCACTTTCAGGAGCTGCATGACTTCGGGGGTCACTTCGCCGACGGGGAATGTATAACACTGGTCGCCGTTGTAACCGTTAAGTTCAACCACACAATCCAAGCCGATTATGTCGCCCTCGCGCAATGCGTAATTGGAGGGGAATCCATGAACGACAACCTCGTTTACCTCAATACACAGGGTTCCGGGGAAGCCTCCGTAACCGAGACAAGCGGGCTTGCCACCGTTGTCGAGAATAAATTCACGGGCAATGGTGTCGAGCTTATGGGTAGTAACTCCGGGAGCCACCCACTTGGCTACTTCGCCAAGTGTGCTGCTAACGAGTTTACAAGCCTCGCGCATCAAGATTATTTCTTCGGATGTCTTGAGATATATCATTATTGACGATTTCCAGCTTGTTAATTCAACTTTATCAATAAGCGCTACCGGTTGTGCGGCCCTTAATCTTACCGTTCTTCATAAGACCATCGTAGTGGTGCATCATAAGATGCGACTCTATCTGCTGGAGAGTGTCGAGCACAACACCAACGAGGATGAGCAGCGAAGTACCACCGAAGAACTGTGCGAAGTTCTGGCTTACGCCAAACAGACGCGCAAACGCGGGCATAATGGCCACAATACCCAAGAAGAGCGATCCGGGCAATGTGATGCGCGACATGATCGAGTCAAGATACTCGACAGTCTTCTTACCGGGCTTGACGCCGGGGATGAATCCGTTGTTGCGTTTCATATCCTCAGCCATCTGCGCGGGACGCACTGTGATAGCGGTATAGAAGTATGTAAACGCCACGATGAGGATGAAGTAGGTAATGTTGTAAGCTAAGCCGTTAATATCGGAGAATTTAACGAAGATACTGTTTTCGTGTGCTCCGAATCCGGCGAGGGTGATGGGTATAAACATTATTGCCTGAGCAAAGATGATAGGCATCACACCTGCGGCATTAACCTTCAAGGGGATATACTGGCGCGCGCCACCATACTGCTTGTTGCCGACAATGCGCTTGGCATACTGTACGGGCACCTTGCGTGTACCCTGCACGAGCAATACGGCGCCCACAGTAACAGCGAAGAGCAGAATGAGCTCGACGATGAACATGACCAGACCGCCTTCAGAACCGGTAGAACCGGGCAGACGGCTGACAAACTCGTAGTAGAGCGACTGGGGCAGACGGGCGATAATACCCACCAAGATGATGAAAGAGATACCGTTGCCTATACCGCGATCGGTAATGCGTTCACCGAGCCACATGATAAACATTGAGCCGGCAGCAAGAATGATCGTAAGATAGAGGACGGTCCAAAATCCCATTACAGCATGGCCGCCGGCGCTGTTTACCTGTATCTGAAGGTTTATAAGGTAAGCGGGGCCCTGAAGCAACAGGATCAACACGGTAAGATAACGAGTGTACTGGTTCAGTTTCTGACGACCGCTCTCGCCTTCGCGCTGCATCTTCTGGAATGAAGGAAGCACCATGCCGAGAAGCTGTATCACGATCGATGCCGTGATGTATGGCATGATACCGAGTGCAAAGATAGAGGCCTGCGAGAAAGCGCCGCCCGAGAACATATCGAGGAGCTGCATCAAGCCGCTGCCGGCGGTAAAGTTGGCCAGCGCGTCAAGATCGTCGGGGTGGATACCCGGAAGCACCACGTAACATCCCAGTCGGTAAACGAATACCAGCAGGAATGTCACGAGGAGACGCTTGCGGAGCTCTTCGATTGTCCAAATGTTTTTAAGGGTTTGAACAAATCTCATTATCATTAAACTTTAGCGATTGAACCACCGGCAGCCTCGATAGCCTTCTGAGCGGCTTCTGAGAATGCGTTGGCCTCAACAGCGATTGCACGAGTGATAGTGCCGGAAGCAAGGATCTTCACCAGCTGATTGCGCGAGATGAAACCGGCTGCACGAAGTTCTTCGATGCCGATCTTCTCAAGGCCCTTAGCTGCGGCAAGAGTTTCAAGATCGCCGACATTTATAGCCTTATACTCAACGCGGTTGAAGTTCTTGAAACCGAATTTAGGAAGACGACGCTGCAGAGGCATCTGGCCACCTTCGAAGCCTACCTTGCGGCTGTAGCCCGAACGTGATTTAGCACCCTTGTGACCACGGGTTGAAGTACCGCCTTTACCGGAACCTGCACCGCGACCGATGCGGGTCTTCTTTGTATTGGATCCTACGGCAGGATGAATAGTATTTAATTCCATAACTGTAAGCCTTGAATTATGCGTTGGTCACTTCAACGAGGTGACGAACACGGTTAACCATACCCATCACGCTGGGAGTGTCTTCTTTCACTACCGAGTGATGCATTTTCTTCAAGCCGAGAGCATCCAAGGTAAGCTTCTGGACCTTGGGGGCGTTGATGCGGCTCTTTATCTGAGTGATTTTAATTTTTGCCATTTTTCAAGTCGATTTAACCGTTATACACTTTTTCGAGCGATATACCACGATTCTGAGCTACTTGAAGCGGGCTTCTCATTTCGCCGAGGGCCTCGATTGTAGCCTTCACAAGGTTGTGGGGGTTGGAAGAACCCTTAGACTTGGCAAGGACGTCGGTTATGCCCACGCTCTCAAGCACGGCACGCATAGCACCACCGGCCTTAACTCCGGTACCGTGAGATGCGGGCTTGAGGATAACGCGCGAGCCGCCGAACTTGGCTTCCTGCTCGTGAGGTATAGTGCCTTTGTGGACGGGCACGCGGATAAGGTTTTTCTTAGCCGCTTCCACGCCCTTGGCGATAGCTGCTGTGACTTCGTTAGCTTTACCGAGTCCCCAACCTACTATGCCGTCTTCGTTACCTACAACGACGATAGCGGCGAAAGTAAAGGTGCGACCACCCTTAGTCACCTTGGTAACACGGTTTATAGCCACGAGGCGGTCCTTCAATTCGAGATCGTTGGTCGATTTTACTCTGTTATTCTTATTTGCCATGATTCTTAAAATTTAAGTCCGCCTTCGCGAGCTGCGTCAGCCAATGATTTTACTCGGCCATGGAAGAGATAGCCGTTACGGTCAAATACGACCTCGGTTATGCCTGCGGCGATAGCCTTTTCAGCGATAGCCTTTCCGACTTTGGCAGCCACTTCAGTCTTGGTGCCGCCTTCGAGGCCCTTCGATGAAGTTGCGGCAAGAGTCTTGCCTTCGAGATCGTCAACAAGCTGTACATAGATCTGCTTGTTGCTACGGAACACCGTCATGCGAGGACGAGAAGCGGTGCCTGACACTTTACCACGGATACGTGTCTTGATTTTATTTCTTCTTTGTATCTTTGATATCATGATTCTGTCTTCTTTAATTATTTAGCACCTGCCGACTTACCCGACTTACGACGGATAACCTCGCCGACAAACTTGATACCTTTACCCTTGTACGGTTCGGGCTTGCGGAGCGAACGTATCTTGGCGCACACCTGACCGAGGAGCTGCTTGTCATCGCTTTCAAGTATGATAAGCGGGTTCTTGTTACGCTCGGTCTTAGCCTCTACCTTAATCTCTTTGGGCAATTTGATGAATATAGCGTGAGAGAAGCCGAGAGCAAGTTCAAGTACCTGACCTTCGGAAGTGGCACGGTAACCTACACCGACCAACTCCATCTCCTTGCGGTAGCCCTGCGACACACCTACCACCATGTTGTGGATAAGGGCACGGTACAGACCGTGCTGAGCGCGGTGCTCGCGGTCATCGGAAGGACGAGTCAGAGTCACGTGACCATCTTCGACTTTCACTGTCAATTCGGGATTTATCTTTTGCGAGAGTTCACCCTTGGGGCCTTTTACAGTAACCTCGTCACCCTTTACGGTAACGGTTACGCCGGCAGGTATTTCAATGGGAGCTTTACCTATTCTTGACATTGTTATTTCCTCCTATTAAATTAGTATACATAACACAATACCTCACCACCGACTTTGAGTTCGCGAGCCTGCTTGTTGGTCATCACGCCCTTCGAAGTCGAAAGTATGGCAATACCTAAACCGTTTAACACTCTCGGCATATCTTTGTAGCCGGTGTACTGACGAAGACCCGGACGAGATACACGCTTCAGGTTTTTGATAGCGTTAACCTTGTCAACGGGATCGTACTTCAAGGCGATCTTGATGGTACCGGCGGGATTCTCACCCTCTACAAACTTGTAGTTAAGAATGTAGCCTTGTTCAAAAAGAATCTTGGTGATCTCTTTTTTCAAGTTTGAGGCGGGTATCTCCACTACTCTGTGCTGAGCTTTGATAGCGTTCCTCAATCTTGTTAAATAATCTGCTATTGGATCAGTCATTTTATTGAATTGTTTAAATTGATTCGGGATTATCCGAACAATATTTAATACTCACTTATAATATCGGTCCCGTAAATTACCAGCTTGCTTTCTTAACACCGGGGATAAGGCCTGCCGATGCCATTTCACGGAACTGTATACGTGAAATACCGAACTGGCGCATATAACCTTTGGGACGGCCAGTGATGCTGCAGCGGTTGTGCAGACGCACTGAAGAAGCATTTTTGGGAAGTTTCTGGAGGCCTTCGTAGTCGCCGGCAGCCTTGAGGGCGGCCTTTTTAGCGGCGTATTTAGCTACGAGCTTGGCTCTCTTCACTTCACGAGCCTTCATTGATTCTTTAGCCATAGTATAATCTTAGTTTTTAGCGTTCTTGAACGGGAGTCCGAAGTGTTTCAACAATGCATATCCTTCTTCGTCGGTCTTTGCAGAAGTAACGAAAGTGATATTCATACCCATCATCTTCGAAATAGAGTCGATGTTTATTTCGGGGAAGATGATCTGCTCGGTGATGCCGAGAGTATAGTTGCCGCGTCCGTCAAGCTTGCCTTCTATACCCTTGAAGTCGCGTATACGGGGCAGAGCCACACGGATAAGGCGCTCCAAGAACTCATACATTCTCTCGCGGCGCAGAGTCACGCGCGCGCCGATGGGGTTCTTTTTACGCACCTTGAAGTTAGAGATATCTTTCTTCGACAGCGTAGCCACGGCTTTCTGACCTGTGATGGCGGTAAGCTCGTTGATAGCGGTCTCGATGATCTTCTTGTCCTGAGTGGCGGCGCCGAGGCCCTGATTGATTACAATCTTCTCAAGGCGGGGCACCTGCATAACGGTTGTATAGTTGAATTCTTTCTCAAGAGCGGGGACAATGCGCTCCTTATAATCATTCTTAAGAGTGGCTGTGCTCATTACTTAATCTCCTCTCCTGATTTTTTAGAATAACGTACTGATTTACCATCCTCGGTCTTACGGCGGGCCACACGGCAGGGCTTGCCTGTCTTGGGGTCGAGGAGCGCGAGGTTGGAAATGTGCACCGGAGCTTCGATCTTTATGATGCCGCCCTGCGGATGCTTAGCATTTGGCTTGGTACTCTTGGATACCATGTTGATACCTTCAACGATAGCGCGACACTTGGATACCTGCACGGAGAGCACACGGCCGGTCTTGCCGCGGTCATCACCGGCGAGCACATATACGTTGTCGCCCTTTTTAATATTTAATTTGCTCATTGTGGTTTACTTCTTTTACTATGGATTAAAGTACTTCAGGGGCAAGTGAAACAATCTTCATGTTAGTGGCGCGAAGTTCGCGGGCCACAGGGCCGAAGATACGCGTTCCGCGGAGTTCACCGGCATTGTTGAGCAACACGCAAGCGTTGTCGTCAAAGCGGATGTAGGAGCCGTCGGGGCGACGCACCTCTTTCTTTGTGCGCACTACCACTGCCTTAGATACAGTACCCTTCTTTACGTCCGATGAGGGGATGACGTTCTTTACCGACACTACGATAATGTCACCCACAGAGGCGTAACGACGACCTGTACCGCCAAGAACATGGATGCAAAGGGCTTCCTTGGCACCACTGTTGTCTGCAACAGTTAAACGGGATTCTGTCTGTATCATAATTACTTAACTTTTTCGATTATTTCTACCAATCTCCATCTTTTGGTTTTGCTCAAAGGACGGGTTTCCATCAGGCGCACTGTATCGCCTACGCTGCACTCGTTGTTTTCATCATGAGCGTGATACTTCTTTGTCTTGTTGACAAATTTTCCGTAGATGGGGTGTTTTTCTTTCCATTTCACCATTACAGTGATGGTCTTGTCACCCTTGTTGGACGATACAACCCCAATGCGCTCTTTTCTTAAGTTTCTCTTTTCTTCCATTTCTTGGGATTATTTATTGTTAAGTTCACGCTGACGCAACTCAGTCTTCATGCGTGCAATCATTTTACGGTCACGTGTAATGGCTGCAGGATTATCAATGGGAGAAATTGCGTGATTGATCTTCATCTGAAGATAATCTTTTTGAGCTTGTTCAAGACGATCCTTGAGGTCCTGAGTGCCGAGTTCCTTTATTTCTTCTTTCTTCATAATCTTTTACACGTTTTGAGTTGGGTCATAATCGCGACGCACAATAAACTTGGTGGTCACGGGGAGCTTCTGAGCGGCAAGGCGGAGAGCTTCCTTAGCTACATCGAAGGGCACACCCTCAAGCTCGATGAGTACGCGGCCGGGAGTAACGGGCGCAACGAAACCTTCGGGATTACCTTTACCTTTACCCATACGCACTTCGGCAGGCTTCTTGGTGATGGGCTTGTCGGGGAATATGCGGATCCATACCTGACCCTGACGCTGCATGTAGCGGGTCACGGCGATACGTGCGGCCTCAATCTGACGGCCGGTGATCCACTTTGATTCCAAAGTCTTGATGCCAAACGAACCGAAAGCGAGCTGATTGCCACGCTGGGCATTGCCCTTCATACGGCCCTTTTGTTGACGGCGGAATTTAGTTTTCTTAGGTTGTAACATTGTTGTGTTGATTCAATTCGTTAACGATTGTTTTTGGGCTTGCGGAAACGATTGCCACGAGGAGCTCCGTTGTTGCCTCCGCGGCTTTCCTTGCCGGAGTTGGCAAATACGGGAGCGAGTTCACGCTTGCCGTATACCTCACCGCGGCAGATCCAAACCTTCACACCTACCACACCTACTTTGGTGTGTGCTTCCACTAAAGCGTAGTCGATATCGGCGCGAAGTGTGTGGAGAGGTGTACGACCCTCCTTGAACATTTCGCTGCGGGCCATTTCAGCGCCGTTAAGACGTCCGCTGACCTGAACCTTGATACCCTCGGCACCGCTGCGCATTGTGCTCTGTATAGCCATCTTCACTGCACGGCGGTAAGCTATCTTACCTTCAATCTGACGTGCTATGTTGGCTGCTACGATCTGAGCGTCAAGCTCGGGACGCTTTACCTCGAAGATGTTGATCTGGACATCCTTGTCGGTAATCTTCATAAGCTCTTTCTTGAGCTTGTCCACATCGGCACCGCCTTTTCCGATTATAAGACCGGGACGCGAAGTGCAGATAGTGATAGTGATGAGCTTGAGTGTACGCTCGATAACGATGCGCGATACACTTGACTTGGCGAGACGGACTTCAAGATATTTGCGGAGCTTTGCATCCTCGAGCAAATTATCGCCGTACTTTTTGCCACCATACCAGTTAGAGTCCCAACCACGGATGACACCTAAACGGTTGCTTATTGGATTAACTTTCTGTCCCATCTCTTATTCTTTAGTAGATTTATCAATTGTGTCTACAAACAATGTCACATGATTGGCACGTTTGCGAATTCTGTAACCACGACCTTGAGGAGCCGGACGCAGACGCTTGAGCATGGGAGCGGGTCCCACGAAGATTGTGCTTATATAAAGCTCGCCGTTTTCGGCTTTGCGCTCGTTTTTGGCTTCCCAGTTGGCGATAGCTGAACGCAGGCATTTTTCCAAACGCGCTGCCGCTTCTTTATTTGAGAATTTAAGGATACCCAGCGCGCGGAACACTTCCTTGCCACGTATCATGTCGACTACCAAACGCATCTTGCGAGGCGACGAGGGCACGTCGAGAAGCTTGGCAAATGCCTGCGACTTCTTGGCTTCCTTAATCAATTCGGCTGATTGTCTTTTTCTTACACCCATTGTATTTAATTTCTTTTTTTGTCAAAAATTTTTATATCAATGGCCCGGTTTATTTTTTCTTATTGCCGCTGTGTCCACGGAAGTTACGTGTGGGAGCGAATTCGCCCAGCTTGTGACCTACCATGTTTTCGGTGACATAAACGGGAATAAACTTATTACCATTGTGCACTGCAAAAGTGTGTCCTACAAAGTCAGGAGAAATCATTGAAGCACGGCTCCAAGTCTTGATGACCGATTTCTTGCCGCTTTCCTCCATGGCCGACACTTTCTTCTCCAGCTTCACGCTGATATATGGGCCTTTTTTTAATGAACGACTCATAGTTACTTAATTAATCAGATTACTTTTTTCTTCTTTCAATAATGTACTTTGAAGAATGCTTCTTCGGTGCACGTGTCTTGAGACCCTTAGAGTACAAGCCCTTGCGTGAGCGAGGATGTCCTCCGGAGGCGCGTCCTTCACCACCACCCATCGGGTGATCTACAGGGTTCATTACTACACCGCGGTTGCGCGGGCGACGACCGAGCCAACGTGAACGTCCGGCCTTTCCTGAACGCTCAAGTGAGTGTTCGCTGTTGCCTACGACGCCGATAGTTGCCTTGCAAGCCGAGAGCACTTTACGGGTTTCACCCGAAGGTAATTTGATAATTGCGTAATCTCCTTCGCGCGACACAAGCTGTGCGAATGTGCCGGCCGAACGAGCCATGAACGCTCCCTGTCCGGGACGCAACTCGATGTTGTGGATAACGGTACCTACGGGTATTGCGCTCAGCGGAAGGGCATTGCCCAACTCGGGAGCCACGTCGGGACCGCTCACTACAGTCGCGCCCACTTCAAGGCCATTGGGTGCAATTATGTAAGCCTTTGCTCCGTCTACGTAGTAAAGAAGAGCGATACGGGCCGAACGGTTAGGATCGTACTCGATCGATTTTACTACTGCGGGTACACCGTCTTTGTTTCTCTTAAAGTCTATCACACGGTATTTGCGCTTATGACCACCGCCAAGGTAACGAGAGGTCAGGTGGCCTTCGGAGTTACGTCCTCCGCTTGACTTTTTACCGACTGTAAGAGATTTCTCTGGCGTCCGGGCAGTGATCGTACCTTTGAACACGCCAATAACTTTGTGTCTTTGCCCCGGTGTTGTGGGCTTGAATTTTCTTACTGCCATTTCTGTTATATATTGCTATAGAAGTCGATAGTTTCACCATCAGCTACTGTGATGATGGCTTTCTTGTAGTCTGATGTGCCTCCTTTGATGATGCCGCTACGGGTATAACGCGACTTGTTTTTGCCGCGTACAATCATAGTGTTGACTCTAACAACGTGTACGCCATAGAGCTTCTCGACCATGTCTTGGATCTGAAACTTGTTGGCCTCGGGAGAAACACGGAAAGTGTAGCGATTACGCTTTTCGGTAAGCATAGTCGCCTTTTCAGTTACGATAGGTGTTATTTGAAATTCCATTTCTATATCCTCCTGTGTTATTATATGTTGTTAATTACATCAAGGCTACCCTCGGTAAGGATGATAGCTTTATTATTGAGCAAAGCATAAGTGTTTACATTGCAAGCACTTATTATTTTTGCTCCGGGCACATTTCGAGCCGACAAAAATACGTTTTTATTTTGGTCCTTCAAAACCAGAAGGATTTTTTCGTCAGCAACTTTAAGATTTTTAGTAAAATTTACGAAATCTTTAGTTTTAGGAGCCTCGAAAGTGAAATCCTCAACGACAATTATCTGATTGTCCTGCGCCTTGTAGGTCAGTGCCGAACGACGGGCGAGGGCCTTGAGTTTTTTGTTGAGTTTGAAGCGATAGTCGCGGGGACGGGGTCCGAATACGCGGCCTCCACCTACCAGCACGGGCGAGTTGATGTCACCGATACGGCTGCCGCCGCCGCCCTTCTGCTTGTGGAGCTTGCGGGTAGAACCCGATACCTCACTTCTTTCCTTGGACTTGTGGGTACCCTGACGCTGATTGGCGAGATACTGTTTCACATCGAGATAAACGGCTTGCTCGTTAGCTTCGATTGCAAACACCTCGTCGTTAAGCTGAGCCTTACGGCCGGTGTCTTCTCCTTTTATGTTATAAATTGCGAGTTCCATTATTTCTCAATTAATAAGATTGAACCTTTAGATCCGGGGACCGAACCCTTTATCATCAGCAGATTGTGTTCGGGGATCACTTTGATCACCTGAAGGTTTTGCACTGTAACGCGCTCGTTGCCCATCTGACCGGCCATGCGCATACCCTTGAATACTTTTGCGGGATACGAGCAGGCACCGATTGAACCGGGCTTGCGGAGACGGTTGTGCTGACCGTGAGTGGCCTGACCCACACCGCCGAAGCCGTGACGCTTCACAACACCTTGGTAACCTTTACCCTTCGAGGTGCCGACGATGTCGACAAAGTCGCTTTCAGAGAAGAAGTCTACGGCGATAGTGTCACCGAGATTGTACTCTCCTTCAAATCCTTTGAACTCGGCCAAGTGTCGCTTGGGGGTTACTCCGGCCTTTTTGAAATGGCCCTGCATCGGACATGTGGTGTGCTTCTCCTTCTTGTCCTCGAAACCGAGCTGAAGGGCTGCATAACCGTCGTTCTCAACAGTCTTTACCTGAGTAACTACACAAGGACCTACTTCGATAACAGTGCACGGTATGTTCTTACCGTCGGCACTGAAAACGGATGTCATTCCGATTTTCTTTCCTAATAATCCTGGCATTTCTCTTGATTGTTAAAATGTTGACTTTCTTTAAAACTTAAATCTTATACTTTTACTTCAACCTGCACGCCGCTGGGGAGTTCGAGCTTCATCAGTGCGTCTACGGTCTTGGCGCTTGAATTGTAGATATCGATCAGGCGCTTGAACGAAGAGAGCTGAAACTGCTCGCGTGACTTCTTGTTGACGAAGGTCGAACGGTTGACAGTGAAGATGCGCTTGTGGGTGGGCAGAGGTATAGGACCGCTTATCACCGCACCTGTAGCCTTTACAGTCTTTACAATCTTCTCGGCCGACTTGTCGAGCAAGTTGTGATCGTAAGATTTTAGCTTGATTCTGATTTTTTGGTTCATATCTTTTTGTATAAAATATTATTTCAATAAATCCACACGGCCTTGGCACTCGGTGAGCACGTTCTTGGCAATCGAGTTGCTGACCTCGGCATAGTGAGAGAACGACATGGTGCTGGTGGCACGTCCTGAAGTGATTGTACGGAGAGCGGTAACATAACCGAACATCTCTGCAAGAGGAGCCTTGGCTTTTACTACGCGGGCACCGCTGCGGCTTGTCTCCATACCCTCTACCTGACCGCGGCGCTTGTTAAGGTCACCGATAACGTCACCCATGCTCTCCTCGGGAGTTACTACCTCGATCTTCATGATAGGCTCGAGAAGCACGGGATTGGCCTTTTCAGAAGCCTTCTTGAATGCTTGTATGGCGCAAAGCTCAAACGACAGCTGATCCGAGTCAACCGGGTGGAACGAACCGTCGATAAGGGTTACCTTAAGATGCTCTACGGGGAAGCCGGCAAGAACGCCGTTCTTCATAGCGGCTTGGAAACCTTTCTGGACAGAGGGGATAAACTCCTTGGGGATATTACCGCCCTTAACCTCGTCAACAAACTGAAGGTTGCCTTCGAAGCCTTCGTCTACGGGCTCTATGCGTACGATGATATCGGCAAATTTACCGCGACCGCCGGTCTGCTTCTTGAATACCTCGCGAAGTTCAACAGGCTTGGTGATGGCTTCCTTGTAAGTAACCTGAGGACGGCCCTGATTACACTCAACCTTAAACTCGCGACGCAGACGGTCGATGATGATGTCGAGGTGAAGCTCACCCATACCCGATATGACGGTCTGGCCGGTCTCTTCGTTTGTCTCTACACGGAAGGTCGGGTCCTCCTCGGCGAGCTTCTGAAGGCCTACGCCGAGCTTGTCAAGGTCTTTCTGAGTCTTGGGCTCTACAGCTATACCGATAACGGGATCGGGGAATTCCATTGCCTCAAGTACGATAGGAGCGTCTTCAGCGCAAAGGGTATCACCGGTGCGGATATCCTTGAAGCCTACTCCGGCACCTATATCGCCGCAACCGATCTCTTCTTTCGGGTTCTGCTTGTTGGAGTGCATCTGGAAAAGACGCGATATACGCTCTTTCTTTCCCGAACGGCTGTTAAGCACGTAGCTTCCGGCGGGTATGGTACCCGAATATACGCGGAAGAAGCACAGACGGCCTACATAGGGGTCGGTAGCGATCTTGAACGCGAGAGCACACATAGGAGCCTCGAAGTTGGGCTCGCGGGTGAGTATCTCGTCGGGATTGCCTACGGCGTGGCCCTCGACGGCGCCTGAGTCAACAGGGCTGGGAAGGTATGCGCACACAGCGTCGAGCAGACACTGAACGCCCTTGTTCTTGAACGAGCTTCCACATATCATCGGCACAACCGACATAGAAAGAGTGGCGGCACGGAGAGCCTTGCGTATCTCATCCTCGGTGATAGTGGAGGGATCGTCGAAATATTTAGCCATCAGGTCGTCATCAAATTCAGCGACCTTTTCAAGCATCTTGTCGCGCCATTCCTCTGCCTCGGCAAGAAGGTTGGCGGGTATCTCTTCTACGGAGTAGTCAGCGCCCATAGTCTCGTCATGCCAGTAGATAGCCTTCATGGTAACGAGGTCGATGACACCCTTGAATGTCTCCTCGGCACCGATGGGCACTTGGATAGGACAGGGGTTTGCGCCAAGTATCTCCTTGAGCTGGCGTACCACCTCGAAGAAGTTGGCACCCGAGCGGTCCATCTTGTTGACGTAGCCTATACGGGGCACATTGTATTTGTCAGCCTGACGCCATACGGTCTCTGACTGGGGCTCTACACCGCCTACGGCGCAGAACGTAGCCACAGCACCGTCAAGCACACGCAGCGAACGCTCTACCTCTACAGTGAAGTCGACGTGTCCCGGAGTGTCAATCAGGTTGATCTTATACTTCTCGCCGTCATACTTCCAGAAAGTGGTGGTAGCGGCCGAAGTAATTGTAATACCGCGTTCCTGCTCCTGCTCCATCCAGTCCATAGTAGCGGCGCCGTCATGCACCTCGCCGATCTTGTGGGTAAGACCGGTATAGAACAGGATGCGCTCCGATGTGGTAGTCTTACCGGCATCGATGTGAGCCATAATTCCGATATTACGGGTATATTTTAAAAGTTCGTCTTTGGTTGCCATTATCGAAATGATATTAGTGAATCATATTTAATTAGAAACGGAAGTGTGCGAATGCGCGGTTGGCCTCGGCCATCTTGTGCATATCCTCCTTGCGTTTGAACGCACCTCCCTGTTCGTTGTATGCGTCTACAATTTCAGCTGCCAGCTTGTCGGCCATAGTCTTGCCGCCGCGCTTGCGTGCATAGATAATAAGATTTTTCATTGAAATCGACTCTTTGCGGTCGGGACGTATCTCGGTAGGAACTTGGAATGTTGCACCACCTACACGACGCGATTTAACCTCCACCTGAGGAGTCACGTTTTCGAGAGCCTTCTTCCAGATTTCGAGGGCTGTCTTCTCTTCGTTGGGCAGCTTGGACTTCACAGTCTCGAGTGCCGAATAAAATATTGTATAAGAAGTGTTTTTCTTGCCGTCATACATCAGATGGTTGACGAACTTTGACACTCTTACATCATGAAAGACGGGATCGGGCAATACGACCCGCTTCTTAGGCTTTGCTTTTCTCATTTTGTTTTTAAAAGTTGGTGTTTTTGGTTGCTTGGCTGCTTTTTATTCTTCAACTCGGCTCTCTCGCCTCGTTTACTCAACCTAAATTGCTGTCCAATAAATCAAAAACGAAGTTGTAATTAACTGGGTTTTGTTTATCTCCTGCGAGCGTTTCGGCTATCGGTCAAAATTACTTTTTACCTTTTGCCGCGGGCGCTGCTCCCGGTTTCGGACGCTTTGCTCCATATTTCGAGCGACGCTGTGTGCGATCCTTAACTCCGCTTGTATCAAGAGTACCGCGTACTATGTGGTAACGTACACCGGGAAGGTCCTTTACACGACCGCCGCGCACGAGTACAATAGAGTGCTCCTGAAGATTATGACCCTCGCCGGGTATGTAGGAGTTAACCTCCTTACCGTTGGTCAGTCTCACACGGGCTACTTTACGCATTGCAGAGTTAGGCTTCTTGGGAGTGGTAGTATAAACTCTCACACATACACCGCGACGCTGGGGGCAGCTGTCGAGTGCCGGAGATTTACTCTTATCCTCAAGAGCTACACGTCCTTTTCTTACTAATTGCTGAATTGTAGGCATCTTAGTTCTTGTTTTTACTTTAAAGTTATTATCGTTTAAATCGTCTTCTTTGCATAGAGCCACACGCCGCTATCAATCTGAAATTCAATTTCATAGACAGTCATGCGCGCATACAACGCTCAAAAAACTTCGCAAAGTTACGCACTAAATCGCTATTTTCCAAATATTTCCATTCTAAAAAATTCGTATTTGACTTTTTAAAGCCTTAATTGTTCGGAAGAAACGCGATTTTACATAATTTTAACACATTTCAAAACCTTTAATATCTTTTAACCACGCCTTCGCGGTTTTATCCGTCCTTTTGTTCGCACCCTCGCGCGTTTTTTCGCTATTTTTGCAGTCATCACATTTCATACAATCTAAAAAACATAATGCCCATGGCACGCAACATCATTTTATACGACGACCCCGAATTGAGGGAAAATCTCCTCCCTATTACATTTACCCGCCCGATAGCCGACATACGCTTCGGCATCTTCACCATCCGCGAAAAGTGGCAACGCGCATTCGCAGGCGACTACTCATATCTGACGGTCGACTATCTGCAGCCAAAATATCCCGTACACGAAGTCAACACACTTGAAGACTTCTACATAGCCGGCAATATATGCCCCACCCCCGCACTCGTAAAGGCCATCGAGAAACTTCCTGCAGCTACCGCACTTACCTGCAAAGGAGTCACACTCGCCCGACACGGCAAAAACGCCGACGCCACCGTCGAGATTGACGAAATGCCGCTTGCCGTCAACTCGCTCACCGACATATTCATGCTCAACGAGCAGGCGCTCATCGACGACTACATGACCATAGCACGCACCGCCACATCGGCACCGCTGAGCAAGACATGCACACTCATAGGCGACCCCTGCTTCCCCGACGGCACACCCAAAATATTCATCGAGCCGGGAGCCACCGTGGAAGCCGCCATACTCAATGTCACCAAAGGCCCTATTTACATCGGGCGCGACGCCGAGATAATGGAGGGAACCTGCGTACGCGGTCCGCTGGCCCTTTGCGAGCACTCATATATAAATATGGGGTCCAAGATATACGGCGCCACGACCATAGGACCCTACTGCAAGGTAGGCGGAGAAGTCAACAATGTGGTCATGATCGGCTACAGCAACAAAGGCCATGACGGCTTCCTCGGCAATGCCGTCATAGGAGAGTGGTGCAATCTCGGCGCCAACTGCGTGGCCTCAAACCTCAAAAACGACTACTCCGAAATAAAACTGTGGAACTATCCAGCACACCGCTTCCTGCGGACCGGTCTGCAATTCTGCGGACTGATTATGGGTGACCACACAAAAGCCGGCATTAACACGATGTTCAACACCGCCACTGTGGTGGGTGTAGGATGCAACATTCACGGATCGGGCTTCCCCCGCAACTTCGTGGCCTCCTTCAGCGAAGGCGGCGCATCGGGCTTCAGCGACGTGTCGCTTAACAAATTCTTCGACATAGCTCGCCGCGTAATGGCCCGCCGGCATGTCGAGCTCACCGACACCGACATCGACATCTTCAACGCCATCTACGCCATAGCCGAGACCTACAAATAATGGCTCTCGCCGCTTTATCAAGTCATATGATAAGGCAGTCTGCCCTAAAGGTCGATTTTCTTGATGCGCTTGCGCTGGGTGAAGCGCTTGCGCAGCAGTATAAGGCGGCGGTAATAACCGGCCACACGGAGCCACAACTCGCTCGGTGTGGCCGTAATGTCGCTGGCAAGCGGGTCTATCGACGACGTGGGAGCCGCCCCCGCGCCGAACTGCTCGGGATATATGACAATAAGATTGTTGCGCGAGAAGTATTTCTGAAGGAATGCCGGAAGCTGGTCCATTGACGAGTCAAACGACACTGAGGCGCGACGGGCGTTGACCACGACAAAAAGGTCATCGTCAAGCACCTTGTTGGCCAGCAGCACGAAGTCATCCCACTCTTCCACATCGCGGTACTCGCTCCTGATCTCAAACCCGTCACGTTTGAGCACCGCCCGTATATAAGACTGCACCTCTACCGGACAGCAGAATATAATCCGGCATCCGAGCTGCCGCGTCAGGTTGCCGAGCGCGGCCACCCATCCGGTAAATCCCGTCTCATACTGCGACTTCGGAGGCACCGACACCACTATGCGCGTAATCGTGCTTACCGGTATGAAACATCGTGTTATGACAAGCATCTTGTGCGTCGACGCCAGCAGCTGCTCTATCTTTGAGCCGAAAAACGAGTCTATTATCGTGGCCTTGCGGTGCATACCGAGTATCACCTCCGACACATCACGCTCCTCGATAGTATTGACAAGACCGGTCACAAAGTTGAGGTCGTAACGCTCTATCGGCATAAGCCTGACGTCGACGCTCGCCGCTGCCTGAACCGCAAGCTCAAGCGAGTTGCGCCCTATGGCCCTCGACCCTTCCGAATTGTCATTGCGCACATGCAGCGCATACATTTTGCCGGTGCGTACATACGGATTGCGCATAAGCATGGCCAGATCCACCAGCGCGCCGGCGGTTATAGGATTGGCTACGGATATGAGCGTATTGCGGCTGCGCGCCACCTTGTCGACCTTGCCTTCGCCCTCGCTCTGCATCTGCTGCAGCTTCATCTTGGCGGCAGCCTGCTCGGTGACTATTGACGATATCGTGCAGGTGACAAGTATCATGACGATAGTGCCGTTGAGCACCGACTCGTCAAACATGCCTATATTGAAGCCTATCATAACGGCGGCAAGCGTGGCGGCCGCCTGAGCGTTCGACAGGCCGAATATCATCCTGCGGTCAAGCCCCGACATGCGGTAGGTGACCTGCGTCATCCACGCCGCGATCCACTTGCACAGAGTGGCCACAACCGACATGACCACCGCTACGTAAAGCGCATCCCAGCCCTTCACTATGACCTCCACATTTATAAGCATGCCCACACCTATCAGGAAGTACGGTATGAAGATGGCATTGCCCACAAACTCTATACGGTTCATCAGCGGCGACATATTGGGTATGTAGCGGTTCAGCACAAGTCCGGCGAAGAATGCGCCGAGCACGCTCTCAAGACCTATCATCTTGGCCGAATAGCTCGCCAGAAACACCATGGCAAGCACGTAGACAAACTGGGTTATATTGTCGTTATACTTCTTGAAAAACCACCGCGTCACCCTCGGGAATGCGTAGACCACGACTATACAATATACTACCAGACGCAGAAGGAGCATGAGCACCGTGCCGGGATTGAACTCACCGTCAACATGTATGCCCACACACACGGCAAGCACGATAAGTGCGCCGAGCACGGTGACTATGGTACCCGCTATGGTTATGATGACGGTCGACGACTTCGTAAGGCCGAAGCGCGATATCACCGGATAGGCTATAAGCGTATGCGAGGCGTACATCGACGCAAGCAGCATCGACGTGAGCCAGTCAAGATGAAGCAGATAGTACGACGTGACCGTTCCGAGTATCATCGGCACTAAAAACGTATAGGCTCCGAAGCACATGCCCTTGCCGAGGTTCTTCTTCAGATGGTACATGTCGATCTCTATGCCGGCAAGAAACATCAGATACAGAATACCCACCTGTCCGAAAATCTCGAAACTGGCGTCGCGGGCCAGCAGGTCTATACCGTAAGGACCCACAACAACTCCGGCCACGATCATGCCTATGATGTGGGGTATCTTAAGTCGGTTCAGAAGTACGGGGGCAAGCAGAATTATCACCAGTACGATAAAAAATATCAGTACGGGATCGGTCACTATGGCTGTGGCATTCTGCATCGTTTCAAGTGTTTTTTAGGAATCCGACACAAATTTACAACTTTTTCATTTAACGTATATCATACGGTCATAAAAAAAGGAGGCGGCTCTCGCCAACCCCTTTCACACACATAAAATAAAGGCTTAAAAAGAATAAATCTTATTTGTACAGAGGTTTCTTTTATAGGGATATTATTCCTTTAAAACTTTTTACCGTGGGCTATCATATACTGGGCTATCTGAACCGCGTTGAGCGCGGCGCCCTTCTTGATCTGGTCGCCGACTACCCAGAATGACAGTCCGTTGTCACATGTTAAGTCTTTTCTGATACGGCCCACATATACCGGATCTTCATCGGCCACATGCAGGGGCATCGGATATTTCTTATCGGCCGGAGCGTCAAACACTACCACACTTTCGGCTTTCGAAAGGGCCTCGCGGGCCTCTTCAACCGATATGGGGCTCTCCGTCTCAAGCCATATCGACTCGGAGTGGGCACGCATGACCGGCACACGCACGCAGGTGGCGCTGACGTCAAGACCGGGAGCATGCATTATCTTCTTTGTCTCGTTATACATCTTCATCTCCTCCTTTGTATAGCCGTTGTCGGTAAATACATCGACCTGAGGTATGACGTTGTATGCGAGCTGATAGGCAAACTTCTCTACCGTAGGCTCCTCGCCGCGTCCAAGCTGGGCATACTGCTCGACAAGCTCGTCCATGGCTGCGGCACCCGCACCGCTCGCGGCCTGATAAGTGGCCACGTGCACGCGCTTTATAGGCGATATGTCGTTGATCGGCTTCAGGGCCACGACCATCTGTATTGTCGTACAGTTAGGATTGGCTATGATGTTGCGCGGAGTGTTGAATGCGTCGTCGCCGTTTACTTCCGGCACTACAAGAGGCACATCGTCATCCATGCGGAATGCGCTCGAATTGTCTATCATCAGAGCGCCGTGCTTGGTGATGGTGTCGGCATATTCGCGCGAGGTACCGGCTCCGGCGGAGGTAAATGCTATATCCACCCCTTTGAAGTCGTCGTTATGCTTCAACTCCTTGACTTCTATCTCCTTGCCGCGGAATGTATATTTACGGCCTGCGCTTCGGCTTGAGCCGAACAGCAACAACTCGTCGATAGGGAAATTTTGTTGATCAAGTACGCGAAGAAACTCCTGTCCTACTGCGCCGCTTGCACCCACGATAGCAACTTTCATAATTTTCCTGTTTTTTCGCTACAAAAGTAGCGCATTAATTTCATTTTTCCAAAATAATGCTAAATTTTCGCCACAATGTGCGTGCCCGATGTAAGGTCGCCTATCGCGGAAGCCTTGGTTATGATCACCTTAGTCACACCGAGGTCTATGGCGTCAAGAGCGTTCTCGAGCTTGGGAAGCATGCCTCCGCTCACAATACCCTCGTCCTTCAACTTGCCGAACAGCTCCCTGTCGATAAGCGGTATGACCGTAGCGTCATCATTCTCGTCGCGCAACACTCCCGGCTTCTCGAAGCAATACACAAGCTCCACGTCAAAGTACGGGGCGAGTCCTTTGGCCGTCTCTCCCGCCATGGTGTCGGCATTGGTGTTGAGCAGATGGCCATGCTTGTCGTGGGTAAGCGGAGCTATGACCGGCACTATGCCGGCCCGCAGCAGCGAGGCGAGGGCTTCGCCGTTCACACTCTCCACATCGCCCACCCAGCCGTAATCCACCTCCTTTACGGGACGCTTGCGGCTGCGCAGTATGTTCATGTCGGCTCCGGTCATGCCGAGAGCGTCGACATCGAGAGCCTGAAGCCCGGCTACGATATTCTTGTTTACCAGACCTCCGTACACCATAGTCACTATACGGAGCATCTCGTCATCGGTCACCCTGCGGCCGTCGACCATCTTCGTCTCCACTCCCATATCCGAAGCGAGCTTCGTGGCCGACCGTCCTCCGCCGTGCACCAGCAACTTGAAGCCGCCGATACCGGCAAAGTCGGCGAGCAAGGCTTTCAAGGAGGCTTCCTCCTCTACTATTTTGCCGCCGACCTTAATTATTGTCAGTTTATCTTTCATTGTCAGTTATTGTCGTTTTCGCCGGCAAACTCCATCAGATAAGCCTTTATGAAGCCGTCGATGTCGCCGTCCATCACGCCGTTAACATCGCTCGTCTGCCAGTTGGTGCGGTGGTCCTTCACACGCCTGTCGTCAAACACATAGCTTCTTATCTGCGAGCCCCACTCGATCTTCATCTTGCCGTCCTCTATCTTGCGTTGCTCGGCAAGACGGTGCTGGAGTTCCTTGTCATAAAGTATCGAGCGCAACTGCCTCATCGCGTTTTCCTTGTTCTTGGGCTGGTCGCGGGTCTCGGTATTCTCGATAAGAATCTCCTCTTTCTCACCGGTATAGGGGTCGGTAAACTGGTAGCGCAGACGCACTCCCGACTCCACCTTGTTCACGTTCTGTCCGCCGGCACCGCCGCTTCGGAAGGTATCCCACGACAATAGCGCCGGGTCTACCTTAACCTCGATCGTATCATCGACGAGCGGCGTCACAAACACCGATGCAAACGACGTCATGCGCTTGCCCTGCGCGTTGTAGGGCGACACACGCACAAGACGGTGCACTCCGTTCTCACTCTTCAGATAGCCGTAGGCGAAAGCTCCGTCCACCTCGATGGTCACCGACTTTATGCCGGCCTCGTCGCCTTCGAGCATATTGGCAATGGATGTCTTGTAACCCTTTGCCTCGCACCAGCGCAGATACATGCGCATCAGCATCGAAGCCCAGTCCTGACTCTCCGTACCACCGGCACCCGAATTGATTTTAAGCACGGCACCGAGCGAGTCCTCTTCGCGGCGCAGCATATTGCGCAGTTCGAGGGCCTCCAGTTTGGTCATGATGTCGCCGTACATGGCGTCAAGCTCACTCTCCTCCACAAGACCTTCTTTCAGGAAGTCCCATGCAAGCTGAAGCTCGCCCACCGCCTTGTCAAGCTCATCGTAGCCGTCAATCCACTGATGCAGTTCCTTTACTTTTTTCATCTGGGCCTGCGCCTCCTTCTGATGCTCCCAGAAATCGGGCACATGGGTGCGCAGTTCCTCCTCTTCTACTTCGACACGCTTACTGTCGATGTCAAAGATACCTCCCCAGCGCATCCTTGCGCTCTATCGTCTCTTTTAGCTGCTCAAACGTAATCATAGCAATATGGTTAATAATATTAATATTGTATACTGTATAACGGATATTTCGTCACTGCGCGTACATAGCCTCTATCTCGCGGGCATAGCGGTTGTTGATGACCGGACGGCGTATCTTGAGCGTATTGGTCAGCTCGCCCGACTCCATCGTGAACTCCTTGGGCAGAAGCACGAACTTCTTCACCTTCTCGTAGTTGGCAAAACCGTTCTGGAGTTTGTCTATACGCTCCTGTATAAGGCGCCGTATCTCGCTGTTGTTCACAAGGTCCACAAGCGACTTGTATTGAATGTGCTTCTTGCGGGCATAATCTTTCAATGCCTCGAATGCTGGTATTATTATGGCCGTCACATACTTGCGCTGGTCGCCTATCACAGCCACCTGCTCTATGTACTCGTCTTCGCCCAGACGGCTCTCTATGGCCTGCGGCGCTATGTACTTGCCGTTGGAGGTCTTGAACAGGTCCTTCAGACGCTCGGTAAGCACAAGCGCTCCGGTATCGTCTATTTTTCCGGCATCGCCAGTGCGGAACCACCCGTCCTCGGTAAACGCCGCGGCGGTCTCTTCGGGTTTGTTGAAATATCCGGCCATGACCGTCGGACCCTTCACAAGCACCTCATTCTCATTACCGAGCTTGATCTGTATGCGGGGCATGACAGTGCCCACGGTACCTATCTCATAGCCGAGCGAAGGATAGCAGGTGACGGTGGCGGTTGTCTCCGACAGACCGTATCCGACCACGATATTGATGCCGCACGTATGCAGAAACTCCACTATCGTGTCTGACAGAGGCGCGCCGGCCGTAGGAAATATGTTTCCGTTCTCTATGCCGATGACCTTGCGCATAGGCATAAACACATGCTTATCGTAAAAGCGGTATTGCATTTCGAGCATACCGGGTACGGTACGGCCCATACGCACATAATCGAGATTGCGCCGGCGGCCCACTTTAAGGGCACGCCTTACCATAAGCCGCTGCAGGGCATTCATCCGCGATATCTTGGACTGCACCGCGGCATATACCTTCTCCCAGAAGCGCGGCACACTGCACATACATGTCGGATGCACCTGACGTATCGAGGTCTGTATGTCATGAGGGTCGAGATTGATGTACACCTTCATGCCCGTAAAAAGACAGAAGTATGTCCATGCCTTCTCGAATATATGGCTCATCGGGAGGAAGCTGATGGAGGTGTCGCTGTCGCTGAGCATGACAAGACGCTCCTTGTGCACGTCCATAGCCGCGTCAAAACACGAGTGGAGCAGCATGGCTCCTTTGGGCTCGCCGGTTGTGCCCGACGTATAGAGTAGCGTGGCGAGGTCGGCCGGACGTGCCGCCTTGCGCCGGTTTCTGACCTCTTCGCGGCAATTCTCGCCTGCCGCATTACCGAGTTTCAGAAACGAGGAGAATGTCATCGATGTCTTGTCATCATCGGCAAGAACTATATCTTCATATACTACTATCTGCATAAGTCCCGGACATGAAGCGGCGGCTTCACGGGCTATAAGATATTGCTGGCGGTCACCCACAAAAAGCATCTTTATGCGGGCGTCGTTGACTATGTACTCAACCTGTTCGCGACTGCTCGTCGCATATATGGATACGGGCACCGCGCGATTGGCGAATGCGCCGAAATCTGTCATAAGTATCTCCGGGCGGTTACCGGAAAAAATTCCCACCGTGTCGCCCGGGCCTACACCCATTATCTCAAGGGCGCACGCCGAGGCCTCCACCTGACCGGCGAAATCGGACCATGTGGTATCCTCCCATGCTCCTTGCGGGGTAGACTTAAAACTGAAGGCTACTCTATCCCCGTATTTCAATGATTGCGTACCGACCAGATTTGTCAATATATTTGGCATAAATCAGTATTTTACTTGACAAAGTTAAAGCCTTAGCCTTACTATACAACACTCCGCACCCCCGTTTCTGTCCCGATGTTAACATTCATTTACAATCAGAATGAAACAACAGTCACCCATTAATATATATTAAGAAACTCACAGGCGCGACGAACCGATATCGCCGCGCCTGAAAACCATACTATATAAAACAATGGGTTAACCCTCTTTTTCAGAGATGAATCTTGAATCCGACCTGTATGAGACCCTGTGCACCGAAACCGGCCTCGCCGAATATCGACACAACATCACTCAGGCCCACCTGTGCGCCCACCGGAGTAATCTGAAACGCGAAATAGCCCTTGTTTTCCGACTCGTCGTCATAAGTCTCGTGCGTGATGATCGAGCCTATGCCCACCTTGCCGTACACGGTGACAATCGAGTTGCGGTAATAATTGTAACGTCCGTTAAGCATAATGGCATGATAATAGAACTTATTGTCGGAGTGATGCTTGCGCGACGTGCTGGAGAACGTGTACGAAGGACCGATCCAAAAATTAGGCGCGATATTGAAGTTGACGCCTAAGTTCAACGCACCCCACGCGGTGTTGACATCACCGCCGCCGTCATGACAGTCCATGGCGTCCATCTGTGTATACCCGCCGTAACTTGCGGTCAATTCGGTACGCTGGGCGCTGGCAGTTGTAAATATGGCGACAACAGCAGCGATAACAAGTAAATACCTCTTCATAATAATCGTTTTTAGTTTGATTAACGTGAATTTAAATTACAATAACTTAAACAACATTAAACGATGAAAGTTGAACGGCTTCGTTACTTTTTATCGCAAAAGCCTAAAAGAGTGCTTGATAACAACGTCATTTTTTCAGGGCGAGCACCTTCTCCACCACCGGAAACGCTTCCGACTCAAGCGTCTTTCTGAGCCTTGAGGCCATGACACGGAACGTACGGTAGGTTATGGCGGCCGATATCGGAGCGCCGATGAACGGCACCACTTTCGCCACGCCGCGGCCTACGGCGTCTTTCGACAGCTTTACCCCGGTGGTCTTGATCACATACTCCATGGCGCTGTTCACGGCCGCCTGCACGGCGGCGTTCTGCGGCAGCCTTATGGCAGCCTGCTTGACCGCGGCCTCGGCCACCTCTCCTGCAAGGGCCGATACTATGCCCGCGCCCATCATCTCGCCGAGAAAAAGCGTCACTATGCGCCGCGACTCGTCGTCCATACAGCCCGACCGCCCCGTAAGCTGCGGCCAGCCGTAAAGATACAGCATCTTCTTAAGCAGCACTATGGCATGCGAATAGAACTGGAGAATGTCGGCGGGTATGGTGCCGAGCAAAAACCACCCGCCGCCGAGACCGGCACCGGCCGAGGCCAGACACGCCAGCCTCATATGATAGTCCACGTTCTTCTTTACAAGCCGGTCGAAGTCGCGGCGGTCCATAAGCTGCCGCGGCGAAATCACCTCCGCAGCCTCACGGTCGAGTCCGGGCATGTAGGGCGACATCTGCGCTTTTATAAAATCGGCGCGGTCTACCCTCAGCACATCTGACGAGAGGGCGTTGTCTATGATCTTGTTCCATAAAGTTCTGTCGGCCATATATTATGATTTGCGTTCTGTAGCTATAACAAATATCGGGCCGACATGTCGGAATCAGCGTGGAAATCTTACGCTAAACCGCGTAAGCCCGTCATCACCCGTGCGCAGCGAGAATGTGCATCTGTGTTTGTTGAGCACATCGCTGATAAACAGAAGACCTATGCCTTGTCCGTCGGGCTTGGTCGAGAAGAACGGACTGAACAGCTTACGCTCCACCTCGTCGCTTATGCCCGGACCATTGTCAATGACCGTAAGCGACGGGGGCGCCGCCGAGGTCACTATTGTCACGTCGCCTCCGCTCCCGAGGCTCTCCGTAGAGTTCTTCACCATATTTATCAGCGCCTGCTCCATGAGCACCCTGTCGAGCATGACAGGCACCTCCTCGTCGCACAGCTCCATATGCAGCCTCACGTCACGCAGCCCGCACATGCTTTCAAGCAGCACTTTGGCGGCCCCGACGCACTCGTTCAGGTCGCAGCGGCACAACACAGCGTCGGGTATCTTGACCACGGCGGCAAACGAGGTTATAAAACGGCTCATGGCCATACAGCGCTGCTCGCATACCCTTACAAGTTCCGCAAGTTCATTGTCGCCGGTATCCTCGACCGCAGCCGACACCGTGTCGAGCATCGAATTCACCCCGGCCATCGAGTTGTTGACCTCATGGGCTATCATCCTTATGACTTTTTCATAAGCCTTGCGCTCGGCTTTCATCACCTCGGCGGTCAGCTTCTCTATCATCACGAACGGATGCGCGTAACCCTTGTCCATAAACGACAGCCGCGAGCACCGGTATATCATCGAGTCGCTGAGACGCACAGTCTCAGCCCCGCCGTACGGTATGCGCGCTATTATCCGCCCGAGCGCCGAGCCGGCATCCTCGACCGGACGCCCCACAAGAGCCGACACGGAGTCGCAGCCGAGAAACTTGGACGCCGCGTCATTGCACATGCTCACACGGCCGTGACCGTCAAAAATGACTATGCCCATAGGCGAAGCGGCTATGAGCAGATCCATGAAGTGGTTCTGTTCTCTTACATGGAGGCGCTCCTCCTTAAGCTGGGCCATTATACGGTTGAACATTTCCACTATGCGGTCGGCCTCGCGCTGTCCCACAGGCGAGAGCCGGCTGCTGAAGTCCTGCTCGCGGAGCAGGTCTATGCCGTTGGCTATGGTGTCGAGCGGCTTTATGATTCTGCCGTAGAAGAAAAAGAGCAGCAACAGGCTTACGAAAGCCACACCCTCGGTTATATAAAATGCAAGACTGCCGCGCCCCGACATAATCCATATCAGCGCTATGTTGGCGCCGAGGAGCACGACCGACAGAACTATGAATATCCACCTAAACCTCATAGTCTATGCCGAACTTGTCCATGCGCCTGTAAAGAGTCTGGCGCGATATACCCAGAGCCGCAGCCGTGCGCGACATATTGTAATTGTGTTTTACAAGCATGTTCATTATCGTGCGGCGCTCCACATCCTCAAGTTTTTCCGACGACACGGGCTGCACCGTATTGTCATGAGGCAGCTGCATGTACAGCTCCTCGAAGTGCCGGCGGTCATACACGTCGGTGCCGCCCACTATAAGTGTGCGCTCCACTATGTTTTTAAGCTCCCTTATGTTGCCCGGATAAGGCAGCGAGGCGAGATACGCCATGGCTTCGGGCGTTATCTCCGCCTTAGGACGCCTGCACGAGCGGCAGTACTCGTCGGCGAAGTGCCTGACAAGCGACGGTATGTCTTCAGGACGCTCCCTCAGCGCCGGCAGCACGGCCGTAATAAGATTTATACGGTAAAACAGGTCCTCGCGGAAAGTGCGCTCGGCCACCATCTTGTTCAGGTCGGCATTGGTGGCGCACACCACTCGTATGTCCACCTTGCGCGGACGGCTGTCGCCGAGCACCTCGAAAGTATGCTCCTGAAGCACCCGCAGCAACTTCACCTGACTGCCGAGGTCAAGATCGCCTATCTCGTCGAGAAATATAGTGCCCCCGTCGGCAAGAGCGAACCGCCCCGTCCTGTCGGCGACCGCCCCTGTAAACGCACCCTTTTTATGCCCGAACATCTCGCTCTCGAAAAGCGACTGCGATATGCCGCCGAGATTGACCTTGACAAAAGGCTTGCCGGCCCGCAGGCTGTTGCGGTGTATGGCTTCGGCTATCAGCTCCTTTCCAGTGCCGTTCTCGCCCATAATGAGCACCGAGGCGTCGGTCCGCGCCACGCGCCTCACGGTGTCGAGCACCTTGTTGAGCGCGGGGCTGTCGCCTATTATGCCCGACCGGTCAAACTCACCGACGGCGTCTGTGTCATTATGCCCCGCCATGTCGAGCGCCGCTTTGACATGTTCGAGAAGATTGCGGTTGTCCCACGGCTTGGTGATAAAGTCAAACGCCCCGGCATGTATGCCCTCCACGGCGAGAGGTATGCTGCCCCAAGCCGTCATCAGTATTACCGGCACATCAGGCCGGAATATCTTTATCTGCTTAAGCAGTGTAAGCCCCTCGTCGCCCGATGTGGCACGTGAGAAGTTCATGTCGAGGAGCACCAGACGCGGCGCAGTCGACCTGACCACATCCATGGCCTCGGCCGGACCGGGCACCGACACGACCTCGTAACCCGCCCGCTGCAGAAGCATCTTGAGCGACAGCCTTATGGCGTTATCATCATCGACTACCAATATCATAATTGCAAATGTACTACTTTTTTGTCACATTACTGCCTGATTATGGCCTCGATGTCGGCATCGATGCTTTTTCCCGAGCTGAAATCCCATAAGGTAAGGCTGCGCAGCTGGTAGTAATAGTGCCAGTAGGCATACAGCTGATTGATGTAGTCCTGACGCGACGCGTCTTTTTTTGACTGCGAGTCGTTAAGGTCGAGTGTCGATATCTTGCCTATAAGGAATGTCTCGACATTGGTGTCGTAGCGCTTCTGCGCTATATTGTCGGCGGTTATGGATATGTCGAGCTGTTGCTGCTGGTTGTTGAAGCGCTCGACGAGTATGAATATGTCCTGATTGAAGTTCATTGTCTCCTGACGCAGACGGCTCTCCACGACGTCGCGGTTGCTCTCGGCCACCTTGACCTTGCCGCGGCGCTTTCCCCAGTCAAGCAACGGTATACGGAAGCCTACCTCGACAACCTGATTGTCCTTTAGACGGTCATAGGCCGGACCGAACTTGTCGGCGGTGCCCGTATAGCCTATCTGCGCGTAGAGGGTTATCTCGCGCATATTGCCTTTGGCCTTGGCCACCTCATAGTCGGCTTCGAGCTGACGGCGCCTTATGTTTTTGGCAAACGAGTTGTTGGCCAGCGCCTTGTCGAGCACGTCGTCATAGCCGACTATGGCTTTGGGTATGTCGGACGGTATTACGGGTTCAAGCTCCACTGTCTCGTCAAGCGACAGAAACGAACGCAGCTTGAACATGTCGCTTTTAAACTGGCTCTCGCAGTTGGTCAGCGACGACACCGCGTTGAGCTTGTTCAGCTCAAGCTGCAGCAGGTCGTTCTCGCTTATCTGCCCCATGGCCCGTTTGGCCTTGGCCACCTCATAGAGCTTGTCGGCGTTTTTCAGGTTCTGGCGCGCTATCGACAGGTTCTCCTTCGACATCAGCAGATTGAAGAAATAGTTGATGGTCGACATAGCCACCTGCTCCGTGGCGCTCATGAACCGGGCCTTGGCCTCCTCATAGCGCACCGGCTCTATGCGGCGGTTCCATTTTATGTGGTTTACTCCGAATATGGGCTGACTCAGGGTCAGGGCCACGGGCACCGACATGAAACGGTTGTACTTGTTGCCCTCAAGCTGCTTGAGGAAGTCCAGTGAGGTGTTGAGCGACAGCGTACCGCCCGTAAGCCATATGTTCTGGTCGACCGACACCGTACCGCTCATCTGCATGAAGTTGTTGCGCACAAACGTGTACGAACCGTCATCGAGCTGATAGGGACTGTAGCTCTTGCGGTAGCTCGGCGCCGTAGCCTGAAAGTTTATCTCCGGGAGCAGGTCGGCGCGGAAAGTCCGGTACTCCCAGTAAGCGGTCTTCAGCTCGTTAAGCGCCACAGCCGCATCCACGCTCTGCGCACGGGCTATGGTTATGGCCTCGTCGAGAGTTATCGAGCGTCGCAGGTTCTCCGCTCCCGACACAAGCGGAAGCATCAGCACCGCCACTGTAAAAAGTCTGTTAAGTATCATTTTGTCAAGTATCATATCGGTCATATATTTATTTTCGGTTATACATACGGGCGGGTCATTCATCGTGCAGCGCCACCGCCGGCGCATCGGTCAGTGTGTTTACCGTAAGGTCGGCATACATGATGTTGTCGGCTATGACGACCGCCATGACAAATGTCATGGTAACCGCCGTGCCGACAATCACAATCACGGCATGAAGGCGATTGTCGGCCAAAAGGCGGTAGAGTTGCTTGAAAAAGCGTACCATAAACCAATATTCAAAAATTATAATCGCTTGCTATTCATCGTGCAGCGCCGTGGCGGGGGGCATTCTCATGGCGCGGAATGCCGGTATGGCTATGCCCAGCGTTATCATAAGCGCCATCAGCACGTAGGCCACGACCGTACATGTCAAAAACCTCATCGTGGAGAAATACCCGTCGATGCACCACTCGTTAAGCTCCAGACGGGCTATGTTGAAGTCGATCAACACGGCCAGCGGAGTGACCACCGTAAGCAAGAGCAGCCCCTCGCCTATAAGGCGGCGGAATATGTCGCCGCGTGTGGCGCCGTTGACCTTGCGTATGGCTATCTCGCTCACGCGCTGCTGGGCACGGAACCAGAACGTGCCGAACAGGCCGAGAAATATGTTGAGCAGCAGGAAGCCCATGCCCACACAACTGTTGCGGATGCCATTGGTGATATAGACCTGATAGTTGCGCCGTATGTCGTCAAACGACCTCACATTGGTCACATAGAGGTTGCCCACACGGTACTGGCGGTCGGCATCGGCCATGAAATTCTCTATGAAGTCGCGGTCCTTGTCGGCGTACAGCCTCACGCACCACTCGTTTCCGTCTATGGGGTCCTCGATCGAGGCCACCATGGTGAAGTCATGGCCCCAGCCGCCGTAGTCGTTATACTTCACCTCGTTAAGGGCCGCGCCTATGCGGTGGGTTACCGTAGTGTCACGGTTCATGTATATGCCCTCGCCCACTATGTCGGTCACGCGCAGACTGTCGTGCATGAACACGTTGTCTGACAGCAGCACCTCGCCTCGGCGCAGCATTTCGGCAAGCTGTTCGGGAGTCTCGCCGCGTGTGCCTCCGTAGCGAAACACATTTACAAAGTCGGGGGTGACGTTGCGGTATATGCAGTAGCCTCCGCACGTTATGGTATCGTAGCTGAACCATGTGCCGCTGTTGCTGCCGTTGTAGGGATAGGAGTTGAAGCCTACAGCCACATACTCCACTTCGGGACGGCGCTGTATGCGGTCAAAAAGCTCCTGACGATCGGCCCGGCGCTCTTCGGCAGTCTGGTCGGCCACGTAGTCGGGGCTGGTCTCTGAAAGGGTCTTGACTCCTATCTTGTAGCAATGCTCTACGTCGAAGCCCCTCGGAAATGTGTATTGGGTTATCTTCACATAGAAGTAGTCGACTATGAACCAAAGCACGACGCTAACCACAAGCAGCTCCACGGCAAGCCACAGATTGCTGCGCCACTCGTTTTTTATCTGTTTAAGTAATTTACGTTCCATAGCGCTCAATGTTTGTTGCCGTTTATGGCGGTTACTATTTCGGTGCGCGACGCACGCCAAGAGGGTATGCCGCTGCTAAGCAGATTCAGGATGAAGCAGAACAGCAGCGCCCACAGAAATGTCGAGCCTTGAATCAGCATCGACACATCGACCGAAGGCGGGTTCAGGGTATCGCTGAAAAGCTGGGTGAACAGCATGGACCCGCACAGATAGGCAAACACCACGCTCATCAGCCAGCCCAAAGCGCCGGCAAAGAGTGTTATCAGCAGGTTCTCGCTTATGACCTGAAGGGCTATCTCGCCACGGCGGCATCCGAAGGCCCGGCGCACGCCTATCTCCGACACACGCTGACGCATGCGGCTGTCGGTCATGCTGCTCAGATTGATGGCCGGCACGATAAGCAGGATCAGGTACACTATGAAGCGCTGGCGGCGGGCGCCCTTCAAGTCAGGATCTCCGCCCGCATTAAAGCTTATGGCCGACGTCTCCTGATCATAGGGGCGTCCGCGTGATATGAACTTCCATCCCGTAGGGGCTATCTCCTCGTTGTACTTGGCGTAGCTGCGCTCCACCTCTTTCATTATGGTGTCGAAGTCGTCGCGTGACTTGGCGAGGATAGTGACGCGCAGTCCCCCCATCAGACCGCTGTTCCACGTCTCCACGGTCGACGAGGTGTAAGGTATCCACACTTGGGCATAAGCGGCGGTGGCGAGCGTTGACACATCCTCGACCACTCCGACCACGGTATAGTCATTGTAGTCGAGCTTGAGCTCGCGGCCCGTGACATCCTCAGTGCCAAACACCGCACGCGCCACACTGCGGGTTATCACCGCCTGTTTCAGGCCCGCGTCAAAGGCGGCCTTGTCATAGGGCTTGCCGTCCAGAAAGCGGAAATCAAACACTTTCCAGAACACGTCGTCGGTCTTGGTAAGATCGACCTCGACCGGTTTTCCGCCCGGGATGACCGCCGCCGAAGTCTCGAGAAACGCCTGATGTATGGTGACAGCCTCGGGTGTGGCGAGCGACCCGTAGAGCGCCTTGGCCGATTTCTCCGATATCGGGCCGTTGGACGACCACCCGTCGCTTTCGTTTATTGACTGTATGGAGCCGTACTGGGCCTGCAGAATGCGGCCGCGGTTGCTCTCGGGCGAGAATGGCGCCACCTTGACCTGCTGCATCATGACCACCACCATGATGAGAAATATGGCCAGCGCCGTACCCGTCACGGTGACAATGCTCAGTACAGGCTGCTGCCTGATCGATGCCAGTGTCAGTTTAAAAATATTGGATTGCATTATCTGTCTATAGATTGGTTATTTGTTTGCGGCGCGTCACTGTATCTGGCGTCCGTCGAAGAAACGTACTATACGGTCGGTCATCTTGGCCTGCTCCTCGTTGTGGGTCACCATGACTATAGTGCGGTTGTCCTCTTTGTTGAGGTTGTGAAGCAGCTCCATGACCTCGGCGCCCATCTTTGAGTCGAGGTTACCGGTCGGCTCGTCGGCGAGTATTATCTCCGGATTGCCGACTATGGCGCGGGCTATGGCCACACGCTGGCACTGACCGCCCGAGAGCTGCGAGGGCATGTGACGCATGCGGTGGCTGAGCCCCACGCGCTCAAGCACCTCCTTGGCCATGCGGGTGCGCTCGCTGCCGCGCATCTTGCGGTAGAGCAGCGGCAGCTCCACGTTGTCGATGACGTTGAGCGAGTTGATCAGATGAAAGCTCTGGAATACGAAGCCGAGATTCGCGTTGCGGAAAGCCGCAAGCTGCTTGTCCTTCATCTTCCCTATCACGGTGCCGCCTATTTCAATGGTGCCGCTTGTAGGCTCGTCGAGCAGTCCTATGACATTGAGCAACGTCGATTTACCGCAGCCCGAAGGGCCCATGATGCTTACAAACTCGCCCTTGTCGACAGTAAGGTTCACATTTTCCAGTGCAAGGGTCTCAATCTCGTCAGTGCGGTATATCTTGTTGATACCGCTAAGTTTAATCATTGACATAATCTAATATTGTTTTTTTGATTTTATTCTGTTGAAAGTCCGCGTCACAGCGTTTATTCGTCGCGCAGCGCGTCGACCGGATTCACACGTGCTATGCGCCGTGCCGGCAGATAGATGCCCGCGCTCACCACCGCCATAAGCACCACATATATTATAAGCGACACGATAGTGAAGTGCAGCATGAAGTTGTCGGTCCAGTCGGGCATGAACTGCACGAGCGACGTCGACATGCGCCCGCCCGTTATCTCAAGCCCCTCCTTAAGCGCGTACTGCATGTATCCGATGCAACCTGCGAGCCACGCTACCGTGGTGATGACCCACCCCTCGCCGAGCAGCTCACGCATTATGAAGCCCGGAGTGGCTCCGAACGAGCGCATTATGCCGGCGTCCTCGCTGCGCTTGCGGGTCTGGAGATAGAATGTGCCTGTCACACCGAGGCAGAGGTTGACAAGAAAGAATACCGCAAGAGCTATCTTCAGGCGCAGTTCGTTGGTAAGACCCAGCGAAAGCTCAAGCTCATCCCTGATCGACATGTAGTCCTTGACACTGTAAGCCTGAATGTTGCCCGACTTCAGCTCGGCGTCCATGTAAGGCCTGAAGTCATTGAGGAAAGCGCCCATGCTCACACCCGGCTTCACTCGCACGAGCAGCTGAACGTCGCCGATACTGCCGTTGGTGAAGGTTGACATCGGCTGCGGACGGTACATTATCATATTGCGGCCGTAGGAGCACCGCGTCACGGCATCGTTTACCACACCGGCCACTCTGTAGTCACTGCCGTCGGGCGACGGACCCTTGAAGCCGGGAGTGTTCTCGTAAAGATAGCGGCCCACGGCACGTCCGTCGGGAAACAGCGCCCGCGCCAACGACTCGCTTATAATGATGTCGCCTCCGGAGAGCTTCATGTCGGTCAGTTGCTGCGCCGTAGGACTTCCGGGCATGCTCTTAAGCCCGTAAGCCTCAAAAAACGGCGTGCCCGACACAAAATTTATCATCGACACGTTCAGGCCCACGGAGTCGTTGACATTGACTGTCTGCCAAGCGCTGCCCGAGGTCTCAAACGCGGTCCACCGGAGCAGCGGAGCCACCTTGTCGACATACGGGTGCGCTGCCGCACGCTCTATTATACGCTGTACGTCCTCGGTCTTTTTCTCCGGCGAGGCGGCATCGGCGTCATAACGCGGCGACCGCTCCGACAGTTCCATGAGGCTCACCCTTGCGAGCCGCTCTATGTCATAGCCCGGAGAGCGCCACGATACGTAAGTCTTCACTATCACCGGGTCAAGTATGATCCATGCGAGCACCGTCACCACTATCAGTTCGATAAGAAGCCAGCAATTGCGTTTACGACGGCTCCACAGATTTTTAAATATGAGTTTGAACATGATTGTCTATCTTTTTTCATTTAGTGACGAAACTATCGGGTGACGCAGCGACCACCAAGCCGGCACCAGTGCCGAAAGCAGGTTCAGTGTCATGCACAGCAGCAACGTGGCCGCAAACACGACGGGAGCGAACAGCATCTCGCCCGACACCTCCGTAGTGACCGTATTGGCCGGAATATCCGAAAAGCGGGTCATGATATTATAGATCCAGCTGCGGTTGACGAAGAGCACAAGCCATGCCGCGACGAGGCCGAGCAGTCCGCCGGCAAGCGTCATGTAGAAGTTCTCGGCAAGGACCTGCGACAGCAGACGCCGGCGCGTGGCCCCGAACGACTTGCGTATGCCCATCTCCGATAGGCGTGTCTCCATGCGGCCGGCAATCATGCCGCCGAGGTTGATGGTGGGCACAAGCAGAAGCACAAGCAGTATGACGGTGAATTTCTTAACTATGTCGGCCCAAGTGACCTCTTCGTTGTTGTAGTCCAGAAACACCGACTTGAAGTGGGTCACAGGCTGGTCGGCAAGCGACACGACGCCAGTGGTGTCGGCGGCATTGATGCGGCGCACTATATCGGCAATCTCGCCGCGCAGCGCCTCGGCATGGTCGTCGTCTTTCACAAGAAAGCGCACCTCAAGAGCTCCGAGATACGGCTCGTCACAGCTTGTGAGGTCATAACCGGGCACCGTGGTGTAAGGCGTGTAGACCTGTGCGAACGACCGGGGAGTAAGCACACTGCCCTCCTTGACCACTCCCGCCACACGAAACACCACATCGTTGATGTCGACCTCCTTGCCTACGGCCGCTTCGGGAGCGCCAAACAGCCGCTCGGCCATGCGGTGGCTCAACACACACGCCGGCACGGCGCTGTTGAGGTCGGCGTCAGTGAATGGCTTTCCCGCGACAATACCGAACTCATATATCCTGAAGAATGCCGGGTCGACACCCTTCAGCTCCACCTCAAACCTGCGCGAACCGTCGACTGTGCCGATGAAATCAGTGCCCGACGAATACGCGGCTGCCGACACGGCTTCGGCATTTTCGACCTGCGACAGATAATCGCGGAAAAACGGATAGCCCACACACGACGAGCACGACATCCTGTTTTCACCTGTCATCTCGTAGCCTACATAATTCATGTACAGTGTGCCGGGGCGGTTGTATTCGGGATATACGGGCGCGAGCTTCACATAATAGATCATTGCGAATATCATCACGAAAGCTATGGCTATGGCCACACCGCCCACATAGAGCCCGGTAAAAGCCGGCTGGCGGCGTGCGTCCTCCCAAGTCTGCTTTAACGATTGTCGTAAGCCGTTCATTTCAGTTTCAGTTTATTGCGGTTCTTGTACTGGCTCATGTCGCTTATCACGACCTGCTCGCCGGGATTGATGCCGCGTACCACCTCGACATTCTCGAAGTTGCTGTCGCCCAGACGCACCTTGCGCTTCACAAGTTCGTTCTCGCCGTCGAGCACAAACAGCTCATATTCTCCCGGACCGGTGTAGAACGAGCCGTTGGCCACACGGGTCACATCCTCCACCACGTCGCACATGACATAGACGTCGGTCTTCAATCCCGAACGCAGACGACGGTGGTTGTCCTCATCGAGCTGGACGGTAAATGATATGACGCCGTTGCGCGACAGCGGAGTGACGTTGGTCACCGTACCGTCAAGTTTCTCCTTGCCTATCTTGACAATAGCCTTGCTGCCCACGTTCACACGGTCGCCGTATGAGTCGGCTATCTCGCCCTCGACCTTGAAGTGGCTGAGGTCTGATATGACGGCTATGCGCTCGCCCTCGCTTATCTTCTGGCCTATCTGGTTGTTTATATATGTAAGGGTGGCCGCCCGCGGAGCCCTGATGCGGGCATCGTCGAGTGTGCGCTTCATCTCGCCGAGATTTTTTCCGAATATGTTCAGTTCGAGATTTTTCACCTTCAGGTCGGCGTCGGTGACCTTGCGCTCGTTTTCGAGCTGCTGCTTCATCTGCTCAAGCTCCAGCTTGCCGGTGTTATAGGCGAGTTCCACCTGCTTCACGCGGTCGCCCGTGCCCGAGCCGAGACTGTCGAGATAGCGCTCGTTGCGAAGCTCGACCTCCATGCGGTTGACGGCCATAGCCTTTACCTTGATCTGCATGTCGAGGTCGCTCAGGCGTGTGTCGTTGTTTATGCGCTGCTGCTCAAGCTCGTAGTGCTTCATCTCGATCTGGTCCATGAGCTTGTTCAGCTCTGTCTCGGTACTTTGCAGGTCAAGACGCAGCAACGGAGTGCCTGCGCCTACACTGTCGCCCGCCTTGCAGTATATCTCCACTATGCGGGTGTTGATAGGCGAGTTTATGATCTCCTCAAAGGCCGGCACCACCTTGCCCGTGGCGCTGACGGTCGTCTCGATGCTGCCCTGATCGGCGGTGGCTATGATGACATCCTTGCGCGTGAGGCTTGTGCGCATAAGCGATGTAAGCACGACTATGACGGCTATCACCGCCGCCGCTATGGCCCCGTAAGTGATGAATGTTTTACGGCGTGCACGCGCACGCACTTCTTTCGGAATTTCTCTATCCATTGTAAAAAACTTTGTGTTACATGACAATATCATGCATTAACCGTGCCAAAAACGCATCGCGTTGACACTCAACGCAATGAGCATCGGGTCACTGTCCGATATCGGACAATTGTGTCCGTTTATAAAAGATTTTGTGTAACTTTGGCGCCATGACAACAGCTCAATTCAACGTCACGCCCTCGCGCCTCGCCGCCTCCATAATGCGTTTATGGCTCCGCGACAACTGGTGGACGCTCGCTATAGCTCCGGCCATAAGCCTCATGCTCGCCGCTATGGGCGACGTGCGCTTTCTGTTTGTGGCGTTGATTTTGATTTTTGTTGTCATTCCGCCGGTCATGTTCATCATTTACTTTTATTACGGCATGACCCCTGAAGCACGATTCTCGATACTCCCCCACCGCGTGACAGCCGACAATGCGGGGCTACATATCATATACGCCCCGTGCGACGACGAGACCGCGCCGCGGAGCCCCGACACGATTGACAGGCGCGACCTGTACGGCGCCACGCTCGACGACAAGTACCTGTACGTGCGTCTGCGCGTCCCGCGCTACGCCCTCGTCGTGATACCCGTCGACAGTCTGCACGCCGACGCCGGGCCACACAATGGCCCCGCCGCGTCCCCGACGGCCGCAGCCCACCAATGGCTCAATTTCTTACAGAATAGAATCAAGTCGGGGATGCCGGAGTAACGCGACAGCCCCGGCCCGGAAGTTAACGATCGCTTCCGAGCTTGTGTTCATAGAGTTTCGACAGATACATGATTTGGTACAACGACGCCATATAAGCGCGTACAAGTCCACGCTTCCCGTCCATAAACCCTTTTTCCGAAAAGATAGCTCCTGATGAAAAACCACCACGGCCGCGTCAACATCTTGAAAGTCCCGTATTTTTTATGCGAGCGCTTGGCAATCTCATACTCGCTGTATGCGTTCATCTTATCTACACGCGATTTTATCGACAGGTCGTCAAGATGCATCATATACAGCTCTTTGCGCGTTACCGGTATATTCTCGATTTTACCGTCGACTTTAGGACGCGAGTGTATTGTGGACGGCCACACTGTCTTGTTCTTGAGAAAAAAACGCAACTGATAGTCGGGAGATGCTGTCGCCGGTTTGCCCAGAAACATGTTTTTACGCGGCACAGCGAGTGCCGCATCGAAGCCGGGGTCGCTTATCCGCTCATACAGATAATCGCGCAAAGCATCAGGAACTATTTCGTCGGCGTCCACGACAAATACCCAGTCAAAGGAGGCCGAATGAATCGCAAAATCACGTGCAGGCTCACATATTTTAATGTCACCCTTGGGAAAAGTCACAACTCTGCAACCGTACTTCTCGGCAATAGCCACCGTCGAATCGGTACTCTCCATATCACATACCACAATTTCATCAAATCGATTAAGGGACTCAAGTACTTTGCCAAGATGTTCCGACGCATTATACGTGTTTATAACTACTGAAATTTTCCCGCTCATAAACAGATAATCAGTCCATTTTATCGTTTTTCATCCCACCAAAAAAACGGTATCCGATACTAAAATAAAAAGGTGTGGAGGATGTATCTGCTTTATCATATAGTTCAGGTCTTGGCGTACCTATGCAACATGATAAAGCAATAGCCCCACACCAAACGATATATACACTGCCGTTCAAGGCAGAATACATACATCAAGTGCAGGTGCCATTGCTATTCGTCTCCGTTGCATTTACAAACCGCCAAGTTTGAACTATGAAGACAATTTCAATAACACCTTTTTAATTATGTCCTTGCAGCAGTCAACTCTGAGACATCGCATGCAATTGTCACAAATTTAAGAAAAATATTATTCGTGGGGCTATATCTGGCCAAAAACAATCATCGTTTGTGAAAAAACGCGTAATCACTTGCATAAACAAAAAAAAGTACCTAACTTTGCACCCGTTATCTATGGAGAGGTGGCAGAGTGGTCGATTGCGGCGGTCTTGAAAACCGTTGAGGGTCACACCTCCGGGGGTTCGAATCCCTCCCTCTCCGCAAACAATGCTGATAATCAGCGAATTACAACATCTACACCCAATTTTACACCCAAAAGTGCGAAATTGGGTGTTTTGTTTGGGGCTTAAAGCTTAAAGGGAGAAAAGAAGGGAAGAAAATAAATATGGAATTTAAG
>LUJO01000039.1 GCA_001689405.1 Candidatus Homeothermus arabinoxylanisolvens | reverse complement strand
CCTTTTTATGGTTTAGCGGACAGTAATATCTGTATATAATCGTTGGGATAGTCGGTGGCTTTTACATAAACGCCCTTGTATGTCTCTTTCTGGGCCGACTGTACGACCACGGCATTGATTGTATGGTCGCCGAAATCGGCATTATAGTTAAGCTGGTTCTCAAACAGCCAGTTATAGTAGCTTCCGTTGGATGCCTCACCTACAGGATTGGACGGTTTGTCATAATAGTCCTTGCCGAGCAGAGGAAGCGCACCGGAGCGATACTTCTCGTTATTGGCTCCGTAATAGTTTCCGCCAAACGATGTCTGGAATGAGAATCCGCGGCCGAAGTCAAAGCCGACAAAAGCACGTCCGGTGAAAGCGAAACGGGTGACGTTGTCTTTCTGCAACGTGGCGAGAGCCACCGGATTAAGCACTTCATTGTGCTGGTAGTCATTGCCTATACGCCAGTATCCGTTGCCCTTGTAGTTGAACGAGCCGTCGGCATTATACACAGGCCATATAGGACATGAGGCGAGGGCCGACTGTACAACACCGCCGCTTCCGTAAGAGCCTGACGCGTTAACTCGCTTGGACTTTGAATATGAAGGCGACATATTGACACCATAACGGAAACGCTGGTATTTGCCGTCAAGATTCATGCGGAGCGAGTACTTCTCGAAATCAGAATTGATGATTATACCCTCTTTGCTCAGGTAATTGCCCGAAAAGAAGTAGTTTACGGTCTCGGTCTTGCCCGATACAGTGACATTATGGCTTGTGGAGAAACCGGTGCGGAATATCTCGTCCTGCCAGTCGGTATCGGTAAGATTGGGCTCGCCGGTAAGATAAGGCAACAGCTCTATAGGATAGTTGCTGAACGACTCGGGGCGGCTGCCGTTAGGATCGGTACCTCCGGGATGAAGATCCCAGTAAGCGTTGTCGTGAGCCTCTTTTGACAGCTGTGCATACTGATAGGCATTCATCATGTCGATCTTCTTTGACACCTTGTCCCATGCGGCATATCCGTCATAAGTAACCTTCACGTGCTCCGACACACCCTTTTTGGTGGTTATTATGATGACACCGTTTGATCCGCGCGAGCCATAGATGGCTGCGGCTGAAGCATCCTTGAGCACTTCAAGCGAATCGATATCGTTAGGGTTGATGTTGCCGAGGCCGTTGTCCATAGGCACACCGTCAACAATGTAGAGCGGGTCATTGCCGGCAGTGGCAGAACTTACACCGCGCACACGTACCATAATATTGTTGCCTTCAGGATCGCCCGAAGTCTGCATGACCTGCACACCGGGCATTTTACCGGCCATCGACTGCCTGAAATCGGAGTTAGGCAGGTTGGCTATGTCTTCCGACTTTATCTGTGATATAGCTGTCGATACATCGCGCTTCTTGACGGTACCGTAGCCGATGACCACGACCTCATCGAGCACTTCGGAGTTTTCAGCAAGCGTGAAGTCATATACATCTTTGTCACCGATAGTAAAGGCGATAGGCTGATAACCGATATACGACACATTGACTGTAGATCCTTCCGGTACTTTATCTATAGTAAAGTTACCGTCAAAGTCGGTCGACACACCGTTAGAGGTACCGTCGACAATGACCGAAGCACCTATTACCGGCTCACCTTCGGGATCGATTATCGTTCCCGAAATCTTTTTTGTCTTTACATTTGCCGGAACGGCAGCCTGCGAAGCCTTGCGTGAAGCCTCGACTATGGCTATGGACTTGTCGGAGACGATGTCATAGGCAAGGCCGCTCCCTTTAAGAGCCATCTCGAGAGCCGTTGTTACAGGAGTATTCTCACATGACAGCGTTATGCCGACTTTATCGGCAACCGACGAGTCTTTGTAAGAAAAACGATAGTTTGTTTGGTGCTCTATGGCACTCAGCACTTGTGTTAGCGTCGCGTCCTTGAATTTGAGCGTAACATGCTGGATGTCGTTTGCCATGGCATTGATGCATCCGGTTATTACGACCAAAAGGGTAAGGAGGCATTTACGCAGTCTACTCTTTTGAATCATGGATTAAGTTTTGGATGGTTTAATAATTACTATAATCTACCACGGTAGACAATAATAATCAGACGGGGGTACCATCCTCAATCCATGTTTTAAAACATATTAACCTATTAATTTAAGAATTCACCAAATATGCCGTTTACATCCGGTCATACTACATTCTATCAAAGCCGAATATACGCGAGAGTATAGCGTAAGCCTCGTCAAGATCATCGGAAGGAAGTGTGCCGGTAAAGGTATCGGTCAACGCATTCTTCACGTCAGATGACACCCTGATTCCGTAAGCATCCTCAAGGCGCGAGACGAGTTCATCGGGAGTGGCATTGACAAAAATCAATTCATGGCGCAACCATGCCGAACGGGCGGCTATGTCATCGTCCTTCGTAACGCTTATGTCGCCGGTCGACCGGTCGACAAGAGCCACATGTCCCGGCGTAAGCGACACGGTATCGGATTTTTTCCCGGACTTCAGCTCTACACTGCCGCTCTCGAGAGCCACCTCGGTAAACCCGTCATCAGGACGAGCCAGCAGATTGAATGATGTGCCCTTGACCATTATCTGAAGATCATGAACCGTTATGTGAAACGGATGATCGGCATCTTTGCTCACATTGAAGTAGGCCTCGCCGGCAAACTCGACCAGTCGCTTGCCGTCGACATAGTCGGCATAGTACCCTATATCGCTGTTTGAGTTCAGACAGACTTCGCTGCCGTCAGGCAACATGACTTTCGCTCTTTCGCCTTCGGCGGTGACCACATGGCTCTGTCGCGGAGCCACCCCCGAATAATTGCCGTTTAAATACAGATATACGGTAGCAAAAACAAATAAGGGCAATAATATTGTGGCGGCGATAGAAACGACTCTCATCCATGCCGGGCGGCTTGACCGGTGACATTCATTTATTCTGCGGTCTATGTCGACTTTCATTCTCATCAATGACTCATTCATGTCACGCGATTGAGAATCCATGAATTTGTCCCAGTCTTTTGAGATTGCATCGCCTATCTCTTCGTCAGACAACGCGTTGACCCGCTCACGAAGTTCTTTTAATTCTTCGGGAGTAAGTTTGTCGTCTATATATTTTCGGTTTAAATCATCCATTGTACACTGTGAAAAGGTTGGCTATATTATATTGACAATATATATACGAAAAAGTACCGACAACAGTAATGGAATTGCAATAAAAATGTCATTATGTCGCTTGCTCAATTCGTCTTTAAGCTTTCTCATGCCCTCCGTCACCGCATTTTTAACAGTCTGCAGGCTTAGCCCCGTTTTCTCGGATATCTCTTTGTGGGAGAGTCCGTCGATACGCGATAGCCTAAGCACCCGGCTCTGTGTAGGCGGCAGAGAGTCCATTATGCCGTAAACCGACTTTTCAAACTCATCGTACTCTATGGCAGGAGTGCCGTCGACTCCCACCGAATAGGCCTCGTCAGACACATAGTCCTCATATACGGGCGAATTAATCCTCGATTTATAGGCATTCACCAGACGGTTGCGGGCAATAGTGAATATCAGTGCCTTCAGCGAGTCGCTCTTTATGGACTCACGGCTGTTCCATAACGCGACAAATGTATCCTGAACTATCTCCTCGGCATCCTCGCGCGATTTCACATAACGCATGCAAAATCCGAGCAACTTGGATGCATACAGCTGATATATCGTGTCAAAGGCACGTATATCACCTTGTCTTAAATGTTTTATGAGGGTTGGTTCCATTTGCCGAATGTTATTGTCGCCGCAAATTTAAACATAAATTTTGTAACGCCATATGAAATCGTGACAAAGATGCGGCGGTTACCGGAGATTGCGGTACCGGAGCTGCCAGAACGCTACGGCGGCTGCAGCGGCCACATTGAGCGAGTCAACATTATGGGCCATAGGTATACGCACTACATAATCGGTCGAGGCAATGGTACGGGCCGCAAGGCCGTCGCCCTCGGTACCCATGACTATGGCAAGCCGAGGCTCGGCCATCAGCGCGGGGTCATCGAGCGGTACGGAGTCATCGGACAGAGCCATTGCGGCAGTACGCAGTCCAAGGCTGCCGAGGTCGGCAACGGACCGGTCAAGCCACGTCCATGGCACAAGAAACACCGAACCCATCGATACCCTGACGGCCCTGCGGTTAAGAGGGTCGCACGATGACGGGGTCAGCAACACTCCGTCAATGCCGAGAGCGGCAGCCGAGCGGAATATGGCTCCGATATTGGTCGTATCGACCACTCCGTCTATGACGACGATGCGCCGTGCATCGCGACACACTTCCTCTACGGAAGGGAGCCGGGGTCTGCGCATGGCACACAATACTCCACGGGTAAGTTTATAACCGGTCAACGAGGCGAGCAGTTGACGGTCGCCGGTATAGACAGGTATGTCACCACACCGGTCAATGATGGAGGCGGCATCGCCGGCTATGTGGCGACGTTCGCAGAGCAATGACACCGGCACATAGCCGGCATTGAGCGCCACATCTATTACTTTAGGACTTTCAGCGACAAACAGCCCCTGCTCGCTATGGAGTCGGTTGCGCAGCTGCGCCTCGGTAAGTGTCGAGAAAACCTCCACACCGTCGTGCGACAATGATGATATCTCTATGACCGGCATAATTGATGTATATATATTACTGTTGAGGCTGCAAAGATAGCGATTTTATCCGGCACAAAGCAACCGGCTTGCCTAAGGCTTGGATTGTATATGTTAATTTAGTAAATTTGTAACTATACATTTTAATCATCACATATTATAATATAATGAATCCAAACTGTAAATTAAAAACGGCGGCACTCGCAGTAATACTGGTCAGTGCCTCGGGCGCTATCATGGAAACACAGGCGGCCAACCCTATTCTGCCCATGTGGGAGTACATACCCGACGGAGAGCCTTATGTATTTGAAGATCCTGACAATCCCGGTAAGTTCAGAGTGTATCTATACGGATCGCATGATAATCTCGTTACCGAGTATTGCGGGCGCGACCAAGTAGTATGGTCGGCTCCGGTCGAGGATCTGAACAACTGGCGCTGCGACGGCATAATATTTGAATCGCGCAGAGATGCGAACGGCAAGCCGTTGTATGCCAACGGACAGGGCGACGTGCTCTATGCACCCGACGTAACGATGAAAACCGACGCGGACGGCAACAAGACATATTATCTATATCCCAACAATCAGGCCGGCGGACGACAAGGCATGATAGCCAAGTCATCGCGCCCTGACGGACCGTTTGAGGTATGCAACTGGAGCGGCGATGATCCGAAGCTCGCAACGGGCGACCTGAGATTTGACCCGGCCGTGTTTGTCGACGATGACGGCAAAGTGTACGGTTACTGGGGCTTCGAGCAGTCATGGGGCGCCGAGATGGACCCCGACAATATGGCCACGGTAAAAGCCGGCACCCAAGCGGTCAAAGACATGATACCGAGCAACAAGCAGGATGAGCTCTTCCGCTTCTTCGAAGCATCGTCGATGCGTAAGATAAAAGACAAATATGTGCTCGTCTACAGCCGCTGGACCAACGACGGCGAATTCGGGCTGCCGCAATCCAACTACACACTCGCCTACGCATACTCCGACAACCCGCTCGGACCATTCACTTATGGCGGCACAATAATAGACGGACGAGGACGGCTCACGACCCCTGACGGAAAGACCATAGCCACAGCTACGCCGGGAGGCAACACACACGGCAGCATAGTCGAAATAAACGGACAATGGTATGTATTCTATCATCGTCAGACCGGCACAAATGAATTCTCACGTCAGGCCATGGTGGCACCCATAGAGGTCAAAGTCACGGAAGGACCGGGCGGCAAGGTGGAGATATCGGAAGGTGAATATACGTCGGAAGGTTTTGAGCTCAACGGCCTGAACCCGCTTGAGCGCCACTCGGCAGGTATAGCGTGCTACTACACCGGTCCCGAGCCCGCGCGTGCGTCGTTCCCCAACTTCCTGTTCACAGGCTCGTATGTCGACGCATTGCGTCCTAAAATAGAGGGCTACGACAAGCCTTATGACCTGCGTGTCAACCATGCTCCTGTTGTAAATAACACGGCCGGTTCAACGGTAGGATACAAATACTTCAATTTCGACAATCTGGCGGGCGACAGCAATGCCAAACTGAGTGTAAACCTCGTGCCGGGAGGCATCGACTCTACAGTCAGAATCATGATTGACGATCCTGTAAAGGGCAAGGAAATAGGCCGACTTGACATTTCCGGATCACTTGCCCAAGAACCGGTAGAATTAAGCACTCCGGTAAAAATCGGCAAAGACAGCAAAGGCAAGCATGCTCTGTTCTTTGTATTTGACTCTCCGACAAAAGGCAAGTCGACATGCACACTCAACAACTTTGTATTCTCACATTGATTCAATAATAACCGCATAAATAAAGAGGATGGCCGCGCGGCCATCCTCTTTATTTATATATCCTTAAATCCGGCATCAGAACGGTTCTTCTTCCTCGGCAAGAGGGTCGACGGCTACTTCATGCTTTTCGGCATAAGTCTCCTTGATAAAGAACACACACACCGCGCCTACCAGCAGCAACACTCCTGCAAGTACTATCATATTGAGCTGCGAATGTCCGCCAAGCAGTCCGAACACCACACCGCCGAGAGCGGCTGCCACAATCTGCGGTATGGTTATGGTGCCGTTGAACAGGCCGAGATAAGCGCCCATGTGCTTGCCGCTGATCGAGTTGGTAAGTATGGTGAATGGCATTGCCAGCATAGCGGCCCACGCGGTACCCACCAAGAAGTAGCTTATGAACAGCAACCACTTGTCATGGAAGAACATGGTAGATATGAATCCGATGCCGCCTATCACAAGACTAAGACAATAAGCAAAACGGCGGTTCTTGAAATTAGGCAATATGGCGGCCCATACGACCGAGCCTATGGCCTGCACGGCAAATAGTATACCGTTCCAGTTGGCGGCCTCCTGATAATTGGCGGTCTGAGTGCCTTGCGATGCATCCCAGCCGTAAGCCTGCTCTGCCACACCGCCCGTATTGTAAGTCCACATGTACATGAACGCGGCCCAGCAGAAAAACTGCACAAGCCCCACCGTCCAGAATACTTTGGGGGCCTTGATGAGCAGATGTATGAAGTCACTCTTCTCATTATCGTCGGCTTGGGTTATGCCATGATATTCAGCATACTCTTTGGGAGGCATCTCCTTAACCTTACAGAACGTGTAGATGACGCAGGCTATAAGTATGGCGGCACCGCCGTAAAACGAGAATGTCACCGAGTCGGGCACCTTATTGCCCTCGGCCACATTGCTTATGCCTATCCACGCAAGCACAAACGTGAATATGAATCCGACCACAGAACCGGCATTGCACAGGAAGCTTTGTATCGAATAGGCAAGACCCTTCTGCCGCTCGTTGACCATGTCGCCGACAAGCATCTTGAACGGCTGCATCGATATGTTGATCGACAGGTCGAGAAACATCAGGGCAAACGCACCGAATATAAGTGCCGCGCCTACGGCAAAATGAAAGCTGCCGGCATTGGGCAGCAGCGCCATGACGATAACCGCCAGTATAGAGCCGAAAAGCAGATAAGGCAAGCGGCGGCCGAAGCGGTTCCAAGTACGGTCGCTTAGTGTACCTACGATAGGCTGGATTACAAGTCCGGCAAGCGGCGGCAAAATCCAGAAATAGCTAAGTTCGTGAGGATCTGCACCGAGAGTGGCAAAAATACGCGAAATGTTGGCGCTCTGTAGCGCATAGGCTATCTGAACGCCGAAAAATCCGAAACTCAAGTTCCAGAGCTTCCAGAAACTCAAGTCAGGCTTAACTTTTGCTTTCATGAGTAGACAAAGTGGTTTTAGTTGACAATATCTTTAGAATTATAACGACAAATATAACACTTTTTTGTTTATTACCGTAATTTTCTAATTCAAAATCCATTATATCGCCATTTTTTACCACTAAAAAGACACTCCAAGCTTAAACCAGACATTTAATGCTATTGTGTATTCATTTATCGCTAATAATTTATGCTTGCTGCGGATAGAAACTACTCCAATTCAAAGTGTCGGTTGTATTCACGATAGGGAGCGGCGAGTACAGCCAGTTAGAGCCTTGCTGCAAGATGACACCGCCTGCGAGTGGTTGCTCGGTTGTGCTGTTAGCCCTGATATATTCCAACAAAGCGTTATGCTTTTCAGCAGCAAACATATCGCTGTCTGCACTCTTTGTATCGAAGAGATATATGTGCCCGTTCTTCATGCGAATAACAAAGTCCACATAGAAAAGTGCCTTTTCACCGCCCTCTCCCCTATTGTATTCAATAGCATAGTTGGCTTTGCCATTATCGCCGTTTTTATACCACCAGTCAATGTATTGCGAATTGGCTTCAAGGAATTTGACAAACTCCTTTTCAGGAGTCGAGGCGGTGTTAAGCTGAATGAAAGGCAACAGAGCATGGTTTTCAGCCCGGGCAACACTGTTAGTTTCGGCATTATAGACTCTCTGTTCAGGTACTTCCCAATCGTATTCTTTATAAAAACGGTTAGCGGCAGCTCGTACGGCAGCTACCTCACGCTTGCGGGCATAAGTTTCAAGAGCTTTTTCGAGAAGTCGGTCAAATTTAGGGCGGTTCTCGTGATAGAGCACAACTTTCTTCGCATCTGTTTCGTAGATGCCGAAGAAGTCGGCAATAAGCTCCGTGAGGAAGCTCGCGATTTTATCAGTGCGCCCCCTACGCTCAAACTGACTGCCTTTACCGTCGATATAGGCGATGAAAACGCCGTCGATCTCGCCGGTAGTACGGGCAAATTTGGCACGTTCCACGGTCAGGGTCTGCACTTCGTTTTGGAAGTGTACGTCTTTGGGGATTTCGATGTTGATGGTCTTGACATCAAGACGTATCGAATTTTGAACACGACGGCGATTTTCATTTATTTGGTTGTCATCGGTTTCGGGAAGTGGTTGATATTCGTCATCGCCACCTCCCATTGCAGCAAGTTCTGCTATGGAAAAAAGGCCGGCATTTTGCTCAAGTTTCCAAAACTCGGAAGCCGTATCATAAAGAACTTTTCTGAAATCCGGGCCAAGATAGTTTCGTTCGATATTAGGCCGTTCCGCATAAATCGATCTGAGTGTCACATTATAAAGATTGGCACGACGGTATGCGGTAAGCGTGTTGCTCAATATGTATCCGACATCGGCAGTTACAATATTAATCTTATCTTTGGCAATATCAGTATAGACGTAACCTACATTAAGCAGTTCATCGGGATAGTGCTTCTGCTCCGGCATACGAAGAATTCTACCAACAGTCTGAATAGTAAACTGCTCGCTTTGCAGTTTACGGAAGATAAGCAAGACGGAGGCTCGCGGACAATCCCACCCGAGGGCAATAGCTTCTTTGAAAAGGAGCACATGCGCGAGATTGTCCGGTTTTTCAAGTCCCGCGAGGTCTGACTTCTCATTAGAGAGCCAGACGGCGAGTTTACCGTTTTCTTCGGTAATATCACACACATATCTTAGGTAGGTCTTGACCTGCTCCGCCACCTTTTCATCCTCCACGGTCATTCTTTCTTGTCATTAGGAAGTTGAATAAGGAGCAATGGATTGATGTCGACTCCGGCAGCCTTATAAGCCTCGGCTACTTGATTACGTTTTTCAAGCGCGGCCTTAATGAGTCGTTCGTTTATTGTCACCTCATCTTCATCAGCATTAATGCCGATGTCGGGATTGAGCACAACTTCTTTCTTAATCATCTCGGCGGCTATCACATCCTGACGATATACTTTGACCCGCTCGTCGGGATAAGCGGTTTTCGGTGTCGCTGAAATACGAAGTTCGACCATAGGATCAATACGGTCAAGCACGGCCTTTGTTTTGTCGGCAGTGTTTGACCAGAACATGTGCTCCTCGTCGATTACAACTACAATAGGCAGCCCGAATTCTTCCTGTGTGCGTCGAGTGATTTCATAAAGCGATGCGGAACATTCGCTATCGCGTACCATGACATTCGTTTCTTTGTTGACACTCTCCCAATTTACGAAAAGGATTTCTCCCGGCTGAATGCCATCGCTTTGATTGAGTTCATCAAACATAACCGGAGTCAGTTTTCGATTCTCCCCAAAAGCTCCTTTTAGACTTATGTAGCTTTGGAGGTGAAGTTTTCGAGGAGCGAACCATATAAATGCGCACTCCTTGAAACGACTATCCCCGCGTGTGCGCAGTTCATCGACTATATTCGCAAGTGTCTGACAGGTCATTAATGTTTTACCTGCACCCGTGGGAGCCTCGAAAACGACTTTACGGCGCGAACCGCCAAGGTTCAGTAACTTGACGATTTTATCCGTAAGCTCTTTTATTGCCTCCTGCTGATATTTTAAAGTCTTCATTCTTCACCTCCTTCCGGTTCTGTGACGAAAAGGTCACTGATATTTTCATCCGCCAACCCGACAGGCGTATTTTCATCCGTTATCGCGATGTTTTTCTGTCTGCGTTTGGGCAGTATTCGTTTATAAGTGTTATATATTGCCAGCGGCAGAGCGCAAAGTTCTATCTTGTCGCTCACCGGTTCGAAATTTGCCTCCCATGGGTCTTCACTTGGGGAGAATACATACACCTTGATTTTTGTATCGGTCTCCAATAAGCCTATCATCTTGACTATTTCATCGACATATCGTTCATCATAGATGACAAGCATCTTTTTGTCGTCGTGCTCGAAATAGCGATAGATACTTTTGAAAGTGGGGAAACCTGCAAAAGTCTTCTTTTCCGCATATAGATTTTCTTTGATACAGAGCATATCGGTAGAAAGCTGAACCAATCGGCGCATATTCTTTGTGGAGCGGCTTCGATCTACAAAATCAGTACGATAATAACGGAGATTGTTATCGGAAAGACCGATTACTTTTTCGCCGTTTGGCTTCATATAACCTTGGATAATGCGCTTGTTGCGCTCATAGGTTACATTTTTGCAGATGCCGTTCTCGTTATTGTTGCAGAGAATGCACCGGCGCTTGCCTCCGTCCTCTGCATTAAGCTGCATCACTGCATGGAGTGTTGTGCCGGAACCGGCAAAGAAGTCAAGAATATAAGAATCATCATAACTTCCTATAGAAAGTATATAATACAATAATGATACCGGTTTCGGATAGCTAAAAATCTTTGAGCCAAAAATTTCCATAATATCAGAGGCTGACTGTTTGGATATATCCGATGGAATAAAATCTTTAGCTTTTATAAATTTTTTATTTTTACATCTATCTTTCTCGTAAATACGATAACCGTAAGCCTGCTTTTCAAAAATAAAACCATTGCGAGAAAGTCTTTCAAAAAAAGTTTTTGGTTCAAGACGCCATCGACCACCTTCACCGACATTTGTGACACGAGGACGAATACATACATATCCTTGCGCCATTAAATCCACATCAGGCTCTTTGTATTTGATAGCAAGAGACCGATTTTCGTTAAGTTCCTTTTGATTATAATCAAAAAGGACTTTTACATCAAGTGTTATCAGAGAATAGTATATTGAATATGCTAAATTAGGGTGTGTATGAATAGTGTCATCGTTTCCCCATTTTTCTAATTGACTTCCTTTTTTATAATAACCAAATTCATCATTAAGAGGATACTTACTTGAATCAACTTCTTCAAAATAGCCCAAATCTCTTATGCCCGATTTGTTTTTACAATAAGCTATTATATATTGTAATGTCGTCTCCACATAATCACTTTTGTTTCCTCCGGGATTAGCTTGCCAACTGAAACACGAAATAAAATTGTTGAATCCAAAAATTTCATCACATAGAAGTTTAAGATTAGCTTGCTCATTATCATCAATTGAAATGAAAATAACACCGCGTTCAGAGAGAAGTTTCTTGGCAATCTTTAGGCGGCGAGACATGAATGAGAGCCACTTTGAATGTCGATAGCTGTCTTCGCTGTCAACAAAAGAGTCATTGTATATAAAATCTTTGTTGCCGGTGTTGTATGGAGGATCAATGTATATCACATCTATTTTGCCTGCATGAGTATAGGCGAGTGCGGTAAGAGCTTCAAGATTGTCACCCTCAATTAATATATGATTAGGAGCATCAGGACCGGCATCAGTTAATGCTCGGTCTTTGTCTTCTATCAGAACGGGGAGCTCATCGCGCAGTCGCTCTTCAACTTCTTCCGGTTTATTCTCCCATACAAGCCCGTAAGTCTTGTATTCGCGGAGCAGACCGAGAAGCGTAGAGCGTTCATCATCGGTCAAGCCGTCCAACGTCCTTATACGGTTAATCAGATTTGCTTTGTCAATCGCTTTCATGACGAGAGCGACTTTATTATGCCGCTCAGCTGTGGTGTCGCCAATACCCCACTGCGACTGGTGAAACAAAAAAGCGTGGGTATCTGTACCGTTGCTATTTGCTGAATAGGTATCGCCAAACACCTTGCTGTCAAATAACAACGCAGATACTCACGCCGATATGTGAATACCCCAAACCCACTCCATGCCAATTAAGGCATAGAATGAGCCCGGATAGGTAAATACATACCCGTGAGCGTCAACTTTGCTTATTCTTGACAGCTGTTAAAATTGGCGATTTTATTCAGCAAGAATAAAGCGCGAGTAAACGCCTTTTATTTTAATTATCTCCCGCCCCGCTTCCTCTCATGGAAGACAAATGGCGTGAGTCTATATGCAAATATAGATATTTAAATTCATGTGGCAATCAGATTATGCTATGTAACATATCGCGACAGCCTACTTTGAGGTAATTGTGTGATGTAGTTATTTGCAAAAAATATCGATAGTCGAAAGATGCGGCTATAATATCTCCGCGATTTTCACTAATTTTGCAGTCTAAATCAATTTAATAAGTAATAATATTGAATCATGGCACTTCAATGCGGCATAGTAGGACTGCCCAATGTGGGCAAGTCGACACTTTTTAACTGTCTCTCCAATGCAAAGGCTCAATCGGCCAATTTCCCGTTCTGCACAATAGAGCCTAATGTCGGAGTCATAACTGTACCCGACGACAGGTTGACAAAACTGGTTGAGATGTGTCAGCCCAAAAGCGTGGTGCCCGCTACGGTGGAGATTGTCGACATAGCCGGCCTCGTAAAAGGAGCAAGCAAAGGCGAGGGCCTCGGCAACAAATTTCTCGCCAACATACGCGAGACCGACGCTATAATACATGTATTGCGCTGCTTTGATGACGACAACATAACCCATGTGGACGGAAGTGTCGACCCGGTGCGCGACAAGGAGATAATAGACTACGAGCTGCAACTCAAAGACCTTGAGACAGTAGAAGCCCGTATAGCCAAGACGCAGAAGCAGGCCCAGACAGGAGGCGACAAGACGGCCAAGATGCAGTATGAGGTGCTGTGCCGCTTCAAAGAGGCTCTTGACCAAGGCAAGCCCGCACGTTCGGTGACATTTGACGGCGTGGACGAGCAGCGGTTTGCCCGTGACCTGTTTCTGCTCACCAACAAACCGGTGCTTTACGTGTGCAACGTCGACGATGCGTCGGCAGCCACAGGCAACAGCTATGTCGAGGCTGTCAAGGAAGCTATAAAAGATGAAAACGCACAGCTTCTTATAGTGGCCGCACAGACCGAGGCCGACATAGCGGAGCTCGACACATGGGAGGAGCGTCAGGAATTTCTAAATGAGATAGGCCTTGAAGAGTCGGGAGTAAGCCGACTTATACGCTCGGCTTACGCACTGCTTAACCTACAGACATATTTTACGGCAGGTCCCGACGAAGTGAGAGCGTGGACATTCATGCGTGGCTCCAAAGCACCGCAATGTGCCGGCATTATACACACCGATTTCGAGAAAGGCTTCATCCGCGCCGAGGTCATCAAGTATGACGACTATGTGTCGCTCGGCGGCGAAAACGGAGTCAAGGAGGCCGGCAAGCTCGGCATAGAAGGCAAAGAATATGTGGTCCAAGACGGCGACATAATGCACTTCCGCTTCAACGTGTAAACTTTTTTGTGAAAGTCCGCGTTATTTAAATGAATGTTTCAACGATTTTAGATATGAGCGGGAAATTGCAGATAATTATTGCAATACTTGTCATTTATCCTCTGGGGTTGGCAGCTCAGGGGATAGATGAGGTTATTGCTGCATTAAAGTCGGCCGACTGTTATGAATCGACAGTCGACTATCAGGTATTGATGTCGCTTCAAGACGATGTGTCCTATAAGATCAGTCTAAACTCAATGCAGGCCGAAGGCGACACTCTCGCACCCTGCGACTACCTGATTGACTGGACTCTGGAAACTCCGTCGGGAAACACGTCGGGGTTCTCGGCATACTTCGACGGCAATGCCTACAACTTCCGCGGCGACCGACTGCTTGAATACCACTACGCATGGGACTCCATACCGTTCAAGCCAAGAGGCATGTCAGCCGCCGCCCTGCCCGGAGTGCAGCGTCAGGCCCAGTTTACCGGACTGCTTCCGCAGTTTATAGCCGAAGAATTGTCTGTTATAAAAGAGAGCGAGGATTATCGCTACACATGTCACCCCGACACGACGGTGAACGATACACGGTGTGTAGCGGTTGACGGCGAAATGGTAATGAGCGGCGTGACATACAAGGAATTCATGTATGCGTTTGACCACTCCACCATGATGCCCGTATATATCGAGCTGGAGAATAATCCCGGCGCACTTGCCGAACAGACCATAACCGCGTCATACACCAAGACAGAGAAGCGTTGCCGTACTCTTGGTGAAGACGCTCTCAAAAGCACTTATCCCGAAATTTTCGAAAAATACCGCGAGAGCAACTACGCCATCGAGAATCTGCCCGGACAGCGTCTGCCCGGTTTCGCACTGCCTACCACAACCCGCGAGCGATACTCACGGCGTCTCGGCGACCCGTTTCGCTGCCCCACTCTGCTTGTGCTGCTCGACCCGAAATCATCCTTTGCCGAAGCGACAGTCAAGGCCATACGCTCGGCTGTAGACTCACTGCCGTATAACGCCGATGTCATATGGGCATTTGTCAGCAACAATACCGACGATATAGAAAGCGTGATACCGTCGGTGCGTCCGGGCGAACATCTGCTTACGAGCGCCAAATCGCTTGCACGCGACTGCGGAGCCGCCGCATTTCCCGTAACCGTCATCACACGTGCCGACGGTATTGTAGCCGATGTTGTAATCGGATACAACAATGACCTCACTCCGGTTGTTATACAGAAAGCGGCATTGGCCGTAAAATAAAAAATCATCTAACAAAACTTTATGTAATTATGGAAACCGTATATTTCACCGGCAACGCGTGTCATACTTCAGGCAATCTACCCTCCGTAGGAACCAAAGCTCCCGACTTCAAGCTTGTCGACGCCGACCTAAAAGAACTCAGCCTTGAGTCGTTTCCCGGCAAGAAGATAGTTCTCAATATATTTCCCAGCCTCGATACGGCCGTATGCGCCATGAGCGTAAGAAAATTCAATGAGAAGGCAGCCGACAAAAAAGGTGCTGTGGTATTATGTGTGTCAATGGACCTGCCGTTTGCAGCCAAGCGCTTCTGCACGGTCGAGAACATAGCCGACGTATATCCCGCATCGGCATTCCGCTCGCCGGAGTTTGTCAAAGAATATGGTGTCGAACTTGTTGACGGACCGCTGAAGGGTCTGCTCGCTCGTGCGGTCATAATCATCGACGAGAACCGCAATGTCATATATCGCGAGCTTGTCGACGAGATAACACATGAACCCGATTATGACGCAGCGCTGAAAATGCTCTGACAGCACTAACGTTTTGTATATAGAAACTCACTGTAGAGGCGGATATAGTCCGCCTCTTCGTATATGTCGGAAGCAAGAACCATGCACACGGCACCGGGCGAAAAGTTATCGATAGAGCGCCATATGCCTGAAACGACCAAAAGCCCCTCCGACGGATTACCCATATGATAAGTACGCTTATCACGTCCGTCATCGACAGTTATATCGAAACTGCCGTGCAAGGCCACTATTATCTGGTCAAGACTCTTGTGGGAATGATGTCCGCGTGACACACCCGCCGGCACATCATATATAAAGTATACCCGTCTGATTACAAAACCTTCTATCGAGCCGTTTTCAATTACGGAAAGTGTACCTGTCGACGCATCGCCGTGAGTGTCAAGAGTTATCAGGCGACAGCTATCGATTGTAGCAGCACGGCGGGCATCTTCTTTACGGGCAGACATAGGCGTTGATTATTTCGGATATATCGCAGGCGTCGTGCACGGAGGTACATGCCGGATTGACGGGCAGGCTCACCACCTCGCGGGCAAGAGTCTCGGCTACAGGAAACCGGCCGGCATAACCGGAACGGTAGCAGGTCTGCATATGAGGCGGCACGGGATAGTGCACGTCGGTCTCCACCCCACACCGCGACATGTAATTACGGAAATGCTCACGATCGCCTACCCGCACTACATACTGGTGCCATACATGTCCGGGAGAGCCATGATCGGGAAGCGTCACGCGGCTATTGACAATCTCACGGCCGTATACGGCGGCGATGGCTCTGCGGCTTTCATTAACCACATCAATGTCCTGAAGTTTTACACGCAGCATGGCGGCCTGTATAGGGTCGAGCCGGCTGTTATAACCGCAATAAGTCTTGTCGTACCGGTCATTGCCGCCGTAATTGCCCAAAGCTCTCACCGTATCGGCCAATACGGGGTCATCGGTAGTCACCGCACCGGCATCGCCGAGCGCCCCGAGATTTTTCGTAGGATAAAAACTGAATGCAGCGGCATCGCCGAGGTGCCCCGTGCGCTCCGATCCGGCAAAGGCGCCTATGGCCTGAGCATTGTCTTCTATGACTTTCAGCCCGTAACGTTCCGCGACAGCACGTATCGCCCCCATTTCACAGGGCCGCCCATAAAGATGTACCGGAATGACAGCGCGTGTACGCGGTGTCAACGCATCGGCAATTCTGTTTACATCAATATTGTAGGTATACATGTCGGGCTCCACCGCCACAGGCACAAGTCCGGCATGTGTCACGGCAAGAAATGTAGCTATATAAGTATTGGCCGGCACAATCACCTCATCACCGGGCGCCATGACACCGAGAGCGATATAAGACAATAATATCAGGCGCAGGGCGTCAAGTCCGTTGGCTGTGCCCACCGCATGGCGGCAACCGCAGAATGCGGCAAGTTCGCGTTCAAATTCCTCAACCTCGCGACCTCCTATATAACGGCCTCCGGCTATGACACGCGCACAAGCGTCCTGCAGTCGGGCGGCATATGGAGCATTGACCATTCCGAGGTCAAGAAAAGGATATTTGCGCCCGCTCCTACTGCAATCCATTTTCTGCAAGTTGCAAGAGGTAAGCTCCGTAGGCGTTATTGGCCATAGGTGCGGCAAGGGCCGCAAGCTGCGAGGCGGTTATGTAGCCTTTTCTGAAAGCGATCTCTTCAAGCGCGGCAACCTGAAACCCCTGACGCTTCTCAACCGACTCCACAAAAGCCGACGCCTCCTGCAACGAGTCGACAGTACCGGTATCGAGCCATGCAAATCCGCGTCCGAGCAGCTTAACAGCCAATGATTTACGCTCAAGGTATTCAAGATTGACGGAGGTTATCTCCAATTCACCACGGGCCGACGGCTTCACACCTTTGGCCACATGAACGACATCGTTAGGATAAAAGTACAGTCCTACTACGGCATAATCCGAAACGGGAAACTCGGGTTTCTCCTGAATATCCACCGCATTGCCCTCTTTATCGAAAGCCACTACCCCGTAACGCTGAGGGTCCTTAACCTTGTAGGCAAAAATAACGCTCTTACGCTCTTGTTCGGTAATGCGCGCGGCATCGAGCAACATCCCGGTAAAGCCCTGACCGTAAAATATATTGTCGCCAAGCACAAGACACACGTCATCGTCTCCGATAAACCGCTCTCCGATAATGAAGGCCTGCGCGAGCCCTTCGGGCTTAGGCTGTTCGGCATAGCTGAACTTCACCCCTATAGCCGAGCCGTCGCCCAGCAACCTCTTAAAGCCGGGCAGATCATCGGGTGTAGAGATGATAAGTATGTCACGTATTCCGGCAAGCATCAACACCGATACCGGATAATATATCATCGGCTTGTCGTAGACCGGCAAAAGCTGCTTGGACACACCTTTAGTGATAGGATACAGGCGGGTACCGCTTCCTCCGGCGAGAACTATTCCTTTCATTACCTTGATTATTGATTCAGCGTGCAATTTACTAAATTTTTATCAAACCGGCATTATACGCGATGACTAATTGAAAGCTGCCGGAACAAGACTTGTGCATACCGATTAAAAACAATAACTTTGCATACAACGTTATCAAAAAATGAATCTGTTCTTAAATATCATCTGGATAATATTCGGAGGCTTCGCAATAGCCATTGAATATATAATGTCAAGTGTGGCCATGATGTGCACCATCATCGGCATACCGTTCGGGCTGCAAACGCTTAAACTTGCGGCGGTGGCTCTTGTGCCGTTTGGCACCAAAGTATTGCCGTCGCCCACTTCCAACGGATGCCTGAACACCATACTCAACGTAATATGGTGGTTTGTCGGCGGCATACCCATAGCGCTTACTCACGTGGGCTTCGGACTGCTGTTTTTCATCACCATTGTGGGCATACCTTTCGGTGTCCAGCACTTCAAACTGGCCCGGCTCGCGTTCAATCCGTTCGGCAAGGCGGTCTGAAAACCGGCTTACACTGCTGAATAGCGCAGCTGGTTAAGAGCCCGGAGCACGTTACACAGAATACGGCTCCAATAGGACTCGAAGTCTTCTTTTACAGCTATAAGGCCCAGTATGACAAGCTCTTCCGGCACATCCTTCACTGTTTCGAGAAAGTTGTAAAATACCTGAAATATGTCGGCTAGGCTTTCTGAAATCGATGCGGCGATAGGCGTGTCGGAATACTTCATATCCTCCTCAAACACTTCAAGATATGTATCGTCAGGGCCAAGCAGATTTTCCACGCCGCGACGTATGGCGTCATAATAGTCTTCGTCGAGTTTGCCGTCGATATACGCGTCTTCGAGCACACTGTCTATCTTAAGATCAGACGCCGAAATATATATACGGGGGAGCAGCCTCAACATCGAAGCGACAAAATCGTCACGATCGGCTTCACGAACTCGCTCGAGAGTCTGACAGTACTCATTGCACAACGCTATAAAAGCGAGGGCGTTGTTATTTATCGATTTCCGGTCCATCGTTGTTTATGTACAGTTTATTGTTTATGATATACTCATATACTTGCGAAGGCAGGAAAAAGTTCATATCCTTTCCTTCCGATATGCCTTTGCGGACAAATGATGACGACACTTCAATGACGGGAGCTTTAATCGGCGTCACGCGCGAGTCATGCACTTCGCCGAGTTCATAATCGGGGCGAGGATATATCATAAGGCCGAACTCATCAAGTATGGCCTCGCTCTCTTTCCAACCGCTGAAACCGGCCCAATTATCGCTGCCTATAATCAGACGGAAAGTTTTATCGGGATAACGGGCCGCAAGAGTGCGCAATGTCGTTATAGTATAAGACGGGCGCGGTAACGACAATTCGATGTCGCAGCTGTTTATGACCGACGATAGCCCGCATGCCATTTCAAGCATGGCAAGGCGGTGACTGTCCGGCGCCAGAATCTTATCGGACTTAAACGGACTGCGCGGCGACAATACGAGCCACACACTGTCGACCGGGCCGTATTGCGCTATGTAGGAAGCGAGCATAAGATGTCCCGAATGAATCGGATTGAACGAGCCGCCCAATACACCTACCACTTCTTTCACTTGGCCAAGAAATCGGTTATGACATCATGTACTTCCGACACAGCTTCGGCAAGGTCATCATTTACCACGGTCACATCATAGCCGGGAGCAAATGTCAGTTCATAAGCGGCTTTGCCTACACGCTCCTCGATTACCTCCGGAGCATCGGTGGCACGCATCTCCAGTCTTGCGCGCAACTCATCGATTGACGGCGGCATTATAAAGACGGCCAATGCCCTGTCGCCGTATATACGCTTCACGTTCATAGCTCCCTTGACGTCGATATCAAGCACCACGTTATGGCCGCTATCGACCACACGGTCTATCTCGCTCCGCAAGGTACCGTAGAAACGTCCTTTATAAACCTCCTCGTACTCGACAAAATCGCCGGCATCGATTTTGCGCCGGAATTCGTCCTCGGTAAGAAAATAATAATGCACCCCGTGCTCCTCGCCTTCGCGCGGTGAGCGGCTCGTAGCCGACACTGAGAATTGCATGTCGATATCGCCCTTTTCAAAAAGCGCATTTATAATAGTCGACTTACCGCAGCCCGACGGAGCCGAAACAATAATAATCTTACCCGCCATACATCAGTTACATTACGTTAAGCACCTGTTCTTTTATCTGCTCAAGCTCGTCCTTCATCTTAACGACGATCTTCTGCATCTCGGCATGGTTTGACTTGGAGCCCAATGTATTGATTTCACGCCCCATCTCCTGACTTATAAAGCCCAGTTTCTTACCTTGTCCGGAGCCGTTCTCCATAGTCTCCATGAAGTAATTGAGGTGCTGTGCAAGGCGCTGCTTCTCCTCGTTTACGTCCAGTTTTTCAATATAGAAAATCATCTCCTGCTCAAGACGGTTTTTATCAAATGCCACTCCGTCGAGTTTTGACAGATTGTCCATGATACGGGCACGGATCTTGCTCACACGCTCCTTTTCAAAAGGCTCTACCGCAGTGAGAAGCGCTCTTATATTCTCTATCTTTTTTGTAAAGAACTCGTAAAGTTTACGGCCCTCTTTCTCTCTGAACTGCATAAGAGCCTCTATGGCCTCGCTGACAGCGTCAGAAAGCACCTTGGCGTCCTCCTCCGATATCGCAGCCGGAAGTTCGCTCTTCACAGTCTCGGGAAACCGCAGCAGCACACTGTACCAGTCATCGGGCCAAGCTATGCCAAGCTGACGGGCCATCTCCTCCACCTGTGCCTTATACGAGGCCATCAACGGCACATTGAGCGACACCGTAGGCTCCGCCCCTATCGACTCGGCATAAATCTGGAAATCCACCTTGCCGCGTTCAAGACGCGCCGCTATCATGTTGCGGAACGCCAATTCCTTTTCGCGGAATGCCGCAGGCACACGCGAAGTTATATCAAGTTGCTTACTGTTGAGCGATTTTATCTCGACGGTTATTTTTTTATTCGGGATAGAGGCAACCGATTTGCCAAACCCGGTCATGGAAAGTATCATGGGCTGTTATTTTCTTACAAAATTAAAAAAAACTCCCGACATTAACGGAATTAAATCGTAACTTTGTAATAAATTATTCAACGACAAAGTAAATGGCGGCAATTTTAAATATAGAAACATCGACCGACGTATGCTCCGTAGCGTTGACTTACGACGGCCAAGTCGTGACACAACGTGAGGATTATCGCGGACACAACCACGCCACGCTGTTAAGCGGTTACATCAAAGACTGCATTGAAGAAGCCAAAAGCAAGAACCTGAAGCTCGATGCCGTAGCCGTAAGCATAGGTCCGGGAAGTTACACCGGCCTGCGCATAGGGCTTTCGGAAGCCAAAGGACTGGCTTATGCTCTTGACATACCTTTGATCGGAGTCGACACATTGGCCATAATGGCCGTGACGGTGATGTTCAGCGATTTTTTTGACAGCGACGTGATGTTTGCGCCAATGATTGACGCACGCCGTATGGAGGTCTATACGGCCGTATACAATTACGCGCTGGAAACATTGCTCGCTCCCACTCCGCTCATCCTTGACGAAAACAGCTATGACAAGTATCTTGACCGCGGACCTGTAATATTTTTCGGAAACGGAAGCGACAAAGCCCGACCGCTTCTCGAAAAGCACAAAAACGCCAACTTCATAACGGAGATACATCCTTTGGCGGCCAACATGACGGCTCTCGCGGAACGTGCCTACAGAAACCGCGACTTTCTTGACCTCGCCTACTCGACACCACGTTATCTGAAAGAGTTTCAAGCCACAAAACCCAAATCGATTTTCTAACCGGTCATATACACCTTTGACCAATCATCATTATCGCCGATGAAAATAACCGACATAATAGCGGCCAACGGACGCACTGGATTTTCATTTGAAGTACTGCCCCCGCTCAAAGGACGCGGTATAGCCCAGTTGTTTCGCAACATAGATTCGCTCAAGGAGTTCAATCCGTTGTATATCAACATAACCACTCACCGCAGCGAGATGGTATACAAGAACACCCCCGACGGTCTTTACCAGAAAGTAAGTGAACGGAGTCGCCCCGGCACAGTGGCGGTGGCAGCCGCCATACAGCAAAAATACGGCATACCGGCAGTGCCCCACATCATATGCAGCGGTTTCTCCAAAATAGAGACCGAATATGCCCTTATCGACCTCAACTTTCTTGGCATAACCAACCTGCTCATATTGCGCGGCGACAAAGCGAAACACGATAGCCGTTTCATACCGAACGACAACGGATATGCCCATGCATCGGAGCTGCAGATGCAGGTCAACGAGTTCAACAAAGGCTACTTCATAGACGGCACCAAAATGGACATAGTGACCGGCGAACAGTTCTCCTACGGTGTGGCGGGCTATCCCGAGAAACATGAAGAAGCCCCCAACCCCGACATAGACCTGCAGTATCTGAAACACAAGGTAGACAACGGGGCTGAATATATCGTGACCCAGATGTTCTTTGACAACGACAAGTATTATAACTTTGTCGACCGGTGTAGAGCGGCCGGCATAACGGTTCCCGTCATTCCGGGGCTGAAACCGATAACTACAAAAAGCCAGCTGACCCTGCTGCCGAAAGTCTTTCATGTCGATCTGCCCATGGAGCTTGCCAAAGAACTGATTGCCTGCGAAAACGACGCACAGGCAAAAGAGATCGGTGTCGAGTGGTGTAAAGGACAGGCTGCCGACCTCATTGCCCACAATGTGCCAAGCATACACTTCTATTCATTAAATGCCACAAAAAGCGTCGAGGCGGTAGCCCGCGCCGTTTATTGAATCAAACATTTCCGCCATGAAATTCAGCGACATACCATCACATCAGACCGCTAAAGAACGTCTGCGTGCAATGATTGACAACGACCGCATACCCCACGCCATACTGCTTGAGGGTCCGGAAGGGATAGGAAAATTCGCACTTGCCCGGGCCGCGGCCCAGTACATACACTGCGAGAACCGTACTGACGGCGACAGTTGCGGTGTGTGTCCTTCATGTCTTCAGCACCGGTCGTTTAACCATATCGACACTCATTTCGTATTTCCGATTGTAAAGAAGAAAAGCGGGCAGACCACCCTGTGCGACGACTATATCGACGAGTGGCGCGACTATCTGTCGCAGAATCCGTACATGGACTTCCAGAACTGGATGGCCACATTAGGCTCCCCTTCCACTCAACCGGTCATATATGTCGACGAGAGCGATGCCCTCATACGCAAACTCAGCTATACGTCGCATGCGGCACGATATAAGGTGGCCCTTATATGGCTTCCCGAGCGTCTTCATGAAAGTGCGGCCAATAAATTGCTGAAACAGATAGAGGAACCGTATTCCGACACCGTATTCATACTTGTCAGCAACGATGCAAAAAAAATATTGCCGACGATATACTCACGCACACAACGCATAGTATTGAAACGCCTGCCCGACAATGTGATAGCCGACGACCTGATAAAAAACTTCTCGGTAGATCCGGCCGACGCCATGGCTTTGGCGCACCTTGCCGAGGGCAATATGATAAAAGCGCATAACAGCCTCAACCTTAGCCGCGAAAATCATCTGTTTCTCGACCTGTTCATGAACCTCATGCGTCAGGCTTATCAACGCCATGTAAAAGAATTAAAGGAGTGGGCCGCGGAAGTAGCCGCACTCGGACGCGAACAGGAACTCAGATTCATTGAATACTGCCAGCGGCTCATCCGGGAAAACTTCATCTACAACATAAACAAGCCGGAGCTGAACTACCTGAACAGGGAGGAAGCGGCTTTCAGCTCGAAATTCGCCCGTTTTATAAACGAGCGCAACGTCCAGAGCATAATGGCGGAGCTTGACAATGCTTACACCGACATAGCCGGAAACGGCAACGGCAAGATAGTATTGTTTGACTTGGCGGTAAAAATGATCATGTTGCTAAAAACGTAGCCTCCTATGAGACCCTTTCTGCAAAGTATAGCCGAAGTCTATCATGACCGGGAGAAAGACAGGCTGATTGACTACTGCTTCGTATTCCCCAATAAACGGAGCGGAACGTTTTTTCGGCAATATCTGTCACAGTGCTCACACTCCGGAACTCCGTTTTTCGAACCTGCCGTAATAACTATAAGCGAGTTCATATCGTCATTTTCCGACTATGTGGAAGCATCGCGTTATGACCTGCTGTTCACACTATTTACCGAATATGCCAAATTATCAAAGGAGACCGAGGACTTCGATAAATTCGTATTCTGGGGCGACATGCTGGTCAATGACTTCAACGATGTAGACCGTTATCTCGCCGACGCGCACCAGCTATTCAGGAATGTAAAGAATGTACGAGAGATAGCCACCGATTTTCTTACCGACGAACAAAAAGAGGTCATAACCCGGTATTGGGATGTCGACCTGCAATCCTATAGCCCCGAACAATTTTGGATTCATCTGACCAAAGAGGGCGAGCCTCGCGTAAACAGAGACTCATTCGTGCAATTATGGGAGATTCTCGACCCGCTGTATCATGCTGTAAAAAACAGTCTCGCGTCAAGAGGACTATGCTATTCGGGCATGCAGTACCGCGAAGTAGCCGAAAAGCTAAGCGCCATGACTGCCGACGAGCTGCCCTATTCACGCATCATATTTGTCGGGTTCAATGTACTTTCCACCTCGGAAATACATATTTTCAGCCGATTGCGCGACATAGGGAAGGCCGATTTTTACTGGGACTACAATCTGCCCGAGGAAGTAAAAGAGAACTGCTCGGCCACGCACTTCATACGCAAGTATGTAAAAGCATTTCCCTCGCTATATGACTTGTCGGATGAGTCCGTAACACTGCCCGACATAGAGATTGTAAGCGTACCATCAAACGTAGGACAGGTAAAACTGGCCGGCAACATAATAAGACAAATGGCGGCCGACGGCTCCATAGCCGACCCTGACAACGCAGTCGACACGGCAATCGTGCTGCCCTCGGAGGAGTTGTTTGTCGATCTACTGCACTCGGTGCCGCCTGAAATATCGACCGTAAACATAACTATGGGGTACCCGCTGCGCCATACGTCGGTAGCGGTGCTTATGCGCAATGTCATGTCAATGCATCTTCGCGCAAAAAAAGTGCGCGGGCTCTGGCACTTCTTCTACGAAGATGTAAAAGACGTAATAACCCACGGACTCATAATATCCTTCGCCGCCAAGTCATGCGAAGCTCTTAAAAAGGATATCGAGACCCGACGCATGTTTCTGATACCGTCAGACTACGTAGCCGAAAACTACCCTGACCTGAAAACCATATTTTTTCCGGTGGAGGACCTGATGTCGGGCAATAACGTATTTAAATATGTATCGGAGCTTACCGAATATATATTGTCGGAACTGGCAAAAGCGCCCAAAGACAACAATAACGCCCTTGAGACTGGATTCGTGACGCGCTACCGCCAATCGGTCGAGCAGCTGCAACGTGCTACGGAAAAATACGGCATTACCATGCGCGACAACACATTCTTTCACCTGATAGAACGTACTGTCAATTCGGAAACTGTGAATTTCGTGGGCGAACCGTTGTCAGGGCTTCAGATCATGGGCGTACTCGAAACCCGTGCGCTTGACTTCAAAAACATAATACTGCTGTCAATGAACGAGCGCATATTTCCACGCAAGCACTACTCGCGCTCATTCATACCCAATGTGCTGCGTCAATGCTACGGACTCTCCACGATGGAATTTCAGGAATGTATATACGCATACTACTTCTATCGGCTCATATCGCGGGCGTCAAATGTAAAGTTGCTGTATGACGGGCGTACATCAGGACTTAAAGGCGGCGAAATGTCGCGTTACCTCTACCAGTTGCTCTACATGTTCCCTTCCGACAGCATCAGGAAGTTCAACGCATGTTTCAATGTACCGGCAACACGCGCCGGCGAGCCATTCTCGGTAGTCAAGGATGACCGTATAATGTCGCGTATAAACTGCTTTCTGTCGACAGCCGACAACAAGCGCTATCTTTCGGCGTCGGCCATAAACACTTACCTGCAGTGTCCGCTGAAATTTTATTTCAGCTATGTGGAAAACGTGCGGGCCGAGGAGGAAATGAAAGACTATGTGGACGAAAGCCGGTTTGGCCGCATAGTTCACGAAGTTCTTGAATTTTCCTACAAGCGCATGCGCGGTTCTGCGGCCAAAGTCGAGATAACCGCCGATGTAATCGAGCGTCTTAAAAGCGAGACCGTAAAACTTGACAGCATCATAACCTCGTCAATAAATAAACTATACAACAATCTGCCGTCGCAAACCGGCGATAACGAAGAATACGAGAATCTGACTCCGCTTACCGGCGAGACAAAAATACTCGGTGAGCTAATCAGAGAATTTGTAATAGCGTTGTTTGACAGAGAAAAAGCATTTGTACCGTTTTATTTCGTAGAAGGCGAACGTGAAGTGTTTACCGACCTGCCCCTCGACGATACGCGCAGCTATAACATACGCGGAAGCATAGACCGCATTGACGAAATGACCGACGGCCGTGTAAGGATTGTAGACTACAAGACCGGCAACGACGAATTCAAGGTCACGGATCTTAATGACCTCACTGAAAGCACTGCGACAAAATCGCACAACAAAGGTGTGCTACAGCTGTTCTTATACTGCAACATGCACGCACGCGACCGCCACTTCACCGGAGCCATATGGCCCATGCTGTATGCTATGAAAAAGATATTTACCGACGGGCTGCAGCCGGTCAAAATAAGTGGAGAGCCTCTGTATGACTACACGACCCACAACGAAGCAGTGATGGAGGCACTCAACTGTAAGTTGCGAAGCCTGTTTGACCGCGATACTCCATTCGCGCCAACCCCGTCGGACAAACATTGCCATTACTGCGACTTTAAAGCCATGTGCGGCATGGCGCCGTCATAAATACACATGTCCGGAGTTTATATACACATACCGTTCTGCCACTCAAAGTGTGCCTACTGCGACTTCTACTCCACCCCACGGCAGGAAGCCATGTCAGACTATGTTTATGCACTGCTTAAAGAGTGGGATGCAAGACACAACGAGCTGACAGAGCCTGTAACGACCGTATATTTAGGCGGCGGAACTCCGTCGCTGCTCCCTCCCGACATGTTGTCAATGATAACTTCGGTTTTTAAGGCCTCGGACATTGAAGAATTTACCATCGAGGCCAATCCGGAGGACATAACCGATCAATGGGCCGAACACATAATCGGTTCAGGCATAAACAGAGTGAGTTTAGGCATACAGTCGCTTGTCGACAGAGAGCTTACAGCCGTAGGCCGGCGGCATACGGCAGCTGAAACAGTGAAGGCAATCAGCACTTTGCGCAATGCCGGGATTACAGAGATTAGCGGCGACCTCATATACGGACTGCCGGAACAGACCGCCGATACATGGCGATACTCACTCGACACATTGGCCGCACTCGGACTGCCCCACATATCGGCCTACTCCCTTTCATACGAAGAGGGCACACGGCTGTATGCCCGGCTTCTTGCAGGCAAAATCCAAGAGACCGACGAAGAGACCGTGGCCGCGATGTATGATTATATGACGCAGACACTTGGCGCAGCCGGATACGAGCATTACGAAATATCCAATTTTGCCAAACCGGGCCATAGAGCACGCCACAACAGTTCATACTGGCACTTCATTCCCTATCTCGGACTCGGCCCGGGCGCACACAGCTTTGACGGAAAAGCAAGAAGAGTGAACAAGGCCGACCTGCGCGGATACATATCGGCAATAGGTAGCGGCCGCACTTTTTATACAGAAGAGGATGAATCGCCTTCCGACCTGTTAAATGACTACATAATAACAGGGCTGCGCACAATGGAGGGTATCGACCTGAACGACATGGCGTTAAGGTTCGGGACCGGGCATACCGAGAGTTTCATGGGCCGATGCCGCCCGTATGTAAAAAACGGCAGCCTCACCAAGCATGAAAACCGCATATGCTTCGACGAGAAGTCATGGCTTGTATCTGACGGAGTGCTACGCGAGCTTATCTATTGACATCAGTCATGATGATATGGTTCGCCACGCAGTATAGTCATGGCCCGATAAAGCTGTTCGGTGAAAAAGAGCCGTATCATCTCGTGCGAGAACGTCATCTTCGACAGCGACAGCAGCCCGTCGGCTCTGTCATAAACCGACTTGGAGAAGCCATAAGGACCTCCTACAATAAACAACAGACGTTTTGGCACCATGCTCATCATGCGGTCCATAAAGCCGGCAAACTCACGCGACGTCATCTCACGCCCTTTCTCGTCAAGCAACATGACCCTGTCGCCCGGCTTCACATAATCGAGAAACTGCGCGCCCTCAAGCTCTTTCTGCCGCTCCTCGGTCATAGCTTTTGTCGATTTTATGTCAGGCAGACAAGTGATGTCAAAAGGCACATAATGCCCGAGACGTTTCACATAAGTCTCAATGCCCTCCTGAAGATACCGCGACGTCGTACGCCCTATCACCACCAGCTCAACTTTCATAACTCCACAATATAATATCTACAATACAAAATTAGCCATTAGCACGCACAAAACAAAACACAATTTATCCACTTAAGGCTATATCGATTTAGGGGACGACAGACTGAATGGCCGGGAGAGACGTTTGCGATTTAGTCGAGATTATTTATTGAGTTGTAGATTTCGAGAATAAGTCGCTTGTCCGGACTGTTTATCGTGAAGCGACCACTTTCAATTCGGCAGTTTACTTTAGGCGCCATAACAACCGAATCCCTGAATACAAAACCGATACGCTTGCCAATCCTGTCCTCTGTCGCTTCAGCCCATAATGAGACTTTATCAGCGGCCAGACATCCTTGTATGAAAACGTCATCAGGAATCGATACTGTATCAAGTGTGACATTTGCAAAATCTTCCACGGTGACGATTGCTTTCCCTTCCACCCCGTTGGCAGGAGTATCTGCAACAGGATACCACCCGTTGGCAAGATGACCTGTTGAACAACCGCAAAGAATTATATAATATAATATGATACAGTAATTTTTCATCGTTCGTTTTATGATAGAAATCCATGCCGTATAACGACACATTCGATGACGTCACGACAACAAAGTTAACCATAAATCCCGTAATGCAGTAAAAATCGGATAATAAAAGCGTACTACATATAATTACATATAAGTCATTTTACAAGTATATGACATAGGACTTTGTGCTGTGAGCCAATTGACCCGAAAGATACCGAATGTAGCTTCCTTCGCAAATATTTTTGTATCTTTGCATCGGTAACAATAACAATTTCAGGATATGAAGACAAGAGATGAACTGATTGATGACCTGCTTACTTTGGCATTTGCCGAGGATGTGGGCGACGGCGACCATACCACACTGAGCACAATACCTGCCGACGAGAAGGGCAAACAACAGCTTATTGTCAAGGAGGAGGGCATACTTGCCGGTGTCGACGTGGCCCGGAAAGTGTTTGAGAAGTTTGATCCGTCGCTCAAGATGACCGTCTACATCAACGACGGCACCCACGTTAAGCCGGGCGACATAGCATTTGTAGTCGAAGGACCCGTGCGCTCACTGCTTCAGACCGAACGCATAATGCTCAACATCATGCAGCGAATGAGCGGCATAGCCACTACGACCGCCCGCTATCAGGACAAGCTGAAAGGACTTAAAACAAAAGTACTTGACACCCGCAAGACCACTCCCGGCATGAGAATGCTTGAAAAAGAGGCTGTAAAGATAGGCGGAGGCAGCAACCACCGCATAGGCCTGTTTGACATGATTCTGATAAAAGACAATCATGTCGACTTCGCGGGAGGCATAAAAGAAGCCGTAGATGCAGCGAAAAAATACCTGAAAGAGACAGGACGCGACCTGAAAATCGAAGTCGAGGTTCGCAATACCGACGAAATCAATCAGGCTCTCGAAGCCGGCGTAGACCGCATAATGCTTGACAATTTCACACCGGAGCGTACGCGTGAGGCAGTCAAACTGATCAACGGGCGCACTGAAGTAGAGTCATCGGGCGGCATCACATTTGACACTCTGCGCGACTATGCCGAATGCGGCGTCGACTTCATTTCAGTGGGAGCGCTCACTCACTCCGTGAAAGGTCTCGACATGAGTTTCAAGGCCTGCTAATCGCGAGTCACAGAAAGCATATCATCTATACCGAAGCCTGCAAACCCATCGATGAGTTTGTGGGCTTTTCCTTTGAGCCGCTCTTCAGGAAGAGTGGTGGTAAGTCCTATGACAACTGCGCCCGATGACACACCGGCCTCAATACCCGACAGCGAGTCCTCAAACACGTAGCAGTCGGACGGACGGCGGCCAATACGCTCTGCGGCAAGCATGTAGCCTTGCGGGTCAGGTTTAGAGCGTGTGACATCAGCTCCGGTAATTATAGCATCGAAGTAGTCGGCAAAGTGCGGAAGCTGTGCATACAGGCGCTGCATCTTGTTGTCGCTGCTGCTTGTAACTACCGCGCAAGGTATGCCTGCCGCACGCAGAGCCTCAAGAAACCCGATGACACCATCGCATATCGGATACCGCATGTTAGCCTCAAACTCGTTTATGCGTCGCAGAACATCGGCCGACGCCTCCGGTTCGGGAAAGTATCTCGACAAGATCTGTTCTATCGTAGTGCCTTTTATGGCAAGTGAAAATTTTTCCTCTTTTATATCGTAAAGCTCAGCGATATTGTCATAAAACTCGCTATACAGACGCTCACTGTCAATCAAAACTCCATCCAAGTCAAACAAGACACCGATATTCCTCATATTAAAAACTTAAAAATTTATGCAAAAATAACTATTCCCCGCTTCATTATTGTTTTTATAGAAGTTAATTTTGTAAAATAAACACCTAACGGAATAGCAAATTTGAGAAAAGCGTAGCGAATAGACAGGAATAGCGTTCGTTACGCTTTTCTTTTCGATTGGTATCAAGCCATTCAAAGCCGTGCAAAAGCCACATAGTGCAAGAGTTCAGTTACCACCTCATTACCGTATGATATGGTGCATATTTCTTGCTAATCAGTTCTTATTCTGCGTTTTGCGTAAGTTTGCTTAGCTGTCGGTAACTCACTGTAATATAGTTTTGTAACCAAAAAAAGAAGTGAGTTATGAGAAGTACATTCAAAGTATTATTCTATGTGAAGAAAGGCAGTGAAAAAACCAATGGAAACCTGCCATTGATGTGCCGTATCACGGTGGACGGAGAGATCAAACAGTTCAGCTGCAAGATGGATGTTCCGTTGCGGCTGTGGGACGTGAAGAACAACCGTGCTTCAGGCAAGAGTGTCGAAGCGCAGCGAATCAACCGTGCCGTTGATAAAATCCGAGTGGAGGTAAACCGTCGCTATCAGGAACTGATGCAAACGGACGGTTATGTCACTGCAGCCAAACTGAAAGATGCTTATCTCGGTATCGGTGTTAAGCAGGAAACCCTGCTGAAACTCTTTGAACAACACAATGCCGAATATGCCAAGAAAGTGGGACACAGCAGGGCAAAGGGAACATTCCAGCGGTATGTAACCGTCTGCAAGCATCTCCACGAATTTATCCCGCACACCTATAAGCGTGAGGATATTCCCCTGAAAGAATTGAATCTCACGTTCATCAACGACTTCGAGTATTTCCTGCGGACGGAGAAGAAATGCCGCACCAATACCGTATGGGGCTATATGATTGTGTTGAAGCATATCATTTCCCTAGCGAGAAATGACGGTCGTTTGCCGTTCAATCCATTTGCAGGATATATCAACTCTCCCGAAAGTGTGGATAGAGGATATTTGACCAAATCAGAGATACAGACACTCATGGATGCTCCAATGAAGAACAGCTATCATGAACTTATAAGGGATTTGTTCGTTTTTTCCGTTTTCACGGGGTTGGCATATTCCGATGTGAAGAACCTAACCACAGACAATCTGCAAACGTTCTTTGACGGCAACCTATGGATTATCACCCGAAGAAAGAAGACCAATACAGAGTCCAATATCCGCCTGTTGGATGTTCCCAAAAAGATAATAGAGAAGTACAAAGGCATGACAAAGGACAACAAAGTGTTCCCTATGCCGAGCAATACCACTTGCAACAAGATACTGAAAGAAATCGGCAGACAGTGCGGCTTCAAGACACGGTTAAGCACACACGTTGCAAGACACACGAACGCCACGACCGTACTTTTATCCAACGGTGTACCGATTGAAACGGTCAGCCGACTGTTGGGACACACCAATATAAAGACCACCCAACTATACGCAAAAATTACAGCCCAAAAGATTAGCCAAGATATGGAGACCCTGTCTCACAAGTTAGCGGATATGGAGAAGGATATTTGCAGTAACATTTGATAACATTAAAACAAACAGCAATGAACAAAGAAAGAAATATAATCAAGATAGACGAGCATCGCAATATCATCATGCCGACAGATATGCGAACAACCGCCATGAGCGAGTGGGAAATCTGTGAACTGTTCGGGATAACCGCTCCGACATTCCGTGCCGCGATAAAGACACTCTGCAAAAGCGGAGTTTTAAGGGAGTACGAAATAAGACGTATTATCCGCATATCGGACAAATGCGGCGCAGAGGTCTACAACCTCGAAACAATAACCGCTCTCGCTTTCCGCATCGGTACATACGGAGCGGAACGGGTACGCCAAGCCTTGTTGGATAGGATAACACACGGGCGAAAAGAGAAAACAACCGTTTTCGTTTCGCTGTTCACGGAGGGAAACCCCAACAGCCATTGGCAAGCGTAATGACATATCAACAGGCAAGCATATCACCATGTAATCACATCAACAAACAAACCTGTTGATATGATGATACGGGGTTTATTCCTCTTACTGAAGAAAGCGGAGCAATCATTCTCGTTTACAAAGGCAAAGTAAGTACGGGGCTTGATGTCGGCTTCAAGGTCAAGCGGCTATACCGTTAGGGGAACAATCTCCACCCTCATTCTCGGGTAGTATTCTTCCCCTAAACCTTGCTTCCAACCGCCCCATGCAAGAGAAGCCTTTGAAAACGGAAACGACCGCCCCACTACCCACCGACAGAAAGAAAAATAATATATTGGGCGTTTGGATTGGGCAAGCACAGGAACGGAAACTGTAGTTCGGAATGTTCTGCACACTCTGCAATGAGGGTATAGTGAGTTCATTTAGTCAAGTCGGTATAATGAAAATACTGATTATAGAAAGGAGGGATACACCGCCATTTACGTATATGTTCACTCGAACATGGCAAGGTATGTTTTGAGTTACTCAAAACCTTTCGGGTTACTCCCGAAAGTGTGTCCGCAGGAACACAGCAAGATGTCTTTTCAGCCGCTCAAAAAGATTTGAGCAGCCAGAAAAGCCTTGCCGTCCGTGCGGACAATCTCGCCTCCAAAGTCGGAAGATTAAGTTGTGAATCAAAATAAAGTCCGTGATAGTAGAATGTTACATCACGGATTTTTTGTAATTTTGCATACAGGTAATAGACAAAAATATTATATGGCTAAAAAGAATCAGTCGGAAAGATTAACTGTACAGCATAAAGAATCTAAAGGTGTTGTAGGTATATTTTGCGAGGAAGCAAAATTGCATGACATGACAGTTGGAGAGATTTCTCATCTTGTTATTAAACAACTTGAGAAAGAATTTCCTCAACTATCGTTTCGATATAGGACAAGTATAAAGAAAGAAGAAATTAATGAAGCACTAAGGAAGATTGATCCTGAATTAGGGCAAACTCTTTTCGTGGAAAATTCCAGTATCATTCCCGATGGAGGTATTATAGAAGTGAAAGATGATGCTGGAGAGTGGAGAATTGTATTGGTGTCTGAGGCTAAACATCAAGGAAAAGACATTGAAAACATAAGAAAAGGAATACTTGTCGGTAAGAACAACGACCAAGATTTGATGGCTGCGGGCAATGCTATAGAAAGGTCACACAAAAATATATCAGAAATTGCCAATTTAATGTTGTCTGAATCTCATTTCCCATACATCTTATTTTTGGAAGGCTCGAATTTTTTAACTGAAACTATTTCGATAACAAGACCTGATGGTAGAGTAGTTACATTAGAATACAATTCAGGAATGCTTAACAGGTTAGATAGATTGACTTCTGCAAATTATGGGATGCCTATCAATTCTAACTTATGTAAGAATAAATTTGTTAAGCATAAGGATAAAACTATAATGCTTCAGGCTACATCCATATACACACAAGGCAGTGGAAAAAGATGGAATGTTAAAGAAATATTTGATATAATGCTTGAAATTTCAAAAACATCTCTTCAGGTATTAGGCAGTGACATATTCAATCAATTAACTCAAAATATTGATTAGGGATGGGAAGAAATGCAACAAATGAATTGCTGCAAAAAGCAAAGAAGCTAAAAAGCGATGAGTTTTATACGCAACTTTCAGATATAGAGCGGGAGTTGCAGTATTACAAGGAGCATTTTTATAATAAGATTGTTTATTGTAATTGCGACGACCCTCAAACAAGCAACTTTTTTAAATATTTCTTTTCGAATTTCAAAGAGTTAGGATTAAAAAAACTCATTGCAGCTTGTTACAAAGAACAAGTGATTGACTTGTTTAATACAGAAACAAATAGCAATGGCTTTTTCTATGAATATACAGGAAATAAAGAGGAAAAACCTAATGCATCCAATGTTATTTACTTTCGTGGTGATGGCGACTTCCGTAGTCAAGAAAGTATAAATCTGTTGAAGCAATCTGATATAGTTGTAACCAACCCTCCCTTTTCTCTATTCAGGGAATATGTGGCACAATTGATTAAATATGACAAGAAATTTTTGATTATAGGAAATATCAATGCGATAACATATAAAGAGATTTTCAAATTAATCAAAGATAATAAAGCTTGGTTGGGAATAAATTTAGGGAGAGGCATATCAGGATTTATTGTTCCTGAACATTATGAACTTTACGGTACAGAAACTCGAATCGATAATTCGGGGAATAGAATAATCTCACCAAATAATTGCTTATGGTTAACTAATTTGGAAACATTCCAACGCAATGAAGACATTATACTTACCAAAAAATATATTGGTCACGAAAAGGAATACCCTAAATACGATAATTGCAATGGAATAAATGTAAATAAAACACAAGATATTCCTATGGATTATGCAGGATTGATGGGTGTGCCAATAACTTTCTTACATAAATTCAATCCCAACCAATTTGAAATAATTAAATTCAGGAAAGGGGATGATGATAAAGACCTGTCGATTAATGGAAAGTGCCCATATTTTAGAATACTTATTAGAAGCAAGCAAATACGGGCTATATAATAGAAACTTCATTTGATGACGAGAATGGCAAAGAAAGAATTAAAAGAAAAGTCTTATAATATCAAAATCCCTGTATATACAACAACCATGTTGGATCAGAGTGTGGGATTATTTGAAAATGTATCATTTCAAGATATGGTACAAATGATAAAGAAACGGTTGGATGATTTCAAAAGTCCCATTAGTTCTTCTAATAGGAATAAAACCAAAAAGACCGTTGTTAGTGACATTTCTTATCAAGATGTGCAAATAGGCAATGTTCCCGCATTATTACTCCAAATCTCAGCTTTTAATACAAATATGTACGATGGGTATTTTGAAGCAAATGAAAAAATACCTATTGCTAAAGACAATAAGTTAGGAAGTGAGAATAATTTCATATTACTTTATCCTCGAATCAAAGGATTGAGTGCTGAGACATACACATGTTTCTTTTTGATGCTTGTTTATGAAGATCCAACCAAAGATAATGGTGAAGTTTGTAAACTAGCTAAAATACTTGTCAATAAAATATTGAATATACCGATAGAGAACATTAAACTTCCTATGATTTTTGATGAACTTAAAGATATTTGCACTATCCCTGAACTACAAATTCGTTATCGAAGTATTTCGGATGCTGACAATGATGTTGATGTTAAATATCGAGAATTTTTACAAGGCGGAAAACTTGAAAAGAAAAAAGATAGACTATTCAAAAATATGCCTCGCGAAACAATGGAGCAGCTTCTTGCCGATACTGCCGATGATGAGGATTATCAGTATAAAGATACTCGTATTGTTATAGGTAAAAAGGAGTATCGAATAAAGAAAGAACTTGTCAATGAAGCAAGCGAAGAATTGAAAGAAACCGCAGAAAAGATATTTAACGCTTCATCTGCTATTACTCAAACAGAATTAGACACCAAAATACATGATGCTGATTTTATGATTGAGAAATTGAGCGGAGTTCTTACTAATTATTTAAGGAATGAATGATTTAATCACATGCCAAGAGTTGATTAGCGATTGTTTTTCTGATTTATGGACATTGCATTTGACGTTCATTGGGATTTTACTGTCATTGCTTACACTCTTATATTCATTTATACTAAGCAAAAAAGATGAATTAAAATTAGTAACAGAACAAATAAAATTAGGTGATAGTAGTCCACTTGTTATACAAAAGAAAAATTTCGCAATAGCTTATATTAAACGGCTGGTCAATATTAATTGCCAATGTTTTTACATTCTCTTAATTTCGATTTTCTTCGCTTCATGTAGTTGGATAGGAATGCGTTTTTTGAATGGAAGTATTAGTTTTTGGGTATTGGTTACAATTGCAGCTTTAACAATAATAGTCATTGGATATATCATCTATTTAGCGATACGTATATTGAAACAATATAGAAATGACATAAAAATTTAAATTTATCATCCTCATATAGGATATATGTTGTACATTTGCATTTAGAAAGAGTTACTTGACAGCATAGCATCGCAAAACGCTGAAAATCGCACGGTTGCCAATTCGTTACTGTTATTTCTCAAATACTCCGCTAAATGTTTATTCCTCAAGTGGTTATATCAATCCGTTGAAAATCTAAAATAAATCGTATAATATGGCAACAGCAGACAGTCCGCTTTCATTAGGCTCAAAATCAATAGGGAAGCTACTCGTTCAATATTCGGTACCTGCCATAATAGCAAGCGTGGCTACCTCACTGTACAACATCGTCGACAGCATATTCATAGGCCGCGGCGTAGGCCCGATGGCCATAGCCGGACTTGCAATCACCTTTCCGCTCATGAATCTTGTAGTGGCCTTCTGTACGCTCATTGCCGTGGGCGGAGCCACGATAAGCTCCATATTCATAGGTCAGAAAAATGAGTCGCGGGCAACCGATGTCGTAAACAATGTCATGATACTATGCCTCATTCACTCTATTGTATTCGGCGGCATAACCCTTATATTTCTTGATGAGATACTGTACTTCTTCGGAGCCACGCCGGAGACTATAAGCTATGCCCGCGAGTTTATGAGAATAATACTCTACGGCACACCCATATCATACATATTCATCGGTCTCAACAACCTCATGAGGGCTACCGGCTATCCTAAAAAAGCCATGATATCGGCATTGCTGTCGGTGCTTGTCAATGTCATCCTCGCGCCTATATTCATATTCTCCTTCAACTGGGGCATAGCCGGAGCGGCATTTGCCACGATATGCGGCCAGTTTGCAGCATTTGTATGGGTCCTCTCACACTTCCTGTCTAAAAAAAGCTTCATACACTTCCAGCTGTCCAACCGATGGTTTACACCCTCTATCATAAAGCGCATATACTCCATAGGATTATCACCGTTTCTGATGAATGTATGCGCGTGTGTGGTCGTGATATTCATCAACAAGGCGCTCCTTGACTACGCCGGGACCTCAGGCAACCTTGCGGTAGGCGCTTACGGCATAATAAACCGCACCACAATGTTTTTTGTAATGATAGTATTTGGTGTGACACAAGGCATGCAACCGATACTCGGCTTCAACTACGGCGCCAACAAATGGGACCGCGTAAAGCGCACATTATCAATAGGCATATGGCTCGGAGTAGCCATAACGACAGTCGGCTTCGCCGTAACGGAACTGTTTCCCGACACGATCAGCTCGATGTTTACACGCGACGAGACCCTGATAGCGATAGCACGCGACGGCTTCCGCATATACTTCATTGTATATCCGGTGGTAGGCTGCCAGATTGTAATACAAAACTTCTTCCAGTCGATCGGTAAACCGAAGCTGTCCATATTTCTCTCCCTTACCCGGCAGCTGCTGTTTCTCATACCGTTTCTCATCATACTGCCGCGTCACTTCGGCACCGACGGAGTGTGGGCGAGCATGTGCGGCTCCGACCTGCTCGCTGCCATAGTGGCCGTAGCTACGGTATTGGTCATGATCAGACGCCTGAACAAACGGTTTGCCACACTCACGCCCATCAACCAGAATTAGGAGACCAATAACAACAGTCAAAAACAAACGCCAATGCAACAAGATATAAACTTACGGGTAGATCCGAAAACAGCATCGGACCTCAAACTCCTTTCCGACAAAGGGGTCAAAGCATCGGGAATAAATCCTGAAAGGATAAAAGGGACACGCATAATAAAACGGTCAATCGACGCACGCCAACGCAACGTCATGGTAAACATAACGCTAAGACTGTATGTTGACGAAACGCTGCCGGCAAACATATATCCTGAAATCAATTATAAACCCGTCAAGTCATCGCGTCAGGCCATAGTAGTAGGTGCCGGGCCGGCAGGACTATTCGCCGCCCTGCGTCTTATCGAGCTTGGCATAAAACCCATAGTGGTTGAACGGGGAAAAGACGTTGACTCTCGCCGCAAAGACATGGCCGCCATAGCCCGCGAAAATGTTGTAGACCCGGACTCCAACTATTGCTTTGGCGAAGGCGGTGCCGGGGCTTATTCCGACGGCAAACTCTATACCCGCAGCAAAAAACGCGGCTCGGTAGAAAAAATACTGTCCATACTTCACCAGCACGGAGCGGATGAAAGCATAATGGTCGACGCACATCCGCACATAGGCACTGACAAGTTGCCGGAAGTAATAAAGGCTATCAGAAATACAATCATACGCGCCGGAGGAGAAGTACATTTCAACCAACGGGTATGTGAAATCACGATTAACGACAATACGGTGACAGGCGTCAGGACCACGGCAGGCACAGAGTACACAGGTCCGGTAATACTTGCTACGGGCCACTCGGCCCGTGACGTATACAGGATGCTGGCAAGCCACGGTATAGAAATGGAAGCAAAAGGCCTCGCCATCGGTGTCAGGCTTGAACATCCACAGGAACTCATAGACCGCATCCAGTATCACTCGCCTGAAGGACGCGGCAAGTATCTGCCTGCCGCCGAGTACTCTATGCTCACACGTGTCGACGGACGAGGAGTCTACTCTTTCTGCATGTGTCCGGGAGGCTTCATAATACCTGCGGCGAGCGGTCCGGGGCAACTTGTGGTCAACGGCATGTCGCCGTCATCGCGCGGCACCCGCTGGGCCAATTCCGGCATGGTGGTCGAGATACTGCCCGAGGATGTGGATGACCCGCACGGTGCCGGCCCGCTTAAGATGATGTATTATCAGGAAGAGATAGAAGCCCGCTTCTACAAAGACGCCGACATGACCCATAACGCGCCGGCACAACGCATGCTCGACTTCACCAAAGGCAAGCCCTCATCGACATTGCCGCCCACGTCATATGCTCCGGGCATACACAGCGCACGCATAGACAGGCTCTTGCCTCAGGCAATATCGGAACGTCTGCGCAAAGGCTTCATTGAATTCGGGCGAAAATCGCGGGGCTTCCTCACCAACGATGCGGTATTGATAGGATGCGAGACACGCACATCGGCCCCGGTAAGGATTATCCGCGATAATTCCACACTCCAGCATATCAGGATAAAAGGGCTGTTCCCGTGCGGAGAAGGGGCCGGATATGCGGGCGGCATAGTATCGGCGGCGATCGACGGCGAACGTTGTGCCGATGCCTTAGCCTCATATATGGATGCCCCGCACACCGACAATTAATCTTATTAAATAATATTTTTCTTATATATAGGTATATATCCGTGGATTTTCATTAATTTTGTACTTTGAATTGCATAATAAAGAATAATAGAATGTCGGAAATTAAGAAGATTAAGACCGCGTTAGTATCAGTGTACCACAAAGATGGTCTTGAAGAGATACTTGCAATGTTGAATAAAGATGGAGTCAAATTTTTATCAACCGGTGGAACTCAGTCTTTTATAGAGAGCTTGGGTTACAAATGCGAGCTTGTTGAAGACCTTACCGGATATCCGTCAATACTCGGCGGCAGAGTGAAGACTCTCCATCCTAAAGTATTCGGCGGCATACTAAACCGTCGTGACAATGAAAATGACCGCGAACAGATAAAACAATATGACATACCCGAAATAGACTTGGTCATCGTCGACCTCTATCCGTTTGTAGACACAGTAGCTTCGGGAGCATCGCACGAGGATATCATCGAGAAGATAGACATAGGCGGCATATCGCTTATACGTGCGGCAGCCAAGAACTACAACGACGTAGTGATCGTGGCTTCAAAAGGACAATATAAAGCTCTTGCCGACATGCTCCGCGAAAAGGGCGCGCAGTCATCACTCGATGACCGTCGCTGGTTTGCAAAAGAAGCCTTTGCTGTAAGCTCGGGTTATGACAGCTCGATATTCAACTATTTCGACCTTCAGAACGGCCCGTCGGCTCTGCGTGTAGCCATAGACGGCGCAAAGACCATGAGATATGGCGAAAATCCTCATCAGAAAGGTTATTTCTTCGGCGATTTCGAGAAGTTGTTCACCCAGCTTCACGGCAAAGAGATATCATATAACAATCTGCTTGACATCGACGCCGCTGTCAATCTCATATCGGAATTTACCGAGCCTACATTTGCCATACTCAAGCACAACAACGCTTGCGGACTCGCCACCCGTCCTACCATCGGCGAGGCGTGGAGCGCAGCACTCGCAGGCGACCCCGTGTCGGCTTTCGGAGGCGTGCTCATAACCAACGGCATTGTTGACGGCCCCGCAGCCGAGGAGATCAACAAAATATTTTTTGAAGTCATAATAGCCCCTCAGTATACCGACGAGGCCCTTGCCATACTTGAGCAGAAAAAGAACCGCATAATTCTCGTACAGAAAGCTCCTGTAACTGAAAAGATGCAGTTCCGCTCCTGTCTTAACGGCGCGCTCGGACAAGAACGCGACCTCAAGGTCGAGACCGCCGATGACCTCAAACAGGCTACAGTGACCGCCGTCACTCCCGAACAGGTGAAAGACCTGCTCTTCGCCAACAAGATTGTAAAGAACTCCAAGAGCAACGCCATAGTACTTGCCAAAGGTCTTCAGCTATATGCAAGCGGAGTAGGACAGACATCGCGTGTCGACGCCCTTAAACAGGCTATAGCCAAAGCCAAGTCATTCGGCTTCGATCTAAACGGCGCCGTAATGGCATCAGATGCGTTCTTCCCCTTTGCCGACTGTGTGGAGATAGCACACGAGGCAGGCATAAACGCGGTAATACAACCCGGCGGCTCCATACGCGACAATGACACCATAGAGTATTGCAACAACAATGGTGTAGCCATGGTCATAACCGGCATACGCCATTTCAAGCATTAACCTAACACTCTCCAAATACGATAATTAACTTAAATGGGACTTTTCTCTTTCACAAAAGAAATAGCCATCGATCTCGGTACGGCCAATACCATTATAATACATAATGACAAGATCGTGATCGATGAGCCCTCGATAGTGGCCCTTGACACCAAAACCGGCAAACTCATAGCCGTAGGTACCGAGGCCCAGCAGATGCAGGGCAAGGAGCCGGAGGGCATACGCACCGTAAGGCCTCTGCGCAAAGGAGTCATAGCCGACTTCAACGCCGCAGAGCTTATGATACGCGGCCTCGTAAAAAAAGTAAGCACCAAGAGCAACTGGTTTTCACCGTCGCTCCGCATGGTGGTAGGCATACCTTCCGGATCAACCGAAGTGGAGATACGTGCCGTACGTGACTCATCGGAACACGCTGGAGGCCGTGACGTATACATGATCTATGAACCCATGGCGGCAGCTCTCGGTATAGGTCTTGACGTTCAGGCACCTGAAGGCAACATGATTGTCGATATAGGCGGCGGAAGTTCGGAGATAGCCGTGATATCGCTCGGCGGCATCGTCAGCAACAAGAGCATACAGATAGCCGGCGACGACCTGACCGACGACATACAGGAACACATGCGCCGTGCCCACAACATAAAAGTAGGCGAACGTACTGCCGAACTTATAAAAATGAATGTAGGCTCAGCGCTTACCGAACTTGAAAATCCGCCGGAGGACTACATAGTACACGGCCCCAACCAGATGACGGCCCTGCCAATGGAAGTGCCGGTGACATATCAGGAGATATCGCACTGCATCGAAAAATCCATATCCAAGATAGAAGCCGCAGTGCTTAGCGCGCTCGAACAGACACCTCCCGAACTGTATGCCGACATTGTACGCAACGGTATATGGCTTGCCGGAGGAGGCGCTTTGCTAAGAGGTCTTGACAAGCGGCTTGTCGATAAAATAGGCATACCGTTCCACATAGCCGAAGACCCGTTGCTTGCCGTAGCACGCGGAACGGGAGTAGCGCTTAAAAACATCAACAAGTTCAAGTTCCTCATCCGATAACCGGCTGTGTATCGCCACCGATTACTGTTAAAAGGAGTGCCGCTGTAAAGCGACACTCCTTAACGACTAATTTAATGTATAGGGCAATTTACTTAAATGCATAATCTTCTTGACTTTTTCATAAAGTACAGCAAGTGGTTTGTTTTCATAATATATGTGGTCATAAGCTGCATATTGCTTGTCAACAACAATCCCTATCAACATTATATATACCTTACCTCGGCCAACAAGGTAAGTTCGCTCGTGTTTAAAGCATCCAACTCGGTCACCTCATATTTTTATCTGCATGACATCAACGAGGATCTGCAACGTCGCAATGCGAGCCTCGAACAGGAGGTGATAAACCTTCGTCACCGGATAAAGGCTTATCGAGAGGAGATACAAGCCGACTCGCTGCGCATGGACTCGACCCTCATGCCGTTTGACTACATTCTGGCAGGCGTGATAAGCAACAGTGTGTCGAGAGCCCACAACTACATAACGATTGAAAAAGGCGCGCTTGACTCGATAAAGCCCGAAATGGGAGTTGTGGACCAGAACGGTGTTGTAGGCATAGTAAACGTTGTAGGCGACCACTCGGCAAGAGTGATATCGCTGCTCAACCCCAAGATGAGGCTGTCATGCAAAGTCAAAGGACGCGAGTATTTCGGCTCGCTGGTGTGGGACGGCAAAAGCCCGCATGAGGCCCTGCTCGAAGAGATGCCGCGGCATGAACGGTTCAAAAAAGGCGATACGATTGTGACAAGCGGATACTCTGCGGTATTCCCGCCGGACATACCGGTAGGTACAATCATTTCGCACGAGAAAGAGCATGATGACAATTTCTACGCGCTGCGTATAAAACTGTTTACCGATTTCACCACATTAAGCACGGTAAGGGTCATACGCAACTCAATGATTGACGAGCTCAACATGATAAAAGAGGGCGAGGAAAACGACTGACAAACTGAAATAAACCTGCATGACTAAGACAATCATTCAATTTGCCATACTGACGGTGGTCCTGATACTTGCACAGGCAATGGTGTTCAACAACATATGTCTGTTCAACGTAGCTGTGCCATTCGTGTTTATCTACGTTCTGGTAAGGCTTCCGCTGAACCTATCGGCCAATTGGGTGCTTACAATCGGTTTCCTGACCGGATTGTCAGTCGACATATTTGCCAATACACAGGGAATGAATGCTCTCGCCTGCACGATACTGGCTATGTCGCGGCGCAATGTCCTCCACCTCTATTTTCCCCGCGAGGACGAGCTGACCGACCCCGAACCGTCGACCAAGTCGCTCGGACTCGACGTATACATGAAGTATCTGTTTACTCTTGTATTGCTATATTGCACAGTGATATTCCTTATCGAAGCATGCTCGTTTTTCGACCCGGTAAGGCTGGGACTGCGCATTGTGTGCAGTTCGGTGCTGACATTTCTGCTGCTTCTGGGTCTTGACAGCGTGCTTTCAAGACATGATTGAAAACCACACACCATGAGAAAAGATTACCGACTCGAAAAAAGAAAATACATAATCGGCGGATTCATAATAGTCATAGTAGCCATATACATGATAAGGTTGTTTAACCTTCAGGTAATGGAGAACGACTACAAGCAGTTTGCCGACTCCAACGCATTTATGCGTAAAACGCTCTATCCGTCGCGAGGCATGATGCACGACCGCAATGACAAACTCGTCGTATACAATCAGCCCGCCTACGACGTCATGATGATACCCAAGAACGTGCAGGAGTTTGACACTCTCGATTTTTGTTCGGCGTTGAACATCACCAAAGAGCAGTTTGTAAAACGTGTGCGCGACATGAAGGACAAGCGCCTGAACCCCGGATACTCGTCATATACTCCGCAACGGCTCATAACCCACATATCGGCCCAAGACTACGGACGCCTGCAGGAAAAACTGTACCGCTTTCCCGGTTTCTTCATACAGCAGCGCATACTGCGCCAGTACATGTACTCGACAGCGGCCAATGTGCTCGGCAACATACGCGAGGTGTCGCAGCGCGATGTTGAGCGCGACCCCTACTACTCGGCCGGCGACTACTGCGGCGACCTCGGCGTGGAGAAAAGCTACGAGGAGTATCTGCGCGGAGAAAAAGGAGTCGAGATACTCATACGCGACGCCTACGGACGCATACAAGGCAAATATGAAGACGGAGCACACGACATAGCGCCCGTGTCGGGACGCGACATAAAACTGAGCCTTGACATAGACCTGCAGATGTATGGCGAGAAGCTGATGCAGAACAAAATCGGCGCCATCGTAGCCATAGAACCGGCCACGGGCGAAATACTCGCCATGGTGAGCAGCCCTACTTACGACCCGAAGCTCCTCGTGGGCCGGGAGAGGGGAAAAAACTACAACGACCTTGTCAACGACTTCTACAAGCCGCTTTTTGACCGCGCGCTCATGGGAGCGTATCCTCCGGGCTCTACATTCAAGCCGTCGCAGGGTCTTATACTGCGGCAGGAAGACATCATCACCCTCACAACAGCCTTTCCTTGCTACCACGGCTTCATCAACGGAGGCCTTAAGGTAGGATGCCACGGTCACGGCTCACCGATAGCGCTCAAGCCTGCGCTACAGACATCGTGCAACGCATTTTTCTGCTGGGGACTCAAAGCCATGCTCGACGGCAAACGCGCCAAATACGGCTCCGCGGCCGAAGCATTCGAAGTATGGAAGAAGCACCTCGTCTCGCTCGGTTACGGTTATAAGCTGGGAGTCGATCTTCCCGGCGAAAGCCGCGGCTTCATACCCAACGCCAAGTTCTACAACAAAATATACGGCGAAAACCGATGGAGCGCCAATACGATAATATCGATAGCCATCGGTCAGGGCGAGATACTGGCCACACCTCTGCAGATAGCCAATCTGTGCGCCACCATAGCCAACCGCGGATGGTTTATCACTCCGCATGTGGTCAAAGAGATTCAGGATACGGTGCTTCCGGCCGAACTTCGCGACAGGCGCTACCCCACCATTGACCGCCAGCACTTCGAGGACGTGGCCGAAGGCATGCGTATGGCCGTGACAGGCGGCACATGCCGCCTCGCCAATCTTAAAGACATCGAAGTGTGCGGCAAGACCGGTACCGCACAGAATCCGCACGGCAAAGACCACTCGGCGTTCATTGGCTTCGCGCCATACCATGACCCGAAGATAGCCATATGCGTATACGTCGAAAATGCCGGCTTCGGCGCCACTTACGGTGTGCCCATCGGCTCGTTGATGATAGAGAAATATCTCACCGACACCATCGCCCCCGAGCGACAGTATCTTGAAGACAGAATGTTTGAAGCTAATACAATCATAAGCAGTGGAGTCAAGAAACACTAACCCCTCCGTATTCCGTTACCTTGACTGGCCGACGGTAATCATATATCTTCTGCTCATCATAGGCGGCATAATATCCATCTATGCCGCAAGCTACGACTTTGACAACGCCTCCATATTTTCATTTGACGAGTTTTCAGGCAAGCAGCTGCGATGGGTAGGGCTCGCGGTACTGGCCGGACTTGTCATACTGCTCATCGACTTCCGCATATACGAGGCCTACGCCTATCCTATATACGAAGTGCTCATCATACTGCTGATAGTCACTATATTCATAGCGCCCGACATAAAAGGCTCGCGGTCATGGCTCGTCATGGGCCCCATGAGCCTTCAGCCGGCCGAGTTTGCCAAATTCGCCACCTCACTGGCATTGGCCAAGCTGTTCTCGTCATACAACTTCTCGCTCAATGCATCGCCGGCCAACTACGTAAAAGCCCTGCTCATCATCTTTCTGCCGGTAGGACTTATCCTCGCACAGAAAGAGACCGGATCGGCACTGGCCTACATGGCACTGTTTTTCGTACTCTACCGCGAAGGCATGAGCGGACTCGTGCTCACCGCCGCCCTGTGTGCCGTAGTATTTTTCGTGACGACCGTCAAATATACCGAGACTTTAATCATGGGGCTCCCGTCGGGCGAAGTAGCCGTATTTATAATGATTGAGCTGATTATGGTAGCCATGCTGGCAGTGTACTGCCGACTCATTGCCGGTGCCCGCAACGTGCTGCTGTGGTTTCTCGTCACCGGCATCGGAGCATGGATAGCAAGCCTTTGCGGAGCCGAAATACCCGGCATGATATTTTTCCTGACCGTCATAGGCATAGCCTCGCTCTACTGCCTCGTGCTGATGTTCAAGGCACCCGCCCGTCATCTGCTTATCACCATCGGCGCGGCATTGTGCTCGATAGCGTTTCTATTCTCGGTCAACAAAGTATTTAACGAAGTCCTCCAGCCCCACCAGCAACAGCGCATAAAAGTGTCGCTCGGCATTGTCGAGGACCTGCGCGGAGCCGGCTACAACGTAAACCAGTCCAAAATAGCCATCGGCTCCGGAGGCGTCGCCGGCAAAGGATTTCTCAACGGCACCCAGACTAAGCTCAAATACGTGCCCGAACAACACACCGACTTCATATTCTGCACCATAGGCGAAGAAGAAGGCTTCATCGGCACAACCGCCGTACTCGCCCTCTTCCTGATACTCATACTGCGCGTAATCACCATCGCCGAACGCCAGCCCACCACCTTCGGCCGCGTCTACGCCTACTGCGTGGCCTCCTTCCTCATCTTCCACTTGGCCATCAACGTAGGCATGGTCATAGGGCTATGTCCCGTCATCGGCATCCCCCTCCCCTTCTTCAGCTACGGCGGCTCCTCACTGTGGGGCTTCACCTTCCTCCTCTTCATCATGCTCCGCATCGACGCCTCGCGCCGCGAACACCTCAGCTACTGACCCCTCCCCCCCCACAACAATGGGGGACGCCGGCATACCGACATCCCCCATTGTTTCGACCGACGCGACAACGCCGCTAAGCCTCAATCACGCCGAAATATATCGCGCGTATACACCTTCCCGACAACATCATCAAGCACCGGGTCGTAACGATTGGCAATTATAGCATGACTGCGCGTCTTGAATTCCTCCAGATTATTTACCACCTTACTACCGAAAAATGTCGTACCATCATCCAATGTAGGCTCATAGATTATAACCTCGGCTCCCTTAGCCTTGATCCGCTTCATTATTCCCTGTATCGAAGACTGTCGGAAGTTGTCAGAGTTAGACTTCATTGTAAGACGGTAGACCCCTACCACACACTGCCGCTCCGATACTTGTCCGTAAGTATTTGCAGCAGTATAGTCATAATAACCGGCCTTATTCAGCACTTGATCGGCAATAAAATCCTTGCGGGTACGATTGCTCTCTACGATTGCCGACATCATGTTTTGAGGCACATTGGCGTAGTTGGCAAGCAGCTGCTTCGTATCCTTAGGCAGACAATAACCGCCATAGCCGAACGACGGATTATTGTAGTGTGTACCGATGCGGGGGTCAAGGCCTACACCCTCGATTATAGCCTGACTGTCAAGTCCTTTGATTTCGGCATAAGTATCAAGTTCATTAAAATAGCTAACGCGTAGTGCAAGATATGTGTTGGCAAACAGTTTTACCGCCTCGGCCTCCTTCATGCCCATGAACAGCGTAGGTATGTCAGCCTTAACCGCACCCTGCTGCAACAGACCGGCAAAAGTGCGGGCTGCATCCTCCAACAATTTGATATCGGCAATACTGCGTATGGCTTCATTTTCAGCACCAAACTCAGGCGAAGCAATCAGCTTGGGGTACCCGACAATTATTCGGCTCGGATACAGGTTATCGTACAAGGCCTTACTTTCACGCAGGAATTCGGGCGAAAAAAGCAGATTCAACTTCCCCGCCCCGGCCTGCGCATAGCGCAAATAAAGGCTGCGGCAATACCCCACCGGTATGGTAGACTTTATCACCATCACCGCATCAGGATTGACCCTCAACACAAGGTCAATGACATCCTCAATACAATGAGTGTCAAAATAATTCTTCACCGGATCGTAATTGGTCGGAGCCGCAATAACGACAAAATCAGCATCTTTATACGCTTCTTCACCATTAAGCGTGGCAGTGAGGTCAAGCTCCTTCTCCGCAAGATACTTCTCTATATACTCATCCTGTATGGGCGATATCCTGCTATTTATTTTATCAACCTTTTCCGCAATGACATCAACGGCCGTCACCCTGTTATGCTGCGCCAGCAATGTGGCTATCGACATACCCACATAGCCCGTCCCCGCTACCGCTATATTATACTTTCGCATACTATCCATATTAAAGTTTATAATATTCTTTAAACCAACCAACTGTCCGCTCAATCCCGTTCTGTAAAGGAGTACAGGGCTTAAAGCCGGTAGTATCGGCCAAAGCCGAAGAGTCAGCATATGTTTGGTATACGTCACCCGGCTGCATCGGAAGAAATTCTTTTCGCGCCTCACGACCGATAGCTGTTTCTATACAGGATATATAGTCCATTAACTTTGTTGGCTGCTGATTCCCTATATTATAAATTCTATAAGGTGCCGGTGACGTTGCGGGATCCGGATTTTCCTCATCCCAATCAAGGTTACCCTCGGGTATAATGTCTACAATACGTGATACACCTTCTACAATATCATCAATATAAGTAAAATCACGAAGCATATCACCATTGTTGAATACCTTGATCGGTTGGTCATGAAGAATAGCATCTATAAACAGAAACGGAGACATATCCGGACGACCCCATGGTCCGTAAACAGTAAAAAATCGTAATCCGGTAGTCGGGATGCCATACAATTTAGAGTAAGCATGAGCCATTAATTCATTGGACTTCTTAGTGGCGGCATAAAGGCTTACCGGATGAGCAATCCCATGATGCTCCGAAAATGGCACCTGCCCGTTAAGACCATATACACTTGAAGATGATGCGTACACAAGATGCTTCACCCTGTTATCACGACAACCTTCAAGCACGTTTATAAACCCGTCGACATTGCTCTCTATGTAAGCATGAGGATTGGTTATTGAGTAGCGTACTCCCGCCTGCGCGGCAAGATTTATAACAGCATCAAATCCGCCATTAGCAAACAGCATCTGCATTGCCTGCGTATCCTCCAAATTCATGCGTATGAAACTAAACTCTTTATAAAGTGTAGATTCCGCAAACTTGTACCATGCTACGGCATCCTTTTCTATTCCCAATCGGGAAAGACGGCCATATTTTAATTCTACATCATAATAGTCATTCAGATTATCAAGACCGATTACTTTGTGCCCTTTTTCAATAAGACAAGCGCTTACAGCCGCACCAATAAATCCGGCAGCGCCAGTAACAAGTATTTTCATAATTATACCGCTATATTATTCGTTATAAAGTTGGTCATACAAACTTATGTATTGTGATGCCACTCTTGATTTAGTAAATTTATTTTCAACTCGGTCATGAGCATTATCAGACAACTCGGCCATTTTCTCAGGGTCGGAAAGCAACTCATCAATAGCAGAGGCAAATAAGGCGGAGTCGCTATTACGAACTTCAATACCGGTTTTGCCACCTAATGATACCCAGTTTACCCCTGATCCTCCAATTGTAAATGTCACCGGCGCACACTTACAATACATGGCCTCAGCCAAAGCGACCCCAAATGCTTCATTTCGCGTGATTGAAGGAAACGCAAAAACAGAAGCCGCATAAAGGTACCTACGCATAACATCATTGCTAATTCGCCCTAACCAATATATCCTGTCAGAAGCATATGTTGCTTGTAATTCATTAGTCAAAGGCCCGCTTCCCGCTATTACAAATACACAATCGTGTTTCACCATCCTTTCAGCATCAAGCAAGTAGCGTATACCCTTGTACTCTACATGCCTGCCCACGAAAAACACTATTGGTTTGTTACCATATTTCTCTCGTATTTCCCGTATGTAAGGCTCGTCAGCAGACTTTAGTTTAAACTTATCTTCATCTATCGAGCAAGGTATAACAACAGTCTTATCCTTAAACGGTCTGAGATTATCGGAAGCATCGATATAAGCCGGACTTGTGGCAATAACGACGTTGGAGCGTCTAAGCAACTTATTTTCAACAGGACGTATAAACGGCTTCATGATTCGTTGTGCAACAACATCACTGTGCCAATGAACAATGAGTTTATTATGTTTTCTTATTGACAATAATAAATATATCGCGCCCAAAGGATTAGGATAATGAAAATGTATTATATCCGGATCAAATAGTTTTATCGAGCGCTTCAACTCGCGGAAATATTTAAACGATAACGGTTGACTTGCCAATATGCCTTGTGACGATGCTCTTACGACGGGGATATTTTCAACATCCTCATCCACTGAATAATTTTTATTGTTAAACGAAATTATTCTTTGTTGAGCGCCCGTCAATGCTTCGACAACGACATGATTAATTGATTCAATTCCACCCTCGATTGGCGAATAGAATTTACCAATATGAAGAATTTTCATTTAAAATAAATTTACCTATTGATAATTCGAGGCTTTGGAAGAACAACCGTTGCGTTGTCAGGAATATCTTCAACGACCACACAATTAGCCCCGACCTTTACATTATTTCCGATATTTACTGCAGGAAGCACCTTACTTCCCGCACCCAAGAGAACATTGTCTCCTATTTTACCCCCCCCCTGCATAACAGTAACTTGCTGATACACAACACATCCAGCACCGACAGACACATCATGCCCAACAACAATTCCATTAGGTCCATGGGGAAGACATGGAGGCTCGGCAAAGAATGCTCCGGAATTTAAGTTAGTCCCAAATGAACAATTATTGAATGCGTCACATCGTTTTATGTACCAGAGATAGAATAATTTAATCAGGATATGAGCGGTATTATCCGGATTCGTTACAATATATCTTCTCCTCCAATATTTGTCATGATTATAATGCTGTACTAAACCTTGAAGGAATCTTCCTAATATATTTTTTTGACAAAATTTCATTATATCCATATACCTTGATTTTACCGATTTCACAATTTAAAATCTTATTTTTCTCGTATATAAATTTTTCTAAATAGACCCTAAATACCATTCTTGAATTCATTTAAGAAGCGAGTCCGCCGCTCATCCAAAACGGACTTAGAATATTGTTTAGCCTTTATTACATTCTTCCTTGCCTGTTCTTTTAATACATTATTATCTATATTCTTCAGAATACCAACTATCTGTGATATATCTCCGGCCCTAAACAAGAACTCTGGTTCAATTAATTCCGGAATGCCGGCAATTTTGGATCCAATACATAAACAGCCTCTGCTCATGGCCTCTATGACCGCTCTTGGAAGCCCTTCTTGCTTGCTTGGTTGAGCATATATGTCAATGTCATCTAAAAATTGGAATATTTCGCTATGTTTAATCGGCCCAGTGAAGAAAACCAAATCCTCAACCTGATATTTTTTTGCCAATCGTTTTAAATATGAAGGATTGCCGGAACCGACTATATAGTATTCAAATTCAAGCCCCTCGTCCCTTAGTTTCTTTAAAGCTTTAATGATGTATTGTTGCCCCTTATATTTAACATCGACGGCTGCTATAGTGGCTACTCGGAAACGTCGCCTCGATAAAATGGTTGTATAGCGAGTTTCCAAGTCAATTTGAGAGGTGATAAGTTCTACGTTGCTGCAATTTATCTGCCGCCCGCACGTTGGATATCTGTCCTGTAAAAATTTAGACGTAACATATATTGAATATTGAGCTCTTCGCTGTACTCGTTTGAGCCAAAGATATGCAAACGGAGCCAACAGCTTGCCTTTTAAACTATAGTTCCATAAAGCATCCCAAGGACAGCCACAAACCACAGTCAAAGTCGGTTTATGCTGCTGATGAGCAATCTCAAACGCAAGATTACTGACAAATGATGAGTGTACATGTATAATACAAGCATCACATTTTTCAATAATTGTTTTAAGCCGCGTCTTAAATACATTCCAATTCAACAATGAATTAAATGAATTCATCTTATCTATAAACTGGAACTCAACAGAACCATTGCATATCTTGTCAGAAGCACCTTTATCTACACGCTTTACCGGAGCGACACAAATAACTTTATCTTCGGATCGGGCATATCTGTTTAACATTACAGATATAGGATTGCTGAAGTATGATTCTCCGTCATATTCAACTTCATCCGGAATGCAAAAAAATAGAATCATCGGGAGGTTAATGTTGATATAGGCATTATATAAATTTCAGTGAGTGTCAAATATCAATCCAATATATTTTGAAATATCAGCAGATTGCTTTTTTTGCAGAAACCGAACTCTCTCTTTACCCAATGCGATTAACTCTGCACGCTTTTCCTCATCATCAACAATATGTAGGATTCTATTGCACAAGTCATCCATATTTTCAGGAGAAAAGTAAAGAGCTGCGTTTCCACAAACTTCCGGTATGCTAGTCGCTGAAGATGCTATTACCGGAGTATTAACCGACATGGCCAAAATTGGAGGATATCCGAATCCTTCATTCAAAGACGGATACACAAAACAAAAAGCATTAGAATATAATTCGCGTAAACGTTCGGTTGTCACATAAGGCAGCAGCTTAAATCTATCTTTATGCTTTATTTCATCAGCAAATGGAAGATTTTCGGCCCCCGTCACAACAACTTCGAAGCCGGACAATAAATTATTATCCAATAGTTTGTCAAAAGCCTTTATTGCCCTATAGGTATTTTTTTCAAATCGATTCCCACTTACAAGCAAAAAAAAAGGGGTCACACCACAAGTAGTTTCCTCTTTATTGTCGTTATCTTTCTGCAGCGTATCGAAAGGAGAATAAAATACGTGGATGCGTCTTGCCTGAATTTCCGGGAAGAAATTAAGTATTGCATATTTCGTATGATTAGATACGGTAATAAACATACTGTTATGAACATTAATCAGTTGTGCAAGTTTTTTCCACTGACGTCTTCTCAATTCGTTTTTAATTATAGAGCTCCGAGCTATACACCATCCGACAATTCTTTTTAAAGATGAAGCATAATACTTATGTTTATATTTGTCCCAAACAATCTCCAATGAACGTAGTCCGTGAATTACACCTATAAAGCGGGCCTTTGAGCTATAATCATAATATTTGTAGGGCAATGCAGAATAAAATATATCATAAATGCCTGAGTCAAGCACAGAATATAATTCTGCTTTAGTCCTGACATTAACTATTTTTTTACCTGAGTTGTCAATAACCGCCATAGTCTCAGGATCAAGAAAAAGATTAGGGTTCAAAGCCACATCAAACACATAACCGCATGATATAGCAGCTCTTAAAATAAATTTGGCATACTCCCCACCACCGTGGAATGTAGCTCGTTGGTCTGACTGCATGGCAGTCCCGTCAAACAATAATTTTGGCATCACTGATTAATCGTTTTAATGATTCGACCCGGAACACCACTTACAATTGAATTCGGCGGGACATCCTTGATTACTACTGTATTAGGAGCGACTATACTATTGTCTCCTATAAATATCTTTCCGTATGCTTTGGCTCCGAGTGTGAAATTCACATTATCACCTATCACCGGACGATGTTCATTTGTTCCTTTTTTACCGATGACCACTCCTGTCGTAATAGTAAAGTTGACACCCACCTTATTGGCATTTAAATAAATCCCGCCGCCTATATGTATAATTCTCAGTCCCTTTCCACATGAATTAAGATTGATATATACACGATAAATATTAGACAGCCTTTTATGCCATAACACCCATAGGTGCCGCGTAAAACTTCCAGTATTAACCGCATACTCGGCATGTCGCATCACCCATATATAATGCTTGACACGAGTCTGCTCATCTTTGATAAGCCATCTTATAATAAATGGTAGTCTGAGTAACGGATATCTTGAAAAATCATTATTCAAATAGTCTTTTAAGTCAGTTTTTGTTTGTATCATTTTAAACCCTATCTAAGCGCAAAAAGAAACTCAAAAATTATAATTACGATGGCAAGCAGATTAAAAATTTGGTCGTATTTAGTCTTTTTCTCATTCATTCCTATTGCAGCCATTATAGCTAAAATGGGCATCATAATAACTTTATGTCTCACTTGTAATGATACTATTGATAAAGCCAATGCCATAAAAATGGAAATCCAGACCACTATCTTTAGTTGCTTAATGCCATTAAATGCTATGTAAATAGATTTAAAAATGTACTTCCAGACAAGTAGTAACCAAATTGGAGTTAAGAATGTATCAAATATTGTACGGATATTGAATATTCCAAAAGTATATGCTTTAAACTTAAGAAAGGGCGTAAAGAAAAAAAACAATAGTAATAACGGAGTCCTAATTATAGTTGGAAGTTGTGCTATACGAGTTATGATTCCATTTTCATCTTCGCGGATTAACTGGTTTATAAATGATTCTCTAAAGAAAGAAGACTCTAATTTGCCTCCAGTCAGGTCAATAATATAAGACAGGCTGGCGATAATTATAGCACATACAATACATAGACTAACCCAAAAGATTATTTTCCTAAATATTGACTTATCAAAAATAGTATATTTTAAGATTATAATTATGCCTAAAATAACGAAAATTACAGAACCGAATCTCAAATATACTAACAAAATGGCGGGTAATAGTGCTGCAATGTATTTACCCTTTAAAACTAAGATGAATATTGTTAAAGTTAATGATACCGTCCAAATATCGCGCATTATAATTAATCCATTTGACCAAATCGATGGACAAATTAAAACTAAAATTGCAGCATTTTTTGCGACTTTTTGATTATTATGTAAGCATTGCGCTAATAAGTACGTTAAAGAAGGACAGAAGGCAGTCCCTATTACATTTAAAATAATAATATTTAATGGTGAAACAACCCTAAATGGATAAATGAATCTGAGAAAATTAGAGAACGAAAACGCTTCAATCCATCCTGCTGTAGACGAAACTTTTAATGGAACATCAGTTATCTTTTCATAATATCTGATATCGTCAGTTCCAATTCCACCTTCCGGGCCGGACAATCCCATATACATTGGCAATTCAATATATTGAATTGTAAATATTATAATAGCAATAAATAAATAAATTTCAAAGGAAATAAAATTATAGTATCTTAGTGACTTGGGAAATAAGAGATTAATTAGCGAGAATATAAATAAAGTGTAACTATATGAAATAACATTTTCAGCACCATATAAGAATAATATAGCTGTAGTTATACTAATCAATAATATAACATTATTCCTTCGAATTGTACATACGCGATTACCAATATGTTCCATAGCCAATATTGGATACAATACCTCAGATTTTGATTAATAAGATTTTGTATAAATCAGCAAGAGATAATTTTGTAATATACTCTAAAGCATAAAACAAAGATGTAATGATGATTCAGTCATCTGATAAAATATTTATATATCCGATGACAAATCAAAACCACTCTAAGATTAATTAGAAACCTTTTCTATGGCCTTTGTTAATGCAATAATGCCCATATTACCACTGACTATTTTTTTTTTGCACTCATTTGCCGCATTTTGCAATTCGCTATATTTACTTAATTCCATAGATGAGATTAACGATGATAGTTCTTCTAAAGAGTTTAAAGAGATTGAAACTCCAATTTTATTTAAATAATCTGCAACTCCCATTTTATTCCATATAATTACAGGCAGTCCGGAAGCAAGATATAAGGATAATTTAAATGGTGCATTATAACAAAGATACCTGCCCATATTTCCGGAACATTGATTAACGTCTGTTCCATCCCAAACAAGACCGAAATCACATTCTTGAATTAAATCTGGTAATTCATCCGGCAAAACAGCTCCCATGTATTTTATGCCTTTTATATGTTTCATTTTCTCGGTACAGTTTATGCCATATAATATAAGTTCAATGTTATCCGGAAGATTTAGCTTCTCAATAAATTCTGCCTTTGCCAAATTACCGCAAAAAGCTATTTTATAAGTATCAGACTTACTCTTAGGATGAATTTCATCAGTATTTTTAGGCAATAAATAATCAAATATATTTAAGATGATTACATCTCCTTTAATGTTATAGCGTTTTTTTGCCCATTCTGCCATTTGAGGTGTGTGAAGAATTAGAGCATCAGAATCTTCTAATATAAATTGATATTTATCTTTAATAGCAGTCCTTATCTCATTTAGATCATGCACAATAACTATAACTTTATTATTTTTACGTTTCGCTCTCTTAAAAATTGTTGCCAATCCTCTTTGCACGGGATATTGAAGCACCACAATCTTATTAGATGGCATAAATAGCCACGAAATTATCCAATTAAAGAAATTGAGTATATAATACAACAATCGATTTGTAACAATTTTATTGGATAATGCTAATGGTTTTGCCCCAAGTGAAGTTAATATTTTACCAAAATCAGTCTGTGGTTTTACTCCTGCATGCTTGGCAAGAATATATATTTGAGTATAATATTTTATCATTGGGCTAAAATTATTGTAATCTGGTTATGACTGTAAAATAAATGTTCAGGGGATATTATGTAATTATTATATTTTGCTAATATGTGTTCACTCCATTTGAATTTAGAAAAACAACACGTAAAAAAGAGTAATCCAACTTAAATAGCGACTGACACGATTAATTTATCTTGTCAGACTTTCTGAAATAATCGTAGGACTTGGGCGATGATGGGAGCCATGTCGTAATACTTGTATTCGGCGAGGCGGCCGCCGAAGATTACGCGGGGCTCTTGCGTAGCGAGGGCGCGGTATTGCTCGTAGACGGCTTGGTTGCGGGCGTCGTTGACGGGATAGAACGGCTCCATGCCTTCGCGCCACTCGGTGGAGTATTCGCGCGAGATGACCGTCTTGGGGTTGTCGTAGACGGCGCCCCCGAATGTCTCGAAGTGCTTGTGCTCGATGATGCGGGTGTAGGGCACGTCGGACGAGGTGTAGTTGACCACAGCGTTGCCCTGATGGTTGGCCTCGTCAAGAGTCTCCGTCTCGAAGCGCACGGTGCGGTACTGGAGCTTGCCGAAGCGGTAGCCGTAAAACTCGTCGATTTTGCCGGTAAACACAATCCGGTCGGCCATTGACTCCCAATGCGCGCGGTCGGCGAAGAAGTCGGTGTCGAGTTTTACCTCTACGCCATCAAGAAGTCCGTCGATCAGTCGGTTGTAACCGCC
>LUJO01000038.1 GCA_001689405.1 Candidatus Homeothermus arabinoxylanisolvens | reverse complement strand
GGTCCCTTTTCAAATGTTAGATGCATATCGCCAAGTCGGATGCCTGTCATGGACGATAAGCCGAATGCCATTTGTACTGTCCTTTCATTCTCCGTTGCGCATTCCACATTGAGGAAGCGAGTCAATTCTTCTGGAGTGAGGTATTCCCTATGTTTGTCAGGTGCATGGAAACGCTCAACTTTTGTAAGACTATGTACAGGATTGAACGCTATAAGTTCTTCCCTTACCGCCTTGTTGAATATCGCCTTTACCGTTTCCTCAAACAGAAGCAGCGTATAGTCAGCCAATTTGCCATCCTGCGTTTTTATCTGTCGTGGGTTACGGTATTCATTGCGCATATAGTCAAAAAGCCCTGTTATAATTTGGGCATCAACATTCTTCAGGAGTATTTTTATCTGTTTAATCTTTTCAAGGTATGTGGCAATTCGTTTACGAACCACTCCCTTATGCTGTAACATTTTCTTGCTGTTGTCGCAAGCCTTTGACCATTCGATATATTCATCACACCAATCAAGCCATGTCAGTGTTTCTGCCTTTTCATTCTTCCCCTCTGTTTGCTTGGGTTTCTTCTCAAAAGATGGTGGATTTAGCAAACGCTCGGCACGAATCACTCTCGCCTTGTCGTATGCTTCACGGTTCAGTTTCTTTGCCTTTGGCAAATCTTCGGGTACAAGATACAGATGCAGGTTCTCTTTCTTACGGAATCCTGTTTCGTAATATTCCAGATACAGGCTTCGGTTTCCTGCGGTCAGCTTACGTTCTTTGATTCCTATCTTCATATTGCTATTTGTGTTTGGTCAAACATTCCATTGACGAGGTTTACCGTTTCAAGTTTCTTCTTATCCACGATTTTTGCATAAACCTCTGTCATTTTGATACTCTTGTGTCCAAGAATCTTACTTACCACATAGATGTTGGCTCCCAAAGTCAAAAGCATGGTGGCTGCGGTATGGCGTGAGCAATGGTAGGTTATGTGCTTTTGTATTCCGGCTGTTTCCATCCATTCCTTTAGTACCACTTCTACAGTAGTGTGCGTTATCTTTAGTTGATGGAAAATGTTATCCATGCCCTCAATTCTTTCAGGCATCCATCTTTTTGCTTCTTCCGATAAAGGAATGGTTACACGGTCTTTGGTCTTGATTTGTACATGGTCTATGTATTCCGTCTTGCCATCTGCAGCGGAATGAATCTCGCTCCAGTTCAACGCTTTCATATCGCTGTAACGAAGTCCTGTGAAGCAAGAGAACAGAAACGCTTTTTTTACAATCTCATACCGACAGGGAGTGTTCATCACTCTCTTAACTTCCTCAATGGTTAGAAATTCACGGTCGGCAACCAACTTCTGCGGTTTCTCTTTGGCTTCCAGTAACGTGAATGGGTTATGCTCGATAAGCCCCTCACGCACCGCCTTAGCCAATGCAGAGCCGAAGCGGTTTACGAAGATACGACAGGTGGTGCAACTTAATGTTTTCTTTCCGTCATTGAAAGTACAAGTTTTTAAGAATGCGATGAAGCCTTTGCAGAACTCCTTATCTACTTCTTTTAATGACAGGTCGGGCTTCCCTATGTGGGATAGGTATTGTTCCACTCGTGCCTGCACGTTTCTTTTGGAGCGTTTGGATGATTCGGAGAGTTCTGCATTGTCTTCCACATACTGCCCGAACCATGCGCTGAGTGTCAGCCTTGACTTTTTTACCTTGTCCCAATCCACAAGCCCCTCTTTCTGAATGTCAAGTATACGTTGCGCCTTGATTTGTTCTGCCAATTTGCGTGTGTTGGCATTCTGCAACTTGGTTGCGGCATTGATTTCCGGCACTAAATAGAGTTTCAGACCTTCTTTCTTTCGATTTCCCCGATAATAGATGTCAAGATACAGGCTAATGCTGCCGTCCAAGAGGTTTTTCTCACGGATGCGGACAGGCTCTTTCAATTTGATTTCTTTCTTCTTTCGTCCCATTTTGTTTTCTTTATTTTCTGATGTTTATATTTGCTTTCTTATTGGTAATCAACAATATAATTGCTATTGCAAAGGTATTGCCAAACGGGACAAAAAAGGGACAAAATCAGTCAAATAATCCGCAATTTTAGGAAAGTATAACGAAGCAATCCAAAATCTTCATTTCTTCCTAAGAAACTGTAAATCAGTATCCTTTTATCAATCTTGTTGCCTTTTATTTCCGATGTTTAGACCCACTTGAAGTAATTGGTGGTCACCATAATGACGCCGTTGGCGCCGCGTGCTCCGTAAATGGCGGTAGCCGAGGCATCTTTCAGTACCTCGATGCGCTCTATGTCGGCCGGATTGACGAAGTCGGCGTTGGTACCCACCTCCACACCGTCAACCACATATATAGGGTCGGCCGAGCCGTTGATGGTGGCTATACCGCGTATCTGTATGGCGGCACCGCCCGACGGGTCGCCTGAAGTGCGGTTGACACGCACACCGGCCGCTGCGCCCTGAAGACCGATAGCTATGTTGGTAGGATTGCGACGCATCATCTCCTTGGTGTCGACACTTGCCACAGAGCCTGATATGTCGCTCTTTTTCATTGTACCGTAGCCCACCACCACTACTTCGTCGAGAAGCTTGGAGTCCTCGGTCATGGCGATGCTGTAGGTGTTGTCGGCACCTACGGTAGCAACTGCCGGAAGGTAGCCGATGTAGTTGAAGTCGAGCTTGTCGCCGGGGCTGCACTTTATGGTGAAGCGTCCGTCGATGTCGGTGGCGGTGGTCACCGATGTGCCTTTTACTTTTACGGTGGCTCCTATGAGCGGATTGCCGTCGGCGTCAGTCACGGTACCCGATACGGTTTTCGTGCCTGCTTTTGCCCGGCTGACAGTCTGCGGGTCAGCGGCCGTGTTTTCGGTCGCATAAGCCGTGGAAGTCGAACAAGCAAGCAAAATCATGCCCAATGAATACTTGAACAACATTGGAATGCTGTGTTTGTCTTGGTTTGTTTTTAGTTTTCCCATTGGTTAAAATTAATGTGATTAAAAATATTTGGTTAGTTACCGTTCATTTCTGAATCTATCGAATGCGGTTATAATGTTTTATGCCGTTATCGACTGATGCAAAGTTATTGTATAAAAAGGTTAATACATCGTGCGGTAAAAGTTAAAGTGGACGTTTCAGGGCCTTAATGAGAATGATGTCATAGTGCAAATAAATGTTAACCAGAACATTATATTTCGATTGATTTTCTGTGAATGTTTGTCGTTGGTGGATGAAACCGGCGGTTTTGTAAGGCGCAAAACGGCGCTTCAGCTGTGGTTTATTATATATTATTGTATATAATGTGGGTCTGTGACGTAAAATGCCCGACCCGATTTTTGCCTTGTCTGATTAAAAAGCCTGATAAAATGGCTCGAAAATTTGCGTAAATGCAGAAAAATTAGTTACTTTGCACACTGTTTTTAGGCTCATCCTGTAAAGTTGTTGAGAATGATGCACTTAACGATGATATGAGAACTGAGATGGCGGCCTAAGGCAGAATGTGTTAATTAAATAACAAACTCAAAAGATAACAACAGCCATGTCAAAGATTTGTCAAATCACAGGCAAGAAAGCAATGGTGGGCAACAATGTGTCGCACTCAAAGCGTCGCACCAAGCGCAAGTTCAACGTTAACCTCTTCGAGAAGAAGTTTTACTGGGTAGAGCAGGATGCGTGGATCCGCCTCACTATCTCAGCAGCCGGTCTCCGTACTATCAATAAGCTCGGTCTTAACACCGCTATGCAGCAAGCTGCCGAAAAGGGTTATTTAACTGGTAAAGACATTAAATTTTTAGATCTATAACGAACTATGGCAAAGAAAGCTAAAGGTAATAGAGTCCAAGTGATCCTTGAGTGCACCGAACACAAGGCAAGCGGCATGCCCGGCACTTCTCGTTATATTACTACCAAAAATAGAAAAAATACTACTGAACGCTTGGAGCTTAAGAAGTACAATCCTATCCTCAAGCGAGTTACAGTTCATAAAGAAATTAAATAATACTCCTAAGATATGGCAAAGAAAACCGTAGCATCACTTCAAAAAGGTGAAGGACGTACTTACAGCAAGGTCATCAAGATGGAGAAGTCTCCCAAGACCGGTGCTTATGTATTTAAAGAAGAGATGGTTCCCAACGATCAGGTAAAGAACGCTCTTAAATAAAATTCAGAGTTAAAGTTTATGATATAAATAAGGATGTCGGCAGTTAAAACGGCATCCTTATTTTGTTTGATGCTATCGCGAAGCGGGGCACGATGCGGCTCCGCGGACTCGGTTTTTTGACATAGCCGCAATTAAATTATTAAAAATAAAAAGTTTATCTCGGAAAAAAGTATTATCTTTGCGCCCGTAAAATAAAATATATCGATATGTATAAGGATCCGATTAGTGTGGACCTGCTTTTTGAAACAAGTTGGGAGGTTTGTAATAAGATAGGCGGTATATATACGGTTCTGTCTACAAAAGCCAAGACTCTTCAGAATTTATACAAGGATAAGACTATATTTATTGGCCCTGACGTTTGGACTAAGGAGGCCCCGTCGCCTTACTTCGTCGAGTCGCGCGTGTTGCTTAAAGACTGGAAAGCGCAGGCCAATCTTCCGGAAGGAGTCAGCGTAAGAGTAGGGCGTTGGAACATACCCGGCAAGCCGATTGTAATATTGGTGAAGTTTGACGGTATGTATTCTGTCAAAGATGAATTTTATGGCCGTATGTGGCAGCTGTATGGCGTAGACTCTCTGCATGCCTACGGCGACTATGACGAAGGATGCGCTTTCGCTCATGCCGCCGGATTGGTGATTGAGAGCTATTGCGACTATGTAGGCATACGCGACAAGAAAGTGATAGCCCACTTTGACGAGTGGACCACCGGCATGGGGCTGCTGTATGTGAAGGACCGCCTGCCGAGTGTGGCCACTATATTCACTACTCACGCCACATGTATAGGCCGCAGCATATGCGGAAACGGCAAGCCGTTGTACGACTACCTTCGCGGATATAACGGCGACCAGATGGCAATGGAGCTTAACATGCAGTCAAAGCACTCGCTTGAGAAGGCTGCCGCACATGCCGCCGACTGCTTTACTACGGTGAGCGATATAACGGCCATGGAGTGTGAGCAGCTGCTCGAACGCCGTCCGCTGGTCACTCCCAACGGATTTGAGCAGAACTTCGTGCCTTCAAAGGGCAAGTTTGCTCCGGCACGCGAAGCCGCACGCCGCAATCTGCTTAATGTGGCTTCTTCGCTTACAGGGTGTAAGTTCCCCGACGATACGTTTATCGTGGCCACATCGGGACGTTGCGAGTACCGCAACAAGGGCATAGACCTTTATCTTGATGCACTGGCACGCCTGCGCGACCTGAATGTCGACCGTCAGGTCATAGCTTTCGTCATGGTGCCCGCATGGGCCAAAGAGCCGAGAAAAGATCTTGTGTCGGCTCTCGCCCTCAAACGCAAGCAGCTGCTTGCCGATCCTGTCATCACTCATGTGCTGAACAATCCTTCGGAGGATCCGATAAATTGCCGCATACACGAAATAGGTTTCGCAAATACGAAAACCGACCGCATAAAGGTCATATATGTCCCGAGCTATCTCAACGGTGACGACGGCATATTCAACAGCACGTACTATGACCTTCTTATCGGGATGGACGCCACCGTCTTCCCCTCTTACTACGAACCTTGGGGTTATACCCCGCTTGAAAGCATAGCTTTCGGAGTTCCCACGATCACTACGACCCTCTCGGGCTTCGGACAATGGATACTGACATCGGAGGACAACACTTTCAGTGAATCGGGTGTCAATGTCATTGCCCGCGGTGACTTCAACTACGACGAAGTCGCCGACCGCATAGCGCGTTCGCTCGAATATCTTGCCGGGCTCGACTCTTCAGACATGGCCATAATAAGATCAAGGGCCATGAATACGGCTTCATTGGCAGCATGGAGCTATTTTATAAAGTATTATGTCGAGGCGTTCGCCATCGCGCTTGAAGGAGCGCATGCACGTACAGCCGAATGATTATGATACTAAACAAGACAAGAAAGTAATTTAAACCAAATTAGATTCAATTATGAAACTACAAGTGAGCAACACAAATGCACCCTCTTGGCGTGACATTATGGTAAAATCAGATTTACCTTCAAAGCTCAAACCCCTCGAAGTCATGTCCCGCAATCTGTGGTGGGTATGGAACAGTGAGGGCAAATCTCTATTCCGTGACCTTAATCCTGACCTATGGCGTTCGGTAGGCGAGAATCCCGTTATGCTTCTGCAGCGTCTCGGTTTTGACCGCCTTCAGGAGATTATCAAGGATGAAAACCTGATGTCACGTATCGAGACCGTTTATGCCGACTTCAAGGCTTACATGAAGGAGCCCATGCGTAAGGATGTTCCTTCGGTGGCTTACTTTTCTATGGAATACGGTCTTTGCAATGCTCTCAAAATATACTCCGGAGGTCTCGGCGTATTGGCCGGCGACTATATAAAGGAGGCTTCTGACAGCCGTGTCGACATGACAGCTGTAGGATTCCTTTATCGTTACGGCTATTTTACACAGACTTTGTCGGTTGACGGACAGCAGATAGCCAACTATGAGCCGCAGAACTTCAACGAGCTTCCCATAGAGCAGGTGCTTGACGAGAACGGACACCCCGTGATACTTGAGGTGCCTTATCCCGGACGTGTGGTTTACTCACACATATGGCGTGTAAATGTAGGCCGTATGAACCTGTATCTCATGGATACGGACTTTGACATGAACAGCGAGTTTGACCGCCAGATAACCCACCAGCTTTACGGCGGTGATTGGGAAAATCGTATCAAGCAGGAGTACATGCTCGGTATAGGCGGTATATTGATGCTGAAGAAACTCGGTATAAAGGCCGATCTCTATCACTGCAACGAAGGCCATGCGGCGCTCCTTAACCTCCAGCGTCTTGTAGACTATGTACAGGATGACAAACTTAACTTTAACGAGGCTCTTGAGGTAGTGCGCGCTTCTTCGCTTTACACCGTACACACCCCCGTGCCTGCAGGCCACGACTATTTTGACGAAGGTCTGTTTGGCAAATACATGGGCGAGTTCCCCGCCAAACTCGGCATCTCGTGGAGCGACCTCATGAACATGGGCCGTGAGAACCCCGACACCAACGAGCGTTTCTCTATGAGCGTGTTCGCGCTTAATACCTGTCAGGAGGCCAACGGTGTGAGCTGGCTTCACGGCGAGGTATCGAAGAAGATGTTCGCCGGCATCTGGAAAGGCTACGGATGGGAAGAGTCGCACGTAGGTTACGTGACCAACGGTGTGCACATGCCCACTTGGGCTGCTTCCGAGTGGAAGGCCCTCTATGAGAAGACATTCGGCAAGGACTTCTTTAACCATCAGAGCGACACTTCGTTCTGGGAGAAGATATATGACGTATCCGACGAGGATATCTGGAATCTGCGCATGACGATGAAAAACAAGTTCATCAACTTCGTGCGTCGTGACTTCCGCGAAAAGTGGCTTAAGAATCAAGGCGATCCCTCGCGCATCATGTCGATTGTCGACAAAATCAATCCCAATGCGCTGATTATCGGCTTTGCCCGTCGTTTCGCCACTTACAAGCGCGCTCATCTTCTGTTCTCCGATCTTGACCGTCTGTCGGCTATCGTAAACAATCCTCAGTTCCCCGTGCAGTTCATATTCTCCGGAAAGGCACATCCCGCCGACGGAGCAGGACAGGGCCTGATCAAGCGCATAATGGAGATTTCGCGTATGCCGCAGTTCCTCGGCAAGATCATATTCCTTGAGAATTACGATATGATTGTTGCAAAGCGTCTTGTTTCCGGAGTTGACATATGGTTGAATACCCCGACTCGTCCTCTTGAGGCATCCGGTACTTCGGGCGAAAAGGCCGAAATGAACGGTGTGCTCAACTTCTCTGTACTCGACGGATGGTGGTATGAAGGCTATCGTTTCTGCGAGAAAGCCGGATGGGCACTTACCGACAAGCGCACATTCACCGACCAGTCGCAGCAGGATCAGCTCGATGCCGCTACAATATACTCGATGCTCGAAAACGAGATTGTGCCGCTGTACTTCGCCAAGAATTCCAAGGGTTACTCTCCCGAGTGGATACAGTACATCAAGAACTCTGTTGCCAAGATTGCTCCCAACTTCACTATGAAGCGTATGATCGACGATTATATCGACCGCTTCTACGACAAAGAGGCCAAGCGTACCAAGAAGCTCAAGGCTCATGATTTTGCCGTAGCCAAGGAGATTGTGGCTTGGAAAGAGAACGTGGCCACAGCTTGGCCCGGAGTCAAGGTTGTGTCTGTCAATGAAACAGTTGACCAAAACAACAGCAAGTCGGGCGAACCGTACTCTACTGTAATCACTTTGGATACCAACGGTCTCGGCCGCGACCTCGCCATCGAGAATGTAATCTATAAGGTTGAGAACGGTGAAGAGAAACTCGTCAGAATTGAGCCGTTCAAAGCCATCGGTCAGGATGGAAATCTTGTGACTTACGAGCTGAAGTCAAAGATGCGCGAGTCGGGAGTATTCCGTTATGCATTCCGTGTATATCCTTACAACGACTTGTTGCCCCATCGTCAGGACTTTGCTTACGTACTCTGGGTGTAATAATAATCATCTTTTAAATACAAAGGGCTGCGCCAACGACGCAGCCCTTTTTTCATGACTATCCGTATATAGGTGTTCTTCGATATACCTTAATAATATAGTAAAACGAGAATAGTATAATAAAGCGAGGGCATGCGAAATCATCGCATGCCCTCGGCAGTTATTGGATGTTGGTAAGAGGTTTATTCCTCACCGTTGAGTATTTCGAGCATCTTGATGGCCGATACGGGGATGCGGGTACCGGGGCCGAAGATAGCTGCCACGCCTGCCTTGTAGAGGAAGTCGTAGTCCTGTGCGGGTATCACACCGCCGGCAGTGACGATAATGTCCTCACGGCCGAGCTTCTTGAGCTCTTCGATAACTTGAGGCACGAGGGTCTTGTGGCCTGCGGCGAGCGACGACACACCGAGAATGTGGACATCGTTTTCGACTGCCTGACGGGCTGCTTCGGCAGGGGTCTGGAAGAGGGGACCCATGTCTACGTCAAAGCCGCAGTCGGCATAACCCGTGGCTACTACTTTCGCACCGCGGTCGTGACCGTCCTGACCCATTTTGGCAATCATGATACGGGGCTGACGGCCCTCTTTCTTTGCAAACTCCTCACACATCTGCTGAGCGCGGATGAAGTCGGGATCTTGTTTGGTTTCGTTGCTGTACACGCCTGATATAGTTCTGATTACTGCTTTATAACGTCCTACTACCTCTTCGCAAGCGTCGGATATTTCGCCGAGTGTCGCGCGCAGACCCGCAGCCTTGACAGCGAGGTCGAGAAGGTTGCCCTTCTTTGTGCGTACACATTCGGTGATGTCGGCAAGCGCTTTCTTGACAGCGGCCTCGTCGCGATGAGCCTTCACGTCGTTAAGACGCTCGATCTGCTCTTTGCGTACTTCGGTATTGTCAATTTCGAGGATGTCGATGGGGTCTTCGTGGTCGAGACGGTATTTGTTGATACCCACGATTGTCTGGCGTCCGGAGTCGATGCGGGCCTGTGTACGGGCCGATGCCTCTTCGATGCGGAGCTTGGGAAGACCGGTCTCGATAGCTTTGGCCATGCCTCCGAGCTTCTCGATTTCCTGAATGTGCTCCCATGCGCGGTGAGCTATCTCGTTGGTCAACGACTCGATGTAGTATGAGCCGCCCCACGGGTCAACCTGCTTGGTGACATAGGTCTCTTCCTGAATATAGATCTGGGTGTTGCGGGCTATACGTGCCGAGAAGTCTGTGGGAAGCGCTATGGCCTCGTCGAGGGCGTTGGTGTGAAGCGACTGGGTGTGGCCGAGAGCAGCGCCCATGGCTTCGATACATGTACGGCCCACGTTGTTGAACGGATCCTGCTCGGTGAGCGACCAGCCTGAAGTCTGGCTGTGGGTACGCAGTGCGAGCGATTTGGGATTCTTCGGGTTGAACTGGCTTACTATCTTGGCCCAGAGCATACGTGCGGCGCGCATCTTGGCTATCTCCATGAAGAAGTTCATGCCGATTGCCCAGAAGAACGACAGACGGGGAGCGAATGAGTCGATATCCATGCCTGCGTTTACACCTGCGCGAAGATATTCAAGACCGTCGGCAAGGGTATATGCTAGCTCGATGTCGCATGTGGCGCCGGCTTCCTGCATGTGGTAGCCGGAGATGGAGATCGAGTTGAACTTGGGCATATTCTGCGATGTGTACTCGAATATGTCGGCGATTATGCGCATTGAGAATTCCGGCGGATATATATATGTGTTGCGCACCATGAACTCCTTGAGAATGTCGTTCTGGATTGTTCCGGCCATCTCTTCGAGTTTGGCACCCTGCTCAAGACCGGCGTTGATGTAGAAGGCAAGTACGGGAAGTACGGCACCGTTCATGGTCATTGACACCGACATCTTGTTCAAGGGTATGCCGTCGAAGAGCACTTTCATGTCATCAAGCGAGCATATCGACACACCTGCTTTACCTACGTCACCGACTACGCGTTCGTGGTCTGCGTCATATCCGCGGTGGGTGGCGAGGTCAAAGGCTACTGACAGACCCTTCTGGCCCGATGCGAGGTTGCGGCGGTAGAAAGCGTTTGACTCGGCGGCGGTGGAGAAGCCGGCATACTGTCGGATGGTCCACGGACGCAACGGGTACATGGCGCTGTACGGGCCGCGCAGGAAGGGAGGTATACCTGACATGAAGTTGAGATGCTCCATGCCTTCGAGATCCTCTTTGGTGTATATGGGTTTTACGGGAATTAACTCGGGTGTGAGCCAATCTTCACCGTGGGCTACGGCGCAGTGCTGTGTGCCGAAAGCGTCTTTTGTTATATCGATAGTTTTAAAATCGGGTCGCATTGCAATAATTATTTAAGAAGTTTGGCATTGAATTCTTTAAGAGTGTCAAGCACGTTGCAACGCACGTGGATGAAGTCGTTGATGCCGGCGGCCTTGAGGTCGTCCATGCATGCGGGTGCTCCGGCAACGACAAAGAGCGCGCGTCCGTCAAGATACTTGAATGCTTCGGGAGCGAGAGCGGCATACTCGTCGTCGCTTGAACAGAGTACGATGACGTCGGCACCTTTCTCGAGAGCGGCATCCACTCCGGCCTCAACGGTGTCGAAGCCGAGATTGTCGATGATCTCATAGCCTGCACAGCCGAAGAAGTTGGTCGAGAACTGTGCGCGGGCAAGACGCATGGCGAGGTTGCCGATGGTGAGCATGAATACTTTAGGACGGTTGGCGGCTGCTTCGGTAGCGAGGCGCAGAGCTTCGAAATCGCTTGCGGCACGCTTCATCGACAGGCCTTCGCCGTCGGCTGCATCATCGTGATGGCAACCGCAGCTGCATCCGTCGTTCTCTATCTTCTGGGCGGCAGTCTCGTTGATGTTGGGGTACTGGTTGGTTCCGAGAAGTATCTCTTTGCGACGTGCCACATCAACATGACGCTTCTCTGCGGTGGCATTGACGGCTTTCTGTATAGAGCAGTCGTCGATGCAGGCGAGGAAGCCGCCTTTTTCCTCGATGTCAAGGAAGAGCTTCCATGCTTCTTTTGCAAGCGACACGGTAAGGGTCTCTACATAGTATGAACCGCCGGCAGGATCGACTACTTTGTCGAGGTGGCTCTCCTCTTTGAGGAGGAACTGCTGGTTGCGGGCTATGCGCTCCGAGAATGCGTCGGGCTTCTTGTAGGGTACGTCAAACGGAGTTGTAGTTATTGAGTCTACGCCTGCGAGAGCAGCCGACATGGTTTCGGTCTGTGAGCGGAGCAGGTTAACGTGTGCGTCGTAGATTGTCTGGTTGAAGCGTGAGGTCACGGCGTGTACGTTCATCTTGGCCGACTCCTTGTCTTCGGGTTTGTACTGCTCTACGATCTGGGCCCATACCATGCGGGCGGCACGGAATTTGGCTATCTCCATGAAGTAGTTTGACGAGATGCCCATGTTGAATTTGATACGGCGGGCTACTTCGTTGGCTTTGACTCCGGCTTCGGTGAGCATGGTCATCCATTCTGCGCCCCAAGCCATTGCATAGCCGAGTTCTTGGAATATGTAAGCGCCGGTGTTGCAGAACATGAACGAGTCTACGGCAAGTACGCGCAGTGCGGGTACTCCTTTGACTGCATCGAGCAGTTCCAAGGCTATGGCCTTGATGTCGCCGGGGAATTTTGTGCCGTGTTTAAGAGCGCGGCGCATGGGGTTGAAGTCGATGGATCCGCGGAATGTATCGGCGGCGCCGTTCTCTTTCAGATAGTCTGCGAGAGCTTTGGCCAACTCTACGGCATGGCGCGGACAGCACTTGAAGTTGACTTCAATGGCTTTTAGATCTATGCCGTCAAGCAGTGTCTTAAGGTCATCGACACTCTTGACCTCAACGTTAAAACCAAGCGAATTGATGCCTTTGGTTATGATGTCTTTGGCTATGGCGTTAGCCTCTGCGGGAGTCTCGGCGAGTACTTCCTGACGTATGAGCCAGTCGTTGTCGGTGCGGGTTCCGCGTACATAAGGATATTCTCCGGGAAGAGAATCGATTGTCTTGAGGTCGGCAATGTTTTCGGCACGGTATACCGGCTCTACATTGAAACCCTCATTTGTTCGCCATACTAATTTCTTGTTGAAGTCGGCACCTTTAAGGTCAGCTTCGACTTTGGCTCTCCACTCATCGTAAGAGCACTCCGGGAACATGTCGAACAACTTTTCTTTTTTTTCTGCCATGGTCTTGGTATTAATTTGTAGTTTAGAAAAATGTCACATTTATATCTGTGGTATGATACATATTTAAGGTATCACTTGGCAAAGATACAAAAAGCCTTGCGATTTAAGCAAATTTTTGTCAATGATATTCGATGTAATAAGGAATTTTTTCCTTAATCATTTACGGGGATTAATTGTGCGTTCGCCGAGATATTTTGCAAACTCTCCTCTAAGGCGTTGTAGCTCCACATGAGTCTCCATGAGTCGCATGATTGTGGCGTTGTCGGCGTCGGCCGATTTATAGGCCGCTTTTATCTCGTCGTGCAGTTTTCTTATGCGACATTCGAGTATGGCGTCTTTGTATTCATATATGGTACGCGGCACGAGGTCGTCAAGGCGGTCTTCGTCAGTCTCTATCTTGGCGTATTTTGTGTGTACCTTGCTCAGTACATGCTTGTCGCTTACCAGCTCAAGTGTAAGATTACGGATAGTGTCGTCGGAATGTGATGTCAGAGTTTTCTCAAGATACAGGGCCGCATATTTGCGGGTGTCGCGGAAGTACAGCTCGTCGGCTTCTTCTATGAGCCGCTTTTCACGCCGTTCTATGCTTGCCATGTCGGTCTCCTCGTTGCGTATGCGGCTCTCGCCCTCCGATATGAAGCGGCTGCGCTCTTCAAGTAGACGTACGTTGTTGCGCGAGTTGTCCTCGGCCCACGACTTTGCGGCTGTAGCACGGGCTTCGGCAAAGGTGTAGGCCACATCGCGGTTTATGAATGACAGCTCGTCGGTGGCGAGCTCCGATGTTATGTATTCGAGTACGGTAACCGGAGTGGCGTTGCCCGCCTCGTCATATGACTTGCACAGCTCAAGCATGCCGTAACGCAGGGCGTACTGCAACACTTTTTTCTCGTATGGCCTGAGAAATTTCATGTCGGCCGGTCGCGACTCGGCATATGTATTAGCATTGCCTACAACCGTTTCCTCCGTCGGTCCTGACTGTTTTTCTTCGGTCTCGATGCCGGCTATGGACTCGCGGGCGGTCTGCTGTTTCCGTTTAAGGTCGGCGCTTTCCGCCAGTGCGTTCATCTGCTTGGACACCTCAAGCGATATCACACGTTCGTTTATGTCAAGCCGTCTGCTACACTCCTGTATATATATGTTGCGGGTCACGGCTTCGGGTATCACCGATATCGACCTCACTATGTCGTTTATGACTTTGGCGCGTGCTATGGGGTCGTTTGCCACGCCTTGAAGCAGTATGTCGGTCTTGAACTGGATGAAGTCGGTCTCGTGTGTCTTTATATATTCCTCCAGCTCGGTCGACGAGTGCTTGCGTGAAAAGGAGTCGGGGTCATCGCCGTCAGGCAGGAGAAGCACCTTTATGTTCAGGCCTTCCGACAGCAGCATGTCGATGCCTCGCAGCGATGCCTTTATGCCGGCGGCGTCTCCGTCATATATCACTGTGACATTGTCGGTAAAGCGGTGTATGAGCCTTATCTGGCCCTCGGTCAGCGAGGTGCCCGATGACGCCACCACATTCTCGATGCCCGACTGGGACATAGATATGACATCCATATAGCCCTCCACAAGTATGCACTTGTCGTTTTTTACTATCGCGGGCTTTGCTTGGTATATGCCGTATAGCTGATTGCTCTTGTGATATATGAGTGACTCGGGTGAGTTTACATACTTTGCCGGAATGTCCTTTTTTAGGGCGCGGCCGCCGAACGCGACCACTTTTCCCGATACGGTGAGCACCGGAAACGTAACACGCCCTTTGAACCGGTCATATATGCGCCCGTTTTCCGTGCGTATGCAGAGCCCGGTGTCTATCAGGTATTTTTCGCTGTAGCCTTTGCTGACCGCTTCGTTGTACAGGGCGGTACTGTGTTCGCTCGCGTAGCCGAGATGAAATTTTTTGATTACCGCATCATTGAGTCCTCGTTCGTAAAAATACGACAGGCCTATGTCGCGTCCGTCAGAAGTCTCATATAGGTTGTGCTCGAAGTGCTTGAGCGCAAATTCATTTACGGCAAGCATGCTCGCGCGTTCCGATTCGCGTTCGCGCTCTTCGTCCGTCACCTCCTCTTCATGAATCTCTATGTTGTATTTCTGTGCCAGATAACGCAGAGCCTCGTTATACGACATCTGCTCCAGCTCCATTATGAAGTTTACCGGACTGCCGCCTTTGCCGCAGCTGAAGCACTTGCATATGTTTTTTGATTTCGATACCGAGAATGAAGGTGTTCTTTCGTTATGAAACGGACACAGCCCCATGTAGTTGGAGCCGCGGCGTTTAAGATTCACAAAATCGCCTACCACCTCCACGATGTCGGCGGTATCAAGTATGCGTTGTACGGTCTCTCGGTCTATCTTTTTCACATCAACAAAATTAGCAAAAAAAAATAAGACAGCCTCACGGCTCCCTTATTTTTCGCTTGTTGCTTGTTGAATATCTATTCTGTCTTTTATTGGAAAGTTACGTATGAAAAAGTATTCTGTTATTACCTTTTAGTTTTGTGTCTGACATGAATTAATTCTTAGATTAGCTAAGAAGATTGGGGCGGTTGTTTGCTAACCGCATTACAAAGGTAACAATTAATTTTCAAATATAACACAATAGAATAGTATGTTTAATAACATGTTATGGCGGGTTTGTACTTTTTTGCTCCAAAAATTTAAAATATTTTATTGCTTAAACGCTTAAAATTGTAATAAGTTATAATATCGGCCCTTTAACTTTTAAGTCAATCAAGTTTAATAAAAGTTAAATTGGAGATTGCGTGTGGCTATATGTAATAAAACGGGCATCCATATCAGTATGGACGCCCGTAAATGGTTACATAATGTCAGTTATTGAAGTATATAAGATGTAAGTGACTGAAGATTGCCTGTGATCTTGCCGTCTTTTACTTCAAATGTGGTGTTATGTACGGCGTCTGTGTATGTCCCCGGTTTCAGAGTGGTGGCCAGCTCTATTGTCTGCGGCTCGTCGCTTATGTTGATGAGTGCGGCGCCTTTATTTCCGCGGGCCACTTCTATGGCTTTGCCGTTGTCGCTCACAATGACGGTTTCGGGCTGTCCGTGCATTGCGCGGCGGAATTTGTTGACTGCCGTTACCTCGGGATTCATGAATTCGTCGTTACCGCGTGCGCCTATGCGGTTGTTGCCCCAGTAATTCTGTCGTGTGCTGCCGGCAGGACGGCTGAAGAATAGGGGAGTGCCGTACTGGCGTGCTGCAAGAAATACATAGCCTTCACGTATGCGTGCATCCTCGATGTCGGCCGATTCGTGCTCGTTGGCATATGTGTCGTGCGACTCAACCCAAGTGACGAGTTGGAGCGGCGATGCGGGATGATGCCAGTTGGCGAGGCTGTCGGCATAGTAGTTGCCGGCGCGGAGGGCGTTGCGCAGTGCGTGGCCGTAGCTGCTGGCGGTAAGGTCCATGTACTCGGAGTATTCCTCCTCCTTTACGTTGCGGTCCTGAAGGACTTCGCCGTATATGAACAGGCTGTCGGCCGGGAGAGCGAGTTTAAGACCTTTGACAGCTTCGCGGCCGGTGGCTATGTCCCAGAAGTTGTTGCGTTCTGCAAGCGAGTCAAGCGGGTCTGACGGCAGTCCTATGTGCTTCGCCGTATCATATCGGAAGCCGCGTGCTCCGCATGCCAGAAGGTCGTTGACATACTGCATGTAATAATACTGGAAATCGGGATTTTCAGTATTTACGTCAGGCAGACCGCCCATCTTGCCGGTGGTGCACTGATAGCGGTCGTTGTAGTCTATTATGTCGTTAAGGCCGTTGGCGTGAAACAGTTTGTCGTGGCCTCCGACGGCACTGTCAAGAGCCGCGGTCACGGCCGAGTGGTCGACTGCGGTGTGGTTGGGAAGTACATCGACTATCACTTTTACACCGTATTTGGCGGCGCTGTCGCACATGGCCTTGAATTGGTCGCGTGTGCCGAGCAGATGATTGCCTATTTTCCAGTCGATGGGCTGGTAGTAGTAATACCATTTGCCTTTTACCGAGTCGCCGGGCTGGCTGTACAGGGCCATGCCCCCTTCTTCGCCGAAAAAGCATGTGTTGGCCGGCGAGGTCTGCACATAGTTGAAGCCGGCATCGGCTATGTTTTTCATGTTGGCGGCTATTGTGTCAAATGACCATGACCACGCATGAAGTATGACATCGTCATTTGTCGGTTCGGAAGCCTCTTGGTGTTTGTTTTCGCAACCGGTGATACATATTGCGGCAAGTGCCGCGGCACCGATCGAAATAATGAATTTGTTCATGTTTATTTGGGTATTAATAATTATTTTACGCTCCGTAAAGATACAAAATATACTTCGTAAACACAAAAATTAGATAAAAAATGTACATGATGTTAATCCATGGCGCTTCGTTATGTAATATGCACGCGAAAGGTATTGCTAATCACCCGTATGTGCGGCCGGTTTCTGCACGACGGTTACAATAAGTATAGCACTGACGGTTACAACATCCCCGGCCGCCTGTGGCTTGCGTGGGTAAAAACGTAGGCAAAAACTTGTAGGTAGACGAAAAAACCGTTAAATTTGAGAAATAAATCAATCAAATTACTAATATTAATTTAGACACCTGATATCATGAGTAAGGCAGTAAAAATGACCGGCTATCGATGGGTGATATGTATGATGTTGTTTGTCGCGCTGGTCATAAACTATCTTGACCGTCAAGTACTTTCGTTGACGTGGGTCAACTTTATCGCTCCTGAGTTTAACTGGGGCCCCGAGGACTACGGCCTCATAACCGGTTGCTTCTCGCTGGTTTATGCGGTGGGCATGCTTTTTGCCGGTAAATTTGTCGATTATATAGGTACCCGCAAGGGTTATCTCTGGGCTATCGGTGTATGGTCGTTCGGAGCCTGCATGCACGCATTCTGCGGCATCCTCACAAACGGCATCGTGTCGGGAGAGTGGATATGGTCATTCAATGGAGCGCGCGAGCATCTTATGCAGCTGCAGTCCATAGCCAATGTGTCGATGGCCATAACTACCGTGAGTGTGTGGCTGTTTATTGCCGCACGCTGTATCCTGTCGGTGGGTGAGAGCGGCAATTTCCCGTGCTCTATTAAAGCCGTGGCCGAGTATTTTCCGAAGAAAGACCGTGGTTTTGCCACCGGTATTTTCAATGCCGGCGCTCAGATCGGTGCTTTGATAGCTCCTTTTACTATACCTACCATCGCCCATTATTACGGCTGGGAGATGGCGTTTCTGCTTATAGGCGGTCTCGGTTTTCTCTGGATGGGCGTGTGGGTGTTTGTTTACAAGGATCCGCGTGAGAACCCTCGTGTCAACGCTGCCGAACTTGCTTATATAGAGCAGGATAAGTCTGATGCCGATGCCGACAAGGCTGCCGTGCCTGCCGAAGAGCCCAAGTCGAAAGTCGGTGTGTTTCAGGCTTTCACTTTCCGTCAGACATGGGCCGTGATTTTCGGACGTTTTCTGCCCGACTCCGTATGGTGGTTCCTGCTTTTCTGGGCCCCCGCGTTTATAAGCAACGTCTACGGCTATTCTACCGATTCCACACAAGGCATGCTGGCCATTTTCGTTATTTATCTCATATCTATGCTATCGCTGTGGGGCAGTTATCTGCCTACATACTTTATAAATCGCACGCGCGTGAATCCTTATAAAGGACGCATGAGGGCCATGGGCATATTTGCCATGTTCCCCCTGCTTGGCATGTTTGTCATGCCGCTCGGACAGGTGTCGATGTGGTTTCCCGTGGTCATAATCGGTATTATGGCCGCCGCCCACCAGAGCTGGAGCGCCAATGTATACAATGTCGTTAGCGATATGTTCCCGAAGTCGGTCGTGGCTACTGTCACCGGTGCCGCCGGTCTTGCGAGCGGTCTCGGCAGCTTCACGTCGAATTACGGTGCCGGACAGCTGTTCCGCTATGCTTCCGATACCGGGTTGACCTTCTTCGGATTTGAAGGCGAGAATGCCGGGTACATGATTGTGTTCCTGATTGCGTCGGTTGCCTATCTTCTGAGCTGGGCGGTGATGAAGCTGCTTGTGCCGAGATATAAACTTGTCGTACTGAAAAATAAATAAATACTCTGCAATTTATTATGAAACCGTTTTTGAATGAGGATTTTCTTTTGGATTCCCCTGCTGCATGCACCCTTTATCATGAGCATGCAGCCAAAATGCCCATAATTGATTATCATTGCCATCTGTCGCCGCAGATGATAGCCGATGACTACCGCTTCTCGTCTATAACGGAGCTGTGGCTCGGTGGCGACCACTATAAGTGGCGTGCCATGCGCGCCAACGGTGTCCCCGAGCGTTATATCACCGGCGACGCCGATGATTGGTCGAAGTTTCTTAAATGGGCCGAGACGGTGCCTTATACCTTGCGCAATCCGCTTTATCACTGGACCCACATGGAGCTGAAGTCGGCGTTTGGCATTACCGAGACTCTCAATCCTTCGTCGGCCCGACGCATTTACGACGCCTGCAATGAACGGCTTGCCGATCCCGCCATGAGCGCCCGTGGCCTCATGTTGCACTACAAAGTGGAGGTCGTGTGCACTACCGACGACCCGGTCGACGATCTCCGTTGGCACAAAGCCATAGCGCAAAGCGGTTTTGCCGTGAAGGTGAAGCCGGCTTGGCGTCCCGACAAGGCTATGGCGGTGGCCGATCCTGCCGCATATAGAAGTTATGTGGAGCGTCTCGGCGAGGTGGCCGGAGTGTCGGTGGCCGATTATGACGGCCTGTTGGCTGCCCTTGCCCTGCGCCATGATTATTTCGCTTCATGCGGATGTACCGTGGCCGACCACGGACTCAACACCATGCTGTGGGCGCCCTGCAGTCGCGACGAGGCCGCGGCCCTCTATGCGAGGGTTATGGCCGGTGAGCGGCTTGCCGATGACGAGGTCGTGAAGCTTCAGACTGCCATACTGCTTGAACTCGCACGCATGAATCATGCAAAAGGGTGGGTGCAGCAGTTCCATTTCGGAGCGTTGCGCAACGTAAACTCACGCATGTTCCGTACACTCGGCCCCGACACCGGCTTCGACACTATCGGCGACTGGCGTTCGGCCGAGGCTATGGCCCGCTTCCTTAATGCGCTTGATGTCGAGGACCGTCTTGCAAAGACCATTCTGTATAATCTTAATCCTTCCGACAATACGATGGTAGCGGCCATGATTGCCAATTTTCAGGACGGCTCCGTGCCCGGAAAGATTCAGATGGGTTCGGGTTGGTGGTTCAACGACCAGCTCTACGGCATGCGCGACCAGATGAACGCGCTCTCCATGCAGGGCCTGCTGAGCCGCTTCGTGGGCATGCTCACCGACTCCCGTTCATTCCTGTCCTATCCGCGTCACGAGTACTTCCGCCGCGTGTTGTGCGGTCTTATCGGCGACGATATGGAGCGTGGACTTATCCCGGCTTCCGAAATGACACGTGTGGCGGCCATGGTGGAGGACATATGTTATAATAACGCTAAAAATTATTTTGACCTGTAAAATACATTGATATGGAAAAAACTTGGAGATGGTTTGGACCGAATGACAAGATAACTCTCGACATGCTTCGCCAGATAGGTGTCGAGGGCATAGTGACTTCGCTGCATCACATACCCAACGGTGGGGTTTGGAGCTATGACGAGGTCATGAAGATGAAGGATTTTATCGAGGAGCATGGACTGCGCTGGTCGGTGGTCGAGAGTCTGCCGGTGAGTGAATCCATCAAATACGGCGGTGAAGACCGTGACCGCCTTATCGAGAATTACAAGGTGAGTCTCGCCAATCTCGGCAAGGCCGGCGTGAAGACCGTGTGCTACAACTTCATGCCCGTGCTCGACTGGGCGCGTACCGACCTTGAGTATCCCAACGGCGACGGCACATCCAATCTCTACTTCAACAAGGCCGAGTTTGCTTACTTCGATTGCGACATACTGCGTCGCGAGGGGGCCGAAAAAGATTATGACGAGGAGACTCTGGCGCGCCTTGCCGAACTGCGCGGACGCATGACTCCCGAGGGCGAGCGCCGTCTTGTGGAAAATATTATAGTCAAGACTCAGGGTTTTGTAAACGGCAACATTTCCGAGGACGACCTTGCTCCCGTCAATACTTTCCGTGAATTGCTCAAGTTGTATGAGGGCATAGACCGCGACCGTCTGCGCGAGAACATGAAGTATTTCCTTGAGGCCGTTATGCCCGTGTGTCGCGAGTATGACGTCAACATGTGCGTGCATCCCGACGATCCTCCGTTGCAGATACTCGGACTCCCGCGTATCGTTACATGCGATGACGATATTAAGTGGTTTCTTGACGCGGTGCCCGATTCCCACAACGGCTTGACGTTCTGTGCCGGCTCATTGAGTGCCGGAGCACACAATGATGTGCCCGCATTGGCGCGTAAGTATGCCGACCGTACATGGTTTGTGCACCTGCGCAGTACTTCGGTGCTGCCCAACGGCGACTTCCGCGAGGCTTCGCACCTTGGCGGCCGTGCCGATATCGTGGAGCTTGTGAGAATATTCGAGAAGACCAATCCCCGTCTGCCCATGCGCGTCGATCATGCGCCCCTTATGCTTGGCGACGAAAAGATGGGATACAATGCCGGATACTCGTTCCACGGGCGTATGCTCGCTCTCGGACAGGTCGAGGGTGTCATGGCTGCCGTGGACCGCGATATTGCCGACGGTGTTATTTGACAATAAAATACTATATAACGATGAACGAACTTTTTTCAGTTAAGGACCGTGTGGTCGTAATAACAGGCGGCACCGGAGTGCTTGGTGCCTGTATCGGACGTTATCTTGCCTCGCAGGGAGCCAAAGTGGTGCTTATGGGCCGCCGCAAGGAAGAGGGCGACAAGATTGTCGCCGATATCAAGGCAGAGGGCGGCGAGGCCATGTTTCTCGTGACCGATGTGCTCGACGAGGCTGTAGTGGAAGGCAATTGCCGTGATATTCTGGCCCGCTACGGCAAGGTCGACGCTCTGCTTAATGCCGCCGGAGGCAACATGCCCGGAGCTACGATTAAACCCGACGGCACATTCTTCGACATAAAGATTGCCGAGTTTGAGCGGGTGCTCAATGTCAATCTTACCGGTACCGTTATCCCCAGTCAGGTGTTTCTGAAGCCTATGGTTGAGGCCGGCAAGGGTGCTATCGTCAATTTCTCCTCAATGGCTGCATTCCGTCCTATGACGAGAGTGCTCGGATATGCTGCGGCCAAGGCCGGCATAAGCAACTTCACTCAGTTCCTTGCCAATGAGGTGGCTACAAAGTTTACGCCCGGCATACGAGTCAACGCCATTGCCCCCGGCTTTTTCCTGACCAATCAGAACAGGGCGCTCCTTACTAACCCTGACGGTTCGCTCACGGAGCGCGGGGCCGATGTCATCAGACAGACTCCGTTCAAGCGTTTCGGTCGCCCCGAAGAGCTGTGCGGCACGATACAGTATCTTATCAGCGACGCGGCGTCGTTTGTTACCGGTACTGTAGCTGTGGTTGACGGCGGTTTCAACGCTTTTGCGATGTAATGATGAAAAAAAGTGAGGATGTCATCCTACTTTTTGCTCGTGAAAGTGTTATATTTACATCGATTGATTAATATTAACCGTTAAACTAAACAAGAATGAAACCGTTACACATTATTTTAGCCGTTTTGGGCGGTGCTGTCGCAGGTGCTGCCGTGGGGCTGCTTCTCGCTCCGGAGAAGGGTGAGGATACTCGCGACCGCATCATGGATTTTCTCAAAGACAAAGGCATCAGTCTTAAAAAAGACAAGATGGAGAAACTCGTCGATGAGATTGCAAATGAGCTCAGCAAGTAATAAAACCGCGTAATAACCCCAAAAACGAATTGATTATGAATAATAGTCTTGGACTTATATCGGCGTTTGTAGGCGGCGCGCTCGTTGGCGCAGGTGCCGCATTGTTGTTCGCTCCCGAGAAAGGGGCCGATTTGCGTGAACGCATATGTGACATTCTCCGTAAGAAGGGCATAATATGCTCCGAAACCGATGTCGATGCTTTGGTTGAGCAACTGACTCAGGATCTGGAGGATTAAACTGCCGACGGCTGATTGTTTATTCAGGATTATATGACAACTGCGTCAATCGGCCCGGCATGTCCCGTGCCGGTTGGCGTATATTGTTCAACGTGCTATAACTGTTTGTCTTTATGAGTGAAAGAAATGATGATCTTAAGGCGTCATGGGCCAATGTGAGAGAGTGGGGTAAGCTGTATTTTGAGAATCTGAGGCTGTTGTCAATTGAGAAAGCGACAGTGCTGTTCTCGCAGGGTATAATGGGCGTGCTGCTTGTTATATTGTGTGCATGCGCGTTTTTCTTTATCTCGATAGCATTGGTGCTTATCCTTGCGCAGGTGCTTCCCGTGATGTGGTGTTTCCTGATTATGGGTGGGGTATATCTGTTATTGGGGCTGGCGGTGTATATATTCCGTAAGCCGCTTCTTACCGACCCTATAGCGCGCTTTTTGTCGCGGTTGTTCCTCGAAAATCCTGAAGTTTCTTCTCAACCCTCTAATGACGAAAAACAATTATGAGCACGCAAAAATTATTACCTGCCAAAGAGACTCACGGCCTGAAGAACTGGTCGGGGTATACACTTGACGAATTGCGCTACCAGCGCGCCATAAACCATGTGAAAATGGAGATGGAGAAGGAGAGGGTCATGCTTTCCGCCAACCGTATCATGAGCGGGAAGCCTTCGGCCGAGGCTTCATCTTCAGGACTTTTCCGCAAGGTATTTACCGGATTCTCCATATTGGATTATGCTCTGCTCGCTTTTCAGGCCGGCAAGCAGATCCGTAAGGTGTACCGCTTCTTCAAACGCTGATCCGCAATGGGTAGGACTGATACAGTTGTCGTTTCTCGGCTTGCTACCGGCTATCATGGCAGAAAAGGCGACGTGATTGTCACGCAGCCTTTTGACGCCGCGTTATATAGCGGTGAGCTGACGTGTCTTCTCGGGCCTAACGGCGCCGGCAAGTCTACTCTTTTGAAGACTCTGTCTGCATTTCAACCCTCCGTATCGGGCGATATATATATCAATGGTCGGTCGTTGGCCGATTATGACGATTCGGAGCTAGCACGTACCATAGGAGTGGTGCTTACCGAGAAGGTCAATGTCAGCAGTATGACGGTCCGCCAGCTGGTAGCCCTCGGTCGTAGTCCTTATACCGGCTTCTGGGGCTCCTTGTCGGGCGATGACGCCGCCGTGGTGGAGGAGGCCATGGCCGCCGTACGCATCGAGGCGCTTTCCGACCGTATGGTCAGTACTCTCAGCGACGGTGAGCGGCAAAAAGTCATGATCGCCAAGGCGCTGGCGCAGGAAACCCCGGTCATATTCCTCGACGAGCCTACGGCATTTCTCGATTATCCGAGCAAGGTGGAGATAATGCGTTTGCTCCACGGTCTTGCCCGTCAAAGGGGTATAACAGTGTTCATGTCCACTCATGATATTGAGCTTGCCCTGCAGATGGCCGACAGATTATGGCTTATCGACAAGATGCAGGGTGTCGTTACAGGTACTCCTGAAGATCTCTCGCTTGACGGCAGCATAGCGCGCTATTTTGATAGTGCCGGTGTGGCGTTTGATGACAGCTCCGGTTCTTTTGTCATTGACTGGAACACTTGTACTGAAGTCTGTCTTGTCGGCACCGGACCTCGTTCGGCCATGGTGCGTAAGGCTTTGCTCCGTAACGGTTACCGTTGTTCGTCGCAGACTTGGTGTGATACGGTGGTGGAGGTGCTTCCCGACGGCTATCTTGTCAATGGCCGCATGTGTGCCGATATCGCCGGACTTCTTGTCGAGTTGTACACCACTGTTCCTGTTAATGAATTATGATACTTCGGCGCGCTGAAATATCCGATATCCCCGTTATCCTTTCGATTACCGATGCCGGACGCAGGGCGCAGCGCGAGCAGGGATTTGTGCAGTGGAACGACGGGTATCCCGACAAAAATACTATTGAAGATGACATCATTCTTGGTGGCGCCCGGCTGTTGATTGACGGCGATACGCCTGTGGCCTATGCGTCATTGATTACTTCCGATCCGGGCTACGATACTTTGGGCGATATATGGCATTGCAAAGGACGCTATGGTGTCATACACCGCATGGCCGTTTCCGATGCTTATCGCGGCAAAGGTGTAGCCGGCATATTTTTTGACCTTCTTGAGAAAGAGGCCGCTGACAGCGGCATAGATGCCATACGTGTCGACACCGGCATTGAAAACAAAGTCATGCAGCACATCCTCACACGCCGCCATTACCTCGCTCACGGCCTGCACACCTTCCCGTGGGGTCCCCGGTTCGCCTACGAAAAGTCTCTCCCCAAAAGATAAAGCCTCCACCCGCAGCCCTCGGCCGCGCTTATACTGCCGTTATCAATTAGCCTAATTTGACTGTTAAATTTTGCCTTTACGCCGATTGTGCATAAATCCGGCCCTTTCGTGTATTATATTTGTCGGTGAAAAACACCCATAAACCGACTGTGCTATGAAATTTGACCAAGAATGGACTGTCGCCATCTCACACCTCGACGCCGCAAGTCAGGCCCGGCTCACCGAGGCCATACGCCACTACCAGAACACCGACACCGTGCCCGATGACCTCGACTCCGCATCGATGATGGGCTTCCTCTTCGCCAAGGAGGGTGTTGCAGAACTCCCTCAAAAAA
>LUJO01000037.1 GCA_001689405.1 Candidatus Homeothermus arabinoxylanisolvens | reverse complement strand
CTTACTTTTTTGAGGGAGTTCTGCAACACTCGCGCCATCTGTAAGCCGGGTACGAAGTGCCCGGTCGGGAAATTACATCAACCCGTGTCGAGTCTGAAAAGACTCGTGCTTACTGCTATCGGCTGCGTGATTCAGGCATGCTTACAAAAGCCAACCCCACTGTTAAGAAATAATAAAAATATGTTTTATAGCATAATTCAAAAACATTTACTAACTTTGCAGCGTTTTAAAGACGAATAATGATTGATTACTCCTTCGGGAGTTTGGTTTTAGGTTTAATTTAAATTTTATCAACTATGAGTAACTTATTGAAAGCAGCAGCTAAAGTGTATCGTACAGTGAACTATTGCATAGCAAGCGCTGAACTTTATCTGCATGAAGCCGACAACCGATAATCGGCTTCGTTAAAAAAATGAATTAATTGACGCGTTCCTTACAAGGAGCGTTTTTTTATATCCGTATACAAACACCGGACCGACATCTAAAAGGTCAATGAACGAACATTAACATTTCGACCGGGTTTTACTGCTGCCTCTTTTAATAATCAGGGAGTTATAAAAAGAGTCTGCGACTCACAAGTAGCCGCAGACTCAAACAAGGATTGCTTACGTTATTTAGAAATTGTATCCGAGTGATATGGCAAGGTTGTTGTACTTGGAGTCGAAACCACTGGCGGCTTTGGTCATGCCGAACTGGTACTGTACGCCAAGTAAGAATTTGTGGAATGTGTAGCCGGCACCTACGCCGAGACCCATCTGGAAGCGTTTGCCGTCGGCCTCGTCCTTGAAAGCGTCGCCTGCGATACCGAAGTCGAAGTAGGGACCGAAGTTGACCTGAAGCTGCGATGCCTCGGCAAAGTTAAGACGATAAGATGCGTAGACGGGTATCTCGATAAAGTCGGCGGTGAGGTCCTTAACACCTTTACCGGTGTAGAGGATACCGGAGTTGAGCGAGAAGCTGTTTACGATATTCCAGTCAGCCGAAAGACCTGCATGGAAACTTGTTCTTGAATCCACTCCGGAGGGTGTATCGGTCATGTCAGCGATGTTAAGACCGGCACGTACACCGAGAGTAAACTGCTTTTCGGCGGCTTCGCCATCCCACAAAGTTTGAGCCGACGCTCCGAGAGCGCATACTACAGCAAAAGCTGCAAGAAATAATTTTTTCATAATCTTGAAATTTTGATTGGTTGTTAATATATATTATTTGAATCTATGTTTTGATTTAAACGGGGTACACTTGAAAATAAACATCCTCTTATACTCTACCAGCTGAAATAGTCGGTCCAGCTACCCTCTTCAAGCTCACCGTCATCGTAGTCTTCGTAGCTACAGAAAACAGATGCCGGATAGCCGTTGCTGTCAAGAGTCCAGTCATACTCCTCCGTGCTTCTATAAGACCCTAATTCCTGTTCCAATTTCAAGGGAAGGAGCTCGGGGCCTTTGCCAAGCAGTCCGGCGTAGTATGCTTTCTGAAGTTCCTCAAAGTCAAAACCTCCGTAACCGTCATACCACATTATATAATAACCCTTGTTTGCTATGCCTGAAGAATGAGAACCGTCGGTATAAGTTATTTTGGCAGTGCTTTTATGACCGCCGCCTTTGGCCGTCATAGCCACCGGATTGCCGTTCTTATAGCTGACAGAGTAGTCGGCACTTATGCCGTCATCATCAAGAGGTTTGTGATAGATTGAGCTTATACGGCCTTCGCTGTTGTAGCTGATGGTCCATTCGTTGTCTCTTGAGCAGGCATATCTTACAAAACCGTCGGCGTTCAGCGATATGTTTATGGTGTACGGGTCACCATCATATCTAACCTTCATGACCATATCGTAGCTCGACTGCGCACGTCCGGCCTCGGCAGAATTGTAGATAAACCGGACGTCGGAACCTATAGCCGTGACACGACCTTCAGCGTCGGTAGTCACAGCCTCTCCACCTACCCTTGCAGGCAGACCCTGTGGAAACACTTTGGCCGGATTGACCGCCTCGACCGAGCCGGGGCCGTTGTTGCCGCCACCCTCGCCGTCATCGTCACTGCTACACGAGGTCATTGTTACTAACGAACATCCCAACATAAGGGACAACGCAAGAAAAATACATTTCTTCATCTTGTTAAATGTTTTTGTGATGTTACAATAATTGATCTACAAAGCGGGCTGAGCCCATTAAATAATTGCACATAAAAAGTCGGACCCCGCTGCCGCGGTGCCTGAAACGGATAATTGAATTTAAGTCTGTCGGTATTTTGTCAACCGTCATACGCATAGAATCTGTCTTCTTTCTGCATGTAACTCAAAACGTGATACATGCGGGTTAGTACCAAGATTCTGCCAGACGGGACGCAGGATATGTAATAACTGTTTAAGGAGAAGAGCCGTCCCACTACTTTCAGCCGTGAAAGGCCGAATTGCCGAGGTAGTGTAATCTCCTTTTCGGAAGCTGTGCGGCTTCCGATTTGCACCGCAAAGTTATATTCGCCTCTCCGCTTTGACAATACCCCCCCCAATTTTAACATCAGTTAACAAGGACATCATACCACGACAACTACGTAACTCGATATAAAATTGCCGTTTAGCCGATTGTAGCGGCACCGCACCGCAATGTATACTACCGTTTTTAAAGTTTTATTTCGCGATAAGTGAAGAAATGCGTAATTTTGTGCAAAATATTGGTAAATATGAAAATAGCATTGATAGGCTACGGCAAGATGGGCAAAGCCATCGAGAAGATAGCGTTGAGCCGCGGCCATGAGATAGTAAGTCGTATAGACGTAAACAATCAGGACGAATTTGACTCGGCAGAGTTTGCTTCGGCCGATGTAGCCATAGAGTTCACCACTCCATCCACCGCTGTAACCAACTACAAGCGGGCGTTTGCCGCAGGAGTGCCTGTGGTGTCGGGCAGCACCGGATGGCTCGACGCCATGCCCGAGATAAAAGCCCTTTGCGACGAAGGTAAGGCTACATTTTTCTGGACCTCCAACTTCTCTCTCGGAGTAAACCTGTTTTTTGCCGTCAACCGTTACCTCGCATCGCTGATGGAGGGTTTCCCCCAGTATCACCCCGCTATGAAGGAGATACACCACATACACAAACTCGACCACCCCAGCGGCACGGCCATCACACTTGCCGAGGGTATAATGGCGTGCGACAAGGCGGTCAAGGGATGGACCGAAAACCATGCTGACGGCACCGGCAACATAGTCATAGACCACGAGCGCATCGGCGAGGTGCCGGGCACACACATCGTATCGTGGGACAGCCCGGTCGACACCGTGACAATAATGCACGAAGCCAAGTCGCGCGAAGGATTCGCTCTCGGAGCGGTCATTGCCGCCGAATGGACCGTAGGGAAAAAGGGCTTCCTCACCATGGACGAGATGATGCACTCGATGATAGGCCGTCCGCAACTGCTTGACATTATCAAATAAGAATTATGACAAACGACAATAACAGCCGCTCTTTCGGCGATGACTTCAAGCGCCGCGTAAAAGCGGTCAAGACCACACGTTGGATACGTTTTGCCGTTGTGGCCGCCATATTCACCGCATGGGTGGCTTGGCTCGGCAGCTGGTGGGTACTCATATTCCTGCTGCTCCTCTTTGACATCTACATCACCGGATACATACCCTTCACATGGTGGAAAAAAAGCGAAAATAAAGTTGTGAAGAGCGTGATGAGCTGGGTCGACGCCATCGTGTACGCGCTCATACTTGTATACTTCGTGTTCACATTCATAGGACAGAACTATCAGATACCGTCGTCATCGCTCGAAAAGACGCTTCTCGTGGGCGACTATCTGTGGGTCAACAAGACGGCTTACGGTCCGCGTGTGCCCATGACCCCCATACACTTCCCGCTCGTGCAGAACACGCTGCCGGTAATCAACACCAAGAGCTACACCGAGTGGCCGAAATGGAAGTACCGCCGCCTGAAAGGCCTCGGCAATGTGGAGCGCGGCGATATAGTGGTATTCAACTTTCCGGCCGGCGATACGGTGACGACCAAAGTGACCAACCCCGACTACTACACGCTCGTGTCGATGCTCGGGCGCTTCGCCGTACACAACAACAAGGAGCAGTTCGGCGATGTCATATACCGTCCGGTCGACCGCCGCGAGAACTATGTCAAGCGTGCCATAGGGCTTCCGGGCGAGCGCATAAAAATAGTGGACGACGTCATATACATCGACGGCAAACCCATGGCACAGCCCGAGAATGTCCAGTTCAACTACTTCTTCCAGATGCGCGACGGCGGCATGTCTGAGCATGACTGGGAGGAGCTTGGCATAAGCGCCGACGACCGCAACACAGTGCCCGTGGCTCCCGGCGAGCTGCGCAATGTGGCCATGAACGGCTTCATGGTCAATGACGACGGTTCCGTACCGGCTATCTATGTGTCGCCCCTCACTCCGGCCATGATCGAGAAGCTCAAAGCCAACCCGCGCACGGCCCGCATAATGAAAGTGCCCGCCACCGAACAGACTCCGCTCTTCCCCGCCGGTGTGTCTGACAGCTGGACACGTGCCGACTACGGCGAGTTGTGGATACCGCAGAAAGGCAAGAGCATAAAACTCGACGACTATACGTGGAAGATATACAACCGCTGCATACGCAACTACGAAGGCCACTATGACGCATACATAAAGGACGGCACTGTGTATATAGACGGAAAGCCGGCAAAGACCTACACCTTCGCGATGGACTACTACTTCATGATGGGCGACAACCGCGACAACTCCGCCGACTCGCGCTACTGGGGCTTCGTGCCCGAGGACCATATAGTAGGCAAACCGTGGAGGGTGCTTGTATCGTTTGACAAGGACAAGAGCCTCTTTAACGGAGGCGTACGCTGGGAGCGCGTGCTCAAGTCGGCCAATCCCGATAAATGACTATGAAGCATAGTCCGCTCGTCATATATCCCGAACTTGCCGTCACGTTGCCGCCGGCATACTGCGGCAGCGTACGTTATTATGCCGACAAGGCCCGGTACGGCGCGGTGACGATCGATGTGACGCGCCGCTTCAACAAGCGCGACAAGGAATGCCACAGGTGTGTCATCGAAGGGCCCAACGGAGTGCAGCGTCTTACCGTGCCTCTCGAGAAGCCTCAGGTGTGGCGCAGCACACGGTTGTCCGATGTCAGGGTGTCGACCCACGGCGACTGGTGGCATGTACATTGGGGTGCCATATGTTCGGCCTACGGACGCACACCCTACTTCGAGTACTACGCCGACGACCTGCAGCCGGCCTATTCGGGCGACATAGAGCTGCTTGTCGACCTTGACGCCGCCATAGACCGCTTCTGCCGCCGGGCGCTCGGCATAGGTTGCGGCGACCGCACGGAAGCTGTTGCCCCAGCCGGCGCCTGTGCCGCTCCGGTAAAAGACATACCCTACTATCAGATATGGGCCTCGCGTTTCGGCTTCACCCCCGGACTGAGCGTGCTCGACCTGATTTTCAACATGGGCCCCGAAGCCCCTCTCGTGCTGCGTGAAATGGCCCGGTAAATACAACAACATAACACATTTTTCACTACATTTGTAGTGCGAAAACAAATTGACCATTATAATTCACATTATGAAATCACTTAAACTTTTCATGGCGTTGGCACTGACCGGCGCACTGACTCTTTCGGCCGAGGAGCATCTGAAGAGCCTTAATCCGGCTTATTTCGACAAGTCCACTCCGGCATCGGTCGATTTCTACAAACATGTCAACAAAGGATGGCAGGACGCCCACCCGCTGACACCCGAGTTCGCCCGTTACGGCAACTTCAATATCCTTAACGACTCGTCGGAGATGCGCGTCAAGAACATCGTGCTCAACCTCGGCGCTACCAACCCCGAGCCCGGCACAGTGGCTTTCAAGGTATGGACCATATACTCGCAGGCCATGGACTCCGTGCGCCGTAATGCCGAGGGTGCCAAGCCTATCCTAGCCGACCTCAAAAAGATAGAGACCACTCCCCACGAGGGCATGGAAGACCTCTTCCTGTGGATGCACGGCAACTACGCAAGCCCCTTCTTCGGAGCAGGCCCCATGGAGGACCTGTCAAACAGCAAAGTCTATGCCATGTACGTGAGCGGAGGCGGCATGGGTCTCGGCGACCGCGACTACTACCTGCAGAACGACAAGCGCAACAAGGAAGTGCGCGAGGCTTATCAGAAGCTTATCGTAAAGCAGATGCAGAATGCCGGCTACTCCAAGAAAGACGCCAACCGCATCATGAAAAATGTCATGAAAATCGAGACAGCTCTCGCTGACTCGGCATGGACCCGCGAGCAGAGCCGCAACATACCGGCTATGTATAACCCGCGCTCGTTTGAGCAGCTCAAGCAGATGTACCCCAACGTAAACTGGGACCGCTTCTTTATCGAGACAATGGGCATAGAGTCGCCGGCCAGTGTCATCGTGACCGAACTTAGCTCCGTGGCTCAGGCCAACAACCTCATGGGTTCACTTACCGACCGCGAAATCAAGGACTACTATCTGTGGAAGTATGTGGCACAGGCCGCTTCGACGCTTAGCGACGACTTCACCAACGCATCGTTTGAGTTCAACAAAGTCATCAGCGGAGTGCAGCAGCAGCGTCCCCGCTGGAAGCGCGCTCTCGGCGCCGCCGAAGGTTCCATGGGCGAAGCCGTGGGCCAGCTCTATGTCGAGAAGTACTTCCCCGAGTCATCCAAGGAGTATATGCTCGGCCTTGTTGAAAACCTGCGCACGGCACTTGGCAAGCACATTATCAATCTGTCATGGATGAGCGACGACACCAAACTCAACGCCATCAAGAAGCTCAATGCATTTACCGTGAAGATCGGCTATCCCGACAAGTGGAAAGACTATAGCACACTTAACATCGACCCCAAGCTGTCATACTACGAAAACATGCACAACGTAGGCATGTGGCATCAGGCCGAGACCTATGCCAAATGGGGCAAACCGGTCGACCGCACCGAGTGGGGCATGACTCCACAGACAGTCAACGCATACTACAATCCGCTTGCCAACGAAATCGTGTTCCCCGCAGCCATTCTTCAGGCACCGTTCTTTGACCCCGAGGCCAGCGACGCCGAGAACTACGGCGGCATAGGCGTAGTCATCGGTCATGAGATGACCCACGGCTTCGACGATCAGGGCCGCAACTTCGATGCCGAAGGCAACATGGTCAACTGGTGGACTCCCGAGGATGCCGAAGCGTTTGCCAAGCTCACAAAGGGACTTATCGAGCAGTTTGACGAAGTTGAAGTATTGCCCGGACTCCATGCCAACGGCCAGTACACACTCGGCGAGAACATAGCCGACCAAGGCGGTCTGCGTGTATCACGCACCGCATTCCTTGACTCGCAGAAGAAAAAGGGTGTCGACATCAATTCGCCCGAGGCCAAAATCGACGGTTACGACCCGATGCAGGTTTACTACATGAACTATGCCAACATCTGGGCCGGCAACATCCGCGACGAGGAGATACGCAACCTCACTACCGGCGACGTACACTCACTCGGTGAAAACCGTGTCAACGTCACTCTCCGCAACATCGCCCCGTTCTTTGAGGCATTCGGCATAAAGGCCGGCGACAAGATGTACCGTCCCGCCGAAGAGATGGTGGTTATCTGGTAATACGACATATTCTACCGTTACTACATAAAGGCTGAGTCAATGACTCGGCCTTTTTCTTTACCCACGCAAGAATAGCGCATAACACAACGCAACAAAGGCCACGATACAGTGAGACCTGCAAATAACAGCTGTTTTGCGGTAGATAGTATGTTTGTGGTGCAATTC